>NZ_RKHG01000001.1:313895-627790 GCF_003752415.1 Luteococcus japonicus | reverse complement strand
ACCGTCTGCGGATGCACGTGGCGATGGTGGCGGCCTTCCTCGTGGTGGCCCACGTGGCGATGATTTTCGGGATGGTCGATCCGGCAGTCCTGGGAGGTGACACGTCGTCGAGCGTCATGACCCATGACATGGGTGGCATGTCCGGCATGAACCACGACATGGGCAGCATGAACCACAACATGTCCCCGTCCTCGCAACCGACGAGGTGACGCCTGCTGGGTCTCGTGGTGAGGTGGAGCCATGAGCGATGTGGCGCGCACTTCGGTGCTGGTGGTCGACGACGAACCGGTGCTGGCCGGCACGGTGAAGAACTACCTGGAACGGGCCGGCATGGCCGCAGACACGTGTGCAGACGGGAACGAGGCGGTGTCGCGGATCCGGGAGGAGCAGCCGGATGTCGTCATCCTCGACCTCGGCCTTCCGGGCCTCGACGGAGTGGAGGTCTGTCGCAAGGTGCGCACCTTCAGCGACTGCTACGTCCTGATGCTGACCGCGCGAGCTGACGAGGTGGACATGCTCATCGGGTTGTCCGTGGGCGCGGATGACTACCTCACCAAGCCCTTCAGCCCGCGCGAACTCGTCGCACGCGTCCAAGTGATGCTGCGTCGCCCGAGATCCACGGCTTCGGTATCCGTCGCCCGCAGGATCGGGGAACTGGTGGTGCATCCCGACTCGCGCGAGGCTTTCATGGATGGTGTGGTGGTGGACCTGACACGCACCGAGTTCGACCTGCTGAAGGCGCTGTCCGCGCATCCCGGACGTGTGTTGAGCCGGCGTCAGCTCACGGACATGGTCTGGGGCGAGGACTGGGTCGGCGACGACCATCTGGTCGATGTCCACGTGGCACACCTTCGCAAGAAGCTGGGTGAGGAGGCCGCCGATCCCCGCTACGTGCTGACTGCGCGGGGCGTGGGCTACCGGATGGGCCGAGGCTGATGGGAGGACGGCCATCAGAGCTGTGGCCCGGGTTGTCGTGGGGTCGACGGCTGGTGTGGACCCAGTTCGCCGTCCTGGTCACCATGAGCGTCACGCTGGTCCTGACCGCCCTGGAGATGGGCCCGCCGTTGTTCAAGAAGCACATGGCCGAGGCCGGGCACACCCAGCCCATGGTGCTGGACCATGCCGAGCGTGCCTTCCATGACGCCGGTGCGGCCTCCCTGGGATTGGGGCTTGCCGCCGCGATGATGATCGCGGCGGTGACGTCATGGGTGCTGAACCGCAGCCTCATCCGAGGGCTGGATGCCCTGGCCGAGGGGGCTGAGAGGGTCGCGCACGGCAACTACGACGACCCCGTGCGCATGCCGCCACTGGGGCGCGAACTCGAATCCGTGGCCCATGAGTTCAACCGGATGGCGGCCCAGATCGAGGCCACGGAGGCCACCCGACGACGCATGTTGACCGATCTTGGCCATGAGCTGCGAACGCCCCTGTCCGTGACGCGGGTGACGCTCGAGAGCCTCGAGGACGGAGTCGCCGTGTATGGGCCGGAGGTCCTTGAGGTCCTCCAACGCCAGAACGAGCGCATCACGGCGCTGGCGGCCGACATCTCCGAGGTCTCCAGGGCAGAGGAGGGGCGGATCCCCTTGGAACTACGGCTGACCCGCATCGATGACCTGGTGGAATCGGCGGTCACCTCGTGTGCGAAAGCCTGTGCCGAGGCAGGTATCCAGCTGGTGACCCGTGGAAACTGCCCCGTGGAGGTGGACGTCGACCCTGCACGCATCGGCCAGGTCCTGGACAACCTGCTGCGCAACGCCGTCCAGCACACGCCACGCGGGGGTGAGGTATGTGTGACGAGCTGGTCTGACACGGACTCGGTGTCCATCCAGGTCAGCGACACCGGCGCAGGCATACCCGCCGGTGAGGTGCCCCACGTCTTCGAACGCTTCTTCCACCAGGGATCACGCAGGGTCCGTGACGTCGACGGCGGAACCGGAGTCGGCCTGACCATCGCCAGGGCCGTCGCCCGGGCACATGGGGGCGACGTGCTGGCGGCCAGTCCGGGGGTGGGCTGCGGTGCGTCGTTCACCCTGGTGCTGCCACGAAGTCTTGATCGAATCTCCACACTTCCCTGACCCGGTCACAATGCGGGGCGGGAAGAGTCGTGGGCATGAACACGATCACTCGCCGACAGGCCTTGCTCGCCGGCCTCGGCCTGGCATCCACCAGCGCCCTGGCTGCATGCGGCGCCAAGCAGCCCGCCCCGGCCAGCACCACCCCGGCCACATGGGCCATCCCGACCCAGACACCACTCGCCACCCCGGCCGGGGCGACGACCGTCACCCACACCCTGACCCCGCGCCCTGTCACCTTGGACCTGGGCGGTGTCCTGGCCAAGACCTGGGCCTACACCGACGAACTCGACGGGAACGTCCTGCGCGGCAAGGCGGGCGACCTGTTCCGGGTCACGGTCGACAACCAGCTCCCCACAGCCACCTCGGTGCACTGGCACGGCATTGCCCTGCGCAACGCCTCCGACGGTGTGCCTGGTGTCACTCAGGACCCCATCGCCGCCAAGAGTGCCTTCACCTACGAGTTCGTCGCACCCCATGCCGGAACCTACTTCTTCCATCCCCACAGCGGAGTCCAGATCGACCGGGGGCTGTACGCTCCCCTCGTGCTGGACGACCCACGCGATCCGGGCGACCACGACGCGGAATGGGTCCTGGTCCTGGATGACTGGACCGATGGGGTTGGCAAGTCACCGGATGCGATCTTCGCCGACTTCAAGGCCAACAGCGGCCCCCTGTCCCAAGGAATGAACCACGACATGGGAGGCATGGACCACGGCAGTTCCCCCTTGGGCGATGCCGGAGACGTGAGCTACCCGCACTACGTCGTCAACGGCCGGATCCCGGCCGCACCGCGCACCCTCACGGCACGCCCCGGGGACAAGGTCCGGCTACGGCTCATCAATGCCGGAGCCGACACGATCTTCAAGGTCGGCCTGTCCGGGCACCGACTCACCATCACCCACGCCGACGGTTTCGCCGTGCAGCCGGTCGAGGCGACGGCCATCTA
Organism: Luteococcus japonicus; assembly: GCF_003752415.1. Taxonomy (NCBI): domain Bacteria; kingdom Bacillati; phylum Actinomycetota; class Actinomycetes; order Propionibacteriales; family Propionibacteriaceae; genus Luteococcus; species Luteococcus japonicus. The sequence goes on along the minus strand of NZ_RKHG01000001.1, from coordinate 624,769 downwards.
CCTCGCCATGGGAGAAAGGATCGACGCCACCGTCACCGTCGGCGACGGCGTCTTCGTGCTGCAGGCCGCCCCCGAGGGCAAGACCGGTACTCCCGCCCGCGCCATCGTCAAGACCGGCGCCGGCAGCATTCCGCCGGCCACCACCCGAATCCCCGAACTCGGAGGAAAGGCTGCCCTGGGCACCGCCCTGCGCGCCGCCGACGCAGCCAAGCTGCCCGACAAGGAACCGGAGCAGACCCTCGAGGTCCAGCTCAACGGCCAGATGAAGCCCTACGCCTGGGGCATCAACGGCAAGAAGTTCGGTGAGGACACACCCCTTTCGATCAGCCCGGGACAGCGGGTCCGGATGCGGATGACGAACATGACGATGATGGCCCACCCGATGCACATCCACGGCCACACCTGGTCCCTGCCGGGCAGCAACGGACTACGCAAGGACACCGTGCTGCTGCTGCCCATGCAGACCATCGAGGCCGACCTGCAGGCCGACAACCCCGGAGCCTGGATGCTGCACTGCCACAACATCTACCACGCCGAGATCGGCATGATGACCAGCCTGCGCTACTGACCCCAGCCCACGCCGGTGCGGTTCCCGCGTCACCCCGGGAACCGCACCGCCGCATGCCCGCACATGCCTCCGACGTCTTGGTCAAACCTTCATCATTTGCCCCGGTCCAGCTTCATGGACGCTCGACAGTCTGGATGGTGACGGCAGCCAGCCACACACGACGAAGGAGACCACCATGTACACAAGCCCCACCCAGCTCAACCGCAGTGACAGCGACGCTCCCCGCCCCGCCGCCGACCCGGTACTCGAGCCCGTGCAGCACCGGCACGACCCGAAGATGACAGGTCACGGCAAGAGCCACCACTGGATGCACCTGCTGATGTGTGCCCCGATGCTGCTCATCGTGGCCGGATACCTGTGGACAGGTCGTGCCAGCCTCGCCGCAGGCGGCGTCATGGCCGCCGTCATCCCCGCCCTCGGCTGCGTAGTGATGATGTGGCTCATGATGCGGATGATGAACCACGGGGCCGATCACCACTGAGCCAAGAACCTCGCACCACGCGCCCACCAGCACCACAGAGCACCACCACTCAACGGACGAGGAAGACCATGACCAGCCCTACCCCACCCGACGAGCCCATCACGGCTGAAGGGGACTCCTTCACCTGCCCCATGCACCCCGAGGTCACCAGTGACCACCCTGGCCGCTGCCCCAAGTGCGGCATGTTCCTCCAACCGGACGGGCAGCCCCCCGCGCCAGCAGCACACCAGCACACCCACCCCGGGCAGCCTGCTGCCCACCAAGAGCACGGCGGGCAAAGCACCCCGCCACCACAGGCCGACACCGGCCCACGCGATGGCGAATGGACCTGCCCCATGCACCCCGAGATCCGGCAGGATGGGCCGGGCGAGTGCCCGATCTGTGGCATGGCGCTCGAACCGGTCTCGGTGGGCGTCCACGACGGACCCAACCCAGAGCTGGCAGACATGCGCCGCCGTCTCCGCGTGGCAGCCGTGCTCAGCCTGCCCCTGGTGGTGCTGGCGATGGTCCCGGCCCTGGCCGTCGGGGCGTGGGTGCCCTGGGTCGAACTCGCGCTGTCCACCCCCGTGGTGTGGTGGGCCGGGTGGCCATTCTTCGCACGTGGCGCCCGATCAGTGGCCAGCCGGCACCTCAACATGTTCACCCTCGTCAGCCTCGGTGTGGGTGCCGCGTGGTTCTACAGTGTGGTCGCCGTCCTGGCCCCGGGGATCTTCCCGGCCATCATGCGTGATGACGGTGGCCGGGTCGGCGTCTACTTCGAGGCCGCCGCCGTGATCATCACCCTGGTGCTGCTGGGGCAGGTACTCGAACTGCGGGCACGCGACCAGACCTCGGGTGCCATCCGCGCCCTGCTGGACCTGTCGCCAGCCACCGCGCACCGCATCAACCCCGACGGAGAAGAAGAGGAAGTGCCATCCGCGGACCTGCAGGTCGGCGACCATTGCCGGGTCCGCCCCGGTGAGAAGATCCCAGCAGACGGCATCGTGGTCGACGGCCACGCCTACGTCGACGAATCCATGATCACCGGCGAGCCGGTACCTGTTGACAAGAACCCCGGCGACCGTGTGATCGGCGGCACCATCACCAGCGGCGGCAGCCTGGTCATCGAGGCCACCGGCCTGGGCGCCGACTCGACCCTGGCCCGCATCGTCGACCTCGTGTCCCAGGCGCAACGTTCCCAAGCCCCCATCCAAGGGCTCGTCGACAAGATCTCCGCTGTGTTCGTGCCGGTCGTGATCGGCATCGCACTGATCACCTTCGCCGTCTGGGCCACGGTCGGGCCACAGCCCCGGCTACCGTTCGCGATCGTTGCTGCAGTGTCCGTGCTCATCATCGCCTGCCCTTGCGCGCTTGGCCTTGCCACACCCATGTCCATCATGGTCGGGGTTGGTCGCGGAGCCCGCGATGGCGTCCTGGTCAAGAACGCCGAAGCACTCGAACGACTGCAGAAGATCGACACCCTGGTGGTCGACAAGACCGGGACCCTGACCCAGGGCCATCCCAGCCTCGTCGACCAGAAGGTCGTCGCCGGCCACCACGCCGAGATCGTGCTGGCCATGGCGGCCGCTGTCGAGTCCGGGTCCGAACATCCCTTGGCCCGCGCGATCGTCGACGCGGCGCGAGAACGCGACGTCACCGTACCGACCGCCACTGCATTCACCGCCCACCCGGGTGGCGGCGTCGAAGCATTGGTCGACGGTCACCAGGTCATGGTCGGCAGCCCTGCCTTCCTCACGACCCAGCATGCCGACACGACCCCCCTGACCGACGACATCGACGCCTTCCGTCGCCAAGGAGCCACTGCCGTCATCGTGACTGTCGATGGTCAGCCTGCAAGCATCCTGGCCATCGCCGACCCACTCAAGCCCACCACCGCCCAGGCCATCGACGACCTACGTCACCGTGGCATGCGGATCGTGATGCTGACTGGGGACAACGCCACCACCGCCCACGCCATCGCCGACGAGCTCCACATCGACGAGGTGATCGCGGACGTGCTTCCGGATCAGAAGCATGGGCACGTCCAGCGGTTCCAGGAGCAAGGTCACACGGTCGCGATGGCCGGTGACGGCGTCAACGACGCCCCTGCCCTGGCCGGGGCGGACGTTGGCGTCGCCATGGGCACCGGGACCGACGTCGCCATCGAGAGCGCAGACGTGACCCTCCTCGGCGGCGACCTCGCAGCCCTGGTCAAGGCCCGCGACCTGTCCGTCGACACTATGCGCAACATCAAGCAGAACCTGCTGTTCGCATTCATCTACAACGTCATCGGCATTCCGATCGCCGCGGGAGTGCTCTACCCCGCCTTCGGCTGGCTGTTGTCCCCGATGATCGCCGCAGCCGCCATGGCCCTCAGTTCGGTGAGCGTCATCACCAACTCCCTGCGCCTGCGCCGACACCACTGACATGAACTGCCCCCATAAGCTGCCCGGAGTTCACTCTGGGTTGGCTTCTCGCACCCAACCGGGGCCCAGCCAGACCGGGTGGGTTTCAGTCATCGTTGCAACACGGGTGTGTTCTGCAGGGTAGCGAAGAGCTGCTGAGGGGACTGCCAGTCGAGGCTACGACGGGGCCGTTCGTTGAGCTGATGCTGGATCTCGGTGATGGCGACAGGATCGAAGACCGCCAGGTTCGTGCCCTTGGGCAGGTAGTCGCGCAGCAGCCCGTTGAATCTCCTATGTCTGTCAAGCAGAGCTTGGGGTGCAGTTGGCTGCGGCCGTGTTGAGTTTTCGGTAGATGTTTCGAGCGAGGTAGCGCTTGAGGCAGCGGCGGATCTCTCGGGGTGTTCGTCCTTCGGCGCTGCGGCGTTCGACGTAGGCGCGGGTGCGGGGATCCATGCGCATGCGTGTGACCGTTGCCATGTGGAGTGCTTGGTTGAGACGGCGATCCCCGCCGGGGTTGATGCGGTGGCGTTGTGTGTTGCCGGAGGATGCTGGGATCGGGCTTGTCCCGGCGAGGCTGGCGAAGGCGGCTTCGGAGCGGACGCGTCCGGGATGTGACCATGCTGTGAATGCGACGGCCGCGGTGATGGGCCCGATCCCTGGTTCCTCGAGCAGCACGGAGGCAGGGCTCATGCGCAGGAGTTCGAGGATGCGTCTGCTCGCGGTGGCAAGGTCGTGGTCGAGGTCTATGATCCGTCTCGCCAGGCGTGTGGCTTCACCGCGGGCGGTTGCAGTGGCGAGGTCTTCGCTGCGGGGTCGCCAGGTGGATGCGGTAGTGATCTGGCTGTGGTTGAGGGGCCCTCGCGCGTCGATGCCCAGATCGACGATGCGAAGCAGCGCGGTCAGGGCGTTGATGGTGGCGGTGCGTTCGGTACTCATGTGGTCGCGGGAGGCCAGTAGCACCTTGATCGCAGCTCTGACGCCGTCGTCGGCTCGAGGCATGCGTAGCTTGAGATGATCCAGCGGCAACGCTGCAGCGGCGATGCGTTGGGCGTCGAGCGGGTCGGACTTGCCCAGGCCGCGGTTGTTGCGGGAGTCCATCCGGGGCGCCTCGACCACGGTGTAGCCGGTTTCGGTGGCGGCGTGCGCCAGTCGTGCCCCATAGGTTCCAGTGCCCTCAATGACCCACAGGACATCGAGGTCTCCAGCGGTGCGACGACCGACCCAGGCCAACGCTCGTCGCAGGCCGGCGGTGGTGGTCGGGAATTGTGCCTGGTCGACGACTTCGGCGGTGGGACAGGCAAGGATCGCCAGCGCGTGGGTGCGGGCGTGGGTGTCCACGCCAATGACGAACGGGTGATGGTGCGCGACGATGGTCATGGTGATCGGTGGCCTCCTGGATGGTGAATGGGCGGGCGGTGGTCGCCCGCGGCCGGCATCGTTCGGGAAGAGGTCACTTCGAGACACATCTGTGATGGGTCACAACCGATACGTTGGACAGTCTCCTGATCAGGTCATCGAGGTGGGCCGGACGATGCCGGCCGCGCCGACGGGATGGACAATTCAACGGAAAGGCACCACCGTGATGGGCCAATTGCTTCGAGGGTCACATCCGCGTCAGCACGACCAACACCATCCTGACCAGCCGATCCCAGACCAGCCACCCCCAGACTCACAGATGCTTCTATGTCAAGCTGCCTGAGCAAGCTGAGTGACTTGATGGGTCCAGGTCGCCCGGTCGTCGAGCATGGCTCGGTGCACGATGTCGACCAGGTGTCGTTGGAGGATGCGACGTGCGCCGCGGGTGCCTTTGCCTGGCTCGTGGCGTGCGAGTAGTTGTTGCGCTGCGGGTTCTCGTCGCTTCTATGTCAAGCTGCCTGAGCAAGCTGAGTGACTTGATGGGTCCAGGTCGCCCGGTCGTCGAGCATGGCTCGGTGCACGATGTCGACCAGGTGTCGTTGGAGGATGCGACGTGCGCCGCGGGTGCCTTTGCCTGGCTCGTGGCGTGCGAGTAGTTGTTGCGCTGCGGGTTCTCGTCGCTTCTGCACGATTGCTGCGGTGTAGAGGACGCTGTTGAGCCTGCGGTTCCCTCCCCGGTGCAGGCGATGGCGTTCCTTGTCCGAGGAATAGACCGGGATCGGGGCGCATCCGGTATAGCGGGCGAGCTTGGCGGAGCTCGAAAAACGAGAGATATCACCGATCTCGGCGATCAGCACGGCTGCGGAGATGTGGCTGATACCTGTGATGTGCAGCAGCGTGGGAGCCAGCGGGGTGACTAGCTGCTTGATGGTGAGGTCGAGGTCGCGGACGCGCTGGTTGACGGCGGCGAGTTCGCTGAGCATGTCGCTCATGACCTCTATGACGCCCGGGCGCAGTGAGCAGTTCTTCAACAGTCGCCTCACCGAGGCGATGGTCGTGGCCCGTGCCAGATCTCCTGGGGTGTGATCCAGCCAGAGGTGTAGTTGGGCCTTGAGCTGGTTGATCACCGCAGTTCGCCGTTTCACGGACCCTGACCCCGGGTTGTGGACACGTGGAATCCAGCATGGGCTGGAGGAAGCGAGATGATCATCATCATGGCCAGGAAGAACTACTCGGCAGAGTTTCGTCAGCAGGCCGTTGACCTGTACGAGACCACGCCGGAGGCGACGTTGAAGCAGGTCGCCACGGACCTCGGCGTCTCGCACGGCACCCTCGCGTTGTGGGTCAAGGACCTGGGCAACGGCGTCAGGACGGGCAGTGACGCCCCTGCCCGGCCGGCGGGTGCCACGCCCGGACAGTCACCGGAGTCGCCGACGGCGCAGATAGCCCGGTTGGAAGCCGAGAACGCCCGGCTGCGGGCGGACAAGGCCCGGATCGAGACCGAGCGGGACATCCTGCGCAAGGCGGCCAAGTATTTCGCCGGGGAGACGAACTGGTGAACCGCTTCCAGTTCGTCGCCGACCACCAGACCACCTATCAGGTGAAGCGGTTGTGCCAAGTGTTGGAACTGTCCCGCTCCTCGTTCTACGCCTGGCAGAAAGCAGGCCCGGCACGCCAGCAACGCGAACAGGCCGATGCCCAGCTCGCCGCACGGATCCGCGCCGTGCAGGACCCCAAGGCTGGGGGGGGTGACCCCGCCAACGGCGCGCCGCGGGTCACCGCCGAACTCAACGACGGCGCCGAGCCACAGGCGCGGGTGAACCACAAGCGCGTCGCGCGGGTGATGCGCGCTCATGGCCTGGCCGGGATCCGGCTACGACGCCGGGTGCGCACCACCGCCCCGGAGCCGGCCGATGAGAAGTTCGGTGACCTGCTCAAACGGGACTTCACCGCCACCGCGCCAAACCAGCGTTACGTGGGCGACATCACCTACCTGCCGTTACAGGGTGGCGGGAACCTGTATCTGGCGACGGTGATCGACTGCTATTCCCGCAAGCTGGTCGGCTGGGCCGTCGCGGACCACATGCGCACCGAACTGGTCGAAGACGCCCTCACCGCCGCCCTTGCAGAGCGGGGCAGCATGCACGGGGCTGTGTTTCACTCCGACCATGGGTCGGTCTACACGTCGAAGGCCTACGCCAGGCTCTGCAAGCGTCTCGGGGTGACCCAGTCGATGGGGGCCGTCGGAACGAGTGCGGACAACAGCCTGGCCGAGTCGTTCAACGCCACCCTCAAACGAGAACTCCTGGCCGGGCAGGCCACGTTCGCGGGGCCCGAGTTGTGTCGTCGGCAGGTGTTTCGCTGGGCCACCCGGTACAACACCCGCCGACGCCACTCCTGGTGCGGAAACCTGCCGCCGAACACCTACGAGGCCCGCCGGGCCGCTACGCTGCCCACCGCAGCGTAATCAGACACCAACGTGTCCATGACCCGGGGCGAAGGCCCCACCAAGTCGGCACGATGATCGACCAAGACCCGCAGCTCACGGACACGTTCGTCGATTCGGTGCTTGTCCAGGCCCGGTGTCGCGATTGCCGCGCGTGCCGCTGCTGCAGCATCAACTGGATCCGACTTTGCTCCGGTAGCAGCGTGCAGCTTGCGGTGTGCGACCATGAGTCGGGTTGGGACCCAGACCACATCTTGGCCAGCCATGAGCAGTCCGTCAGCGAGCCTTCGAGCGAACCCGTGCCCATCCTCGATCGCCCACGTGACTGGCGTCTGGTCGTCACTGACCGACCGAATCCAGACCAACAGTGCCGTGATCAGATGCGGTCCGTTCTTGACAGTCAGAGTCTTGCCGACTTGCCGGCCAGCAGCATCCACAGCCACTGCCACGTGAACATGCTTGTGCGGGTCAACGCCCACTGTCACCATCGATGTGTCCCTTCTGCTGTACCTGTGCGGAGACGGGGCAGTGGACGAGAGCCCTAACCGGGGGACATACCTATTGCGAGTTGACGGCTCAGCAAGCTTCTATCAAGTCACTCCCGGTCGGAGCTCTCGCCCACCGGGCCGCCGTGGACAAATCAACGGCAAGCCTGATGGCACGTGTTCTCCGAGTCACCGGGCGGCCCGTGCCAGAGCGACTCCCGTCGAAGTCGCTTCCGGCTCCGCCATCTTGTACCAATAGGTGTTCTCATTCGTCGGGCGCTGCCACGGGGCGTGAGCGTCACAGACGTAGATCGCCAGCCCTGGAACACGAGCGGCGATCGTGGCGTGCTGGGCCATTTCATTACCCTGGTCCCAAGTCAGCGTGCGGCGCAGGTGGGGCGGCAGCGACGCGAGGAAACCAGCCACGACGTCACACACCGTGGCGGAGTCTTTGCGACCCGGCGGCAGGTGCCCGACGAACGTGAACCGGCTCGAGCGTTCCACCAGCGTCACCACCGCGGAAGCGTTGCCCGAGCCCATGACCAGGTCCCCCTCCCAATGCCCGTCCTCGTGCCGGTCGAGCACACTCGCGGGCCGTTGATCGATCGACGTCATCGTGGGCACATGGTTGCGACCTGGCCGGCGCGCGAGCGGATGACGGCGTCGCTTGCGCTGTCGGTGCCGATGTCGCAGCACCAGCCCGGGCAGGGATCGGCGGAGTCCTCCCAAGTCAGGCCGGTAGACGGCCTGGTAGATCGTCTCGGCGCAGAGCCATCGCGCAGGCTGCCCGGGGAACATCGCAGGGAGGGACCTGGCGATCTGTTCAGGGCTCCAGCGACGCAACAGTTTCGTCTCGACGCATTCTCGCAGCACGGCATCGCGTGCTAGCCGGCTTGGGCGAGGCCGAGGACGGCGAGCCATCGCGTGCTGTTGGGCCTGATGCGGCCGATAACGACCTGACGGGCTCGAGTTGCGTCTGATCTCACGGCTGATGGTCGACGCCGGTCGACCCATCAGCCTGCCAATGCTGCGCAGGCTGTGGCCTTCACGATGAAGGTCCGCGATCCGGATCCGTTCATCCAGGCTGAGGTAGCGGGGCGAGGCGGGCTTGGCTGGTTTGAGCAGGATCACGGGCGCATAGTTGCGCATCACACCATCAGCACGCCGATCGTGGCGGCCGTAGCGCCAGCGCTTCGCGGTCTTGCGGTTCACCCCGACCTTGCGGGCCGCCTCCGACATCGAGACTCCCTGCAACAACAACTTCTCCAACGCCTCACGCTTCGCGTAATCAGGCAACGGTCCCGGTCTGGTCATCAGCAACTCCTGAACTCAGGTGTTGCAACGATCACCAAAATGCGCCCGGCCGGAAATGGACCCACCTTGCGCGAGACCAGCGGCAAATTGGTGCGTCGTAAGGCAGCCAACGCTGCAGGATGGGCAGCATGAGTGTTGACCTGATCGCGATGCCCTTTCGGGACACCGTCGAAGAACTTGTGGTAGACCGAGGCACGGGTCGCTCCTGGACGGTTCGGGTGGAGCCCTTCGAGCTTTCACCGGTCGTGGTGACTCGCAGTCTCTGGAACCAGGTGCAGGGCGGGACAGTCAACGCCGACCTCGCTGATCTACCCCAGACGGAGGTGAGCTGGCGCGACGCGATCCAGTTCTGCAACGCCCTCTCGGTCCAGGACGGGTTCACGCCGGTCTACACGATCTCGCAGCGCGAGGTCCCCACGCCGACCCATTGGCGTCCGCACGGCCAGCCGGAGGTCGACGACTGGGTGATTGAGTGGGATCACGAGGCCGATGGCTACCGGCTACCCACGGATGCGGAGTGGCAACTCGCCTGCCGCGCCGGCACGACGGGTCCCCGGTACGCGCAGCTCGACGACATCGGTTGGTACGCGGACAACTCCGGCGGGCGTGCCCATCCCGTGCGCTTGAAGCAACCCAATGAGTGGGGGTTGTTCGACATGTTGGGCGGGGTGTGGGAGTGGTGCTGGGACCTGTACGACCCCGACGTCTATGGCTCCTACCGGATCATCCGTGGTGGTGGGTGGAGCGATCCGCAGTGGAGCTGCCGGGCCGGTGTTCGTCGCAAGACGAACCCTGCATCCTCGTTCGATGACCTTGGATTCCGCATCGGCCGTGGCGTGTCCAGCGCGTTGGCCGTGAGACGGGCCTGAGTCTCGGTTGGTCCACAACCGCTTGGCGGCCAAAGTAGTGCGTTCAGCGGTGGAGCTCGTAAGTGAAGTCCTGATGTCCCGCCTCCGGGTTGTCGGCTGTTCCGGTCCTGGTGAACCCGGCGGCTTCGAGGACCTTCTGGCTGGCGATGTTCCCGGTGTGGACGCGGGTGGAGACCGCATCCACACCGCGTTCTGACAGGGCCCAGCCGGTGACTGCTCGGAGGGCCCGGCGGGCGATGTGGTGTCCTCGGTGGTCGGGGTGGACGAAGTAGGAGACGTTCCAGGCTCCCTCGTCGAGCTTCAGGTCGATGCCGCCGGCGAACCCGGTGGGTGTGCGGATGGCCCAGGTGTAACTGTCGGGATCGTGGGTGGTGGTGACGTTCGCGAGGTGGTCGCGGCATCGTTCGACGGGTGGCCGGCACGGCCAGTCGAACCAGCGGGCGCACTCGTCGTCCTGGGCGGCGGCCCAGTCTTCCGCGTCATCCACCAGCGGCGGTGTCAGGGAGAGTTCGTCCACGGTGAGCAGCGGCAGTTGCATGGGGGGGAGCCTAGGAAGAAGACCGCATTGGCTCATCGGATTTCAGTCGAGGTCAGCGGCAGAAAAGCGCGATGCAGGACGGTGCAAGATGGCCAAACCAAGCTGTCACAACCTGTGCAAGGCGTGGTCTAGGCTCGACGGGTGACGAGCGAAGCCGTGGACGAGTTCGTAGGTGACTGCTCGCGGTGCGTGGGCCTGTGCTGTGTCGCCCTGACCAGGACCAGGGCGGGTGGCTTCGGAGCCGACATCCCCGCCGGAACCCCATGCCACCACCTGCAGACCGACAACCTCTGCCAGATCCACTCCCAGCTGCGGGAAGAGGGCTGGCCGGCATGCACCGTGTTCGACTGCTTCGGCGCCGGCCAACAGGTCACCCAGGTCACCTTCGCCGGACAGGCCGACTGGCGCGACGGACCCGACACCGCCCACGCGATGTTCTCCACCTTCGCCGCCATGCGCCACCTGATGGAGATGCTGCGCCTGCTCACCGAAGCCCACACCCTCGCCACCGGTGAACTCGCCCAGGACGTCGAGGCGCTGCAATGCGAGGTGGAGGCCCTCGTCGCGTCCCCGGCTGACCACGTCGCGTCGTTGGACGTGGCAGCCCTGCGCGGCCGCGTGGGTCCGGTGCTCGGCGCCGTCAGCGACGCCCATCGTCACCCCGCGCCACGCTCCAAGAGGTTCCAGCCTCGGGCGCACCTGATGGGCGCCAACCTGCGCAAGGCGCGGCTCGACCGCTACTGCCTGCGCTCCGCCCTGCTGATCGCGGCCGACCTACGAGGTGCCACCTTCGAACGGACCGACATGTTGGGCGCCGACCTGCGCGACGCCAACCTGGCGGGCGCCAACCTACGCAGCGCGATCTTCCTCACCCAGCAACAGGTCGACGCGGCGCGAGGCGACGCACGTACCCGTCTCCCGGTCGGGCTTCACGCACCCGCGCATTGGGCCTGACTGGCTGTTTCCCCAGTACACGTAATCGGCGCGGTCGGCCCGTTGTAGCCCGGCCCCGGACAACGCGCGCTCATCGGCGTGAGAGTGATGTCATGCCCGCTCGGCTTCCTGTGTACGGAGCCTGCGGTACAGGGTGGCGCGCGACATGCCGAGGTCGGCGGCGACGTCGGTGGGGGAGTCGCCCGCGGCGATGGCCCGTCTGGCTCGCTCGATCTGTCGATCGGTGAAGAGTTGGCGGCGACCGCCGAGGTCGCGGCCGGCCGCGCGTCGCTTGGCCACCGAGTCGCGGGATCGTTCCAGTTTCACCTCACGTTCCATCTGCGCCAACGCGACCAGCACGGTGAACAGCAGTTCACCCATCGGGGTCGCGGTGTTGACGGCCTCACCGCCGAGGTTCAACACGCGTAGATGCAGCCCGCGATCCTTCAGGGACGCAGCGAGGTCGAGCATGGCGCTGGTGTTGCGGCCCAGCCTGTCGAGGGTGCAGACCACCAGGGTGTCGCCCGGTTCGAGGGCGGCCATCGCGTGATCCAGTTCGGGGCGGCGGGCAAGGGCACCGCTGGCGCCGTGGTCCACGTACAGGTCGTCGCGCCGCACTCCCGCGGTCAGCAGGTCGGCGACCTGGCGGTCGGTTCCCTGTCCGCGGGTGGAGACCCGTGCATACCCGATCAACTTCGCCGCCATCACGCTTTCCCGTCTGTCTCGCAACTTGTCCGACGGACAGGATTCTAGACAGCGGTTGCGGACGCTGTTGTGAGACAGGCCTGATCGCGGGGCAGCTGTCTCACTCGAACATGTCTCGCAAGCGGTCGGTTAGGAGACGAATGCGGAGGTGCGTGACAGCGCACACGCCGAGAACTGGGCATGGCCGGAGGTCGTGGTTCGATGGCGGCATAACTTCTGTCGTCGCTGCTGTTCACGTGAGCCCGATCCACGGGTTCACCAAGGAGGCCGTTGACGCGATCACGCTGCTCGAAGGGCTCGGCGTCGAGGGCGATGCCCACTGCGGTGTCACCGTCCAGCACCGCAGCAGGGTCCAGGCCAACCCGAGCACTCCGAACATGCGCCAGGTGCACCTCATCCACGACGAACTCTTCGACCGGCTCCGGGCCTGCGGTCACGTCGTCGCACCTGGGCAGCTCGGCGAGAACATCACCACCCACGGGCTGGACCTGCTCGCCCTGGCCGTTGGCACGCGTCTGGTCATTGGCGACGCCGCCATCGTGTTGACCGCCTTGCGTAACCCCTGCTAGCAGATCAACGACTTCCAGGCCGGTCTCCTCAAGGAGGTCCTGCACAAGGACGGGGAGTGCAACGTGGTGAAGCTCGCCGGGGTTATGGGCATCGTCGCTCGTGGCGGCATCGTCTCGACGGGAGACGACATTGCCGTGCAGCTGCCCCCTGAGCCCCACTACCCACTCAGCGGAATCTGAGACCACTCGATCTGCTGCCTCGATCAGGGAATTCGGTGCGTTCCGGCTGATGGCAGACCCCTCCGGTAGCGACGGGCGGGTTGACACTCATGCGCGCTTCTGACCCGGTGAGGACTTGCGGCAGACTGCGCGCCGGCTCGTCGTGAGGGGCGGACCCCTGTCACACCCCCAAGTCTCGGCTGGGATCGGCGAGGGGCGTCAGGTAGGCCGCCATGTCGACAGCTGCGACGGTCCCAACTGCCTGGAGTCGTTCGAAGGCCGAGAGAAGAAAGTAGATCAGTGTAGTCTCTGCGTCACTGTGCTGTAGGGGCTGTGTAGGGTCGCCGGTCCTGCGGAAGGAACCGCCTTGTAGCGCACAGCCCAAGTCCACCCGTCGCTCACCTTCCAGCGCGAGGATGGAGGCTATAGGCGCTTGCCCTTGGAGGTCTGCCCAGCCGTTGCGGGTGGTCAGCAAGCCTCCCAGGATGGGGATGGGCTCCTTGGGGTCGTACACGCCGCCGGCATGTTGGATCGCAACGCTTGTTCGGTGGAGGCGGCGGACGCTGGCTATCTTGCTGCCGGCGTAGTCCATGAAGGGCCTGTTCATCTCCTGCTTGACTTCGAAGACCGCGTAGACCGCCTCCGCTGGGATGAACAGATCACCCGACGCGGCACGTGCGAGCAGGGGCGAGTACTGGGGGTCGTAGATGATGACGTCGATCTGTTCGCTTCGGGCGCCACAGGAGTCCATCACGATTCCTTTGGCCACGCCGTAGCGAGCGGGCAGGAACTCTTGGAGGACTCTGACCCAGTTGGCTTCAGTGTCATCGCCGATGGTGGTCCCGTGGTCGGTGAACGATGGCACGATCTCCAAGGCAGCGAGCAGGTGCCGTTGCTTGGCAATGAACACGTCACGGATGGTGATGGGGTTGTTCATGTGGGCTCTCCTGGTGGTGTGAACGTGATCGGTGTGATGTGGCCGTCCGGCATGGCCAGGCAGCAGTGGGCTCTCCATCCGCGTCGGGTGAGGGCGACGACGAGCAGGGCGACGTCGTGGTCTCCGTCGGCGGCCAGGTGCCGGATGGCGCGTTCGTCGCTGGGACTCGGCCCGACGGGGAGGGGGTGGGTGTGCCACTCGCCGAGGTAGCCGAGCAGCCCTGTTTCATCGTGCGCGAGGCGTTCCTTGAGGAGGTCGGTGGCCTCGTCGACGTCGCGCCGGTACCGCACCCTGGTTGCGCGGGCGTCCGGCACAGTTAGCGCTTGGGAGACGTGCATTGTCCCCGGCGTGAGGTGCCCGAGCAGGATCCCCCCCGTCTCTCGTGGTAGAGCGGCTGTCGCCTCGGCAGAGAGTGACGCCCACGCTCGTGGATCGATGACGAGAGTGTCGGTCATGGCATCGCCGCGAACAGGTGTCGTGACTCCCCGGCAGGCGCCACGGCCTCTCCTGTCAGGAGTTGGATGGCTAGACGTGCTCCGATGGCGGCGGTCTCCACTACCGCAGCGGGCGGCGTGGGGCTGATCGGGTCGCCGCAGCCGCCTTCGAAGTCCAGCGGCCCAGTTGGTTCGGTGGTCTCGGCGGGAATCGGATCGGCGCCGGCGAGGGGTGGGCAAATGTCGATGCGCGCATACTGGCCATGGCCTACCACCGCCACGTGTAGGAATCGCTGGCCGGTCAGTCGGGCAGCCTCCTCGAAGAGTTGGAAGGTGAGCCGGTCTCCCGTGCAGTCGATGAGCAAGTCCTGTTCCCCGAGCAGCGCCATAGCGTCTTCCAAGGTGCGCACTGCCGGCCGTGCGTCCGCAGTGTGATCGTGGGTGCGGGCGTTGAGGACGGTTGCCACGGCAACGGCCTTGTTCTCCCCGATCGGTGCTTCGGCAGTGGCGTGCCGGACCAGGTTGCCTGGCAGGAGCCGGTCATCGTCGTGCACAACGAGGTGTCGAACACCGCTGCGGGCCAGGATGTCTGCCACGTACGAGCCCAGGCTCCCCGCTCCGACGACGGAGACCGTGCGGTCCGTGATGGTGCCGGCGTGCCATCCTGCGCGAAGGCGCTGGGATGACTCCTCTTCGACGACGGCCACGTGTCCGTATCGGTTCGTTCGATCGTCCTGCCAGAGCCAAAAGCCCGTGAATCCGGTATGCCCACAGCGCTGGTATCGGGCCGCCACGACGACATCCCTGCCGGCTGCCAAGTACTGCTCCACCCGGTGAGCATCGGAGCCGAGTTCGGAGAAGAGCTCGTGGATCGTGAAGAAGGGGGCGGAGATCTCTCCCAGCTCGATGGCTAGCCCCAGGAGCTGGTGCGAACTAAGAGGTTTACCTTTGCTCTTCGTCCTCGGTTTCGGGGGCGGCGGGGTGGCGGTCTGGACGTGGATGCAGCCCCGTTCGTCGGGGCGGCTGGCGGTGAACCAGTGGTTCGCGACGCTGGTCCACCGATCGATCACGATGAGTGGACGTACGAGGTGACCGCGCCGCGGGATGAGTTTCGGGTCGCTGTACGCCTCTAGGTCGAGTTGGGGTACATCGGCCGGCCAGCCGCGGTTAGCGTTGTCGACCCACTCCTCGACGCGGGTCAGGACCTGCTGGGCATCCAGCCAGGGGAGATCGCCCTGAGCATGCCGGTCCCACAGACACAGCTCTCCGCGCTGGTTCTGGTGCCAGTCGTGGTTCCCTGCCCGTGCTTCGAGCACCACCTTGGGTGGTGAGTAGGGAAAGGCCGAGTCCAGCGTGATGATCATCGGTTCGCCAGATGCGCCGGCGTGGCCCTGCCAGCGCCATTCCGTCGGGGCGGTGCCGCTGGAGAGCGTGCGCAGGCCGAGGCGGTTCAAGGCCTCGTCGAGCTGCAAGAGCTGGTGGCTGATTACGTCGGTTGCTGCCGGACTGGTCATCCGAATGTCGGCGACTGTCCGCTGGGCAGAGTGCGGTGTCCTGGTGTCGCTGCCGCTGCGTGTGTGTTGGTGGGGGGCGTGAACACGTCCGCCCCGTCGCTGGTCGTCCCGAGGAGCCCGGCGAAGATCGAACCAGCCGCAACCGGGTCCAAGGAGTCCAACGCCTCGCGTGCGTCTGCGGCAGCCTTGGCCCAGGCGTCCGCGATGTCCTTCAGTTCTTGGTCGGTCGCGCGCACATGAAGTTCCTGCCCAGGAACGGCCGGGTTGAGGAGGTGCGTCGTGCCATCGGCGTGAGCCTGCAGGATCGGAGCCATCGTCTCGAGCGCCTTGGTGTAGTAGCCGGCGGTCGATCGGGGCGCGTCGGTTCCGGTGGGGATGCCGGCGAAAGCGTGGTAGGCGGCCACCTCGACGAACAGGCCGCCGGGCTTAGCGTCAGCCAGTAGTGCACGGCGTGTCTGGCGCAGCAGCTTCACCGTCGGGACGTAGTGACCGTCGTGGTCTTTGTTGCGCTGGGTGGTGAGCTCTCCGAAACGGAGGGGGTGTGTCCTCTCCCATCCACCCTGCCGGTCTGGGATCTGCCATACCTCCCCTAGCGGTCTTGCCGGGACGACATCGACGTGCATGTCGAAGGCTGGGAACTCGACTTTCACGGACCTGTCGTTCTTGGCCACTCGATCCCCGTAGGTGTCGTGCAGTACGTCGGAGAACTTCTGCAGCAGGTCCTGGGGGTCGTAACTCCGTGGAAGATCGGGCAGCTTGCAGAACACGTCGACGTCCTTGACCCGCCGGATGGACACCTCTCGGGCGTAGGAGCCAATGAGCAGGGTGTGTAGTCCCCAGTTGATCAACTGTGTGTCCTGGTCGAGCCTGTCGCGCACCTCGTCGTGCGCAGTTGCCGCGTGGGTGGCGTCGGCTGCCGGTTCCAGAGTGGCGAGCGCGTCCTTGAACTGCTGGGAGAGTACGGCCATGGTGCCTCCATCCCCGAGATGCGGGGGCTAGTGGAAGCACAGCGTGGCGCTATAGCGCGGGTGATCTACGGTCCAGGTAGAGCCAGTCCCGACATTGCGTCTCCCCGGCGGGATTGCCGGGGCTGCGTGCTTCTGGCGATCACCATAGATGCTGCTGCCGACAGTTCTTCACCCCACGGCCCCAACATGTACCCGCGGGGGGAAGCGGGTAGGTGCCAGATGTTGTGTTTCATGCGAATTGATCAGGGTGAGCGTCCCCGGGCCCTACGCGGCCTACGGGGAATCGGCCGCCCTTCTCACGATTGACCAACGTCACCGGTCAGTACGACCGATGTGGGTGGGGTTCCTGCTAAGAGGGCAGGACAAGGCGCCGCCAGCCTGAATGCCGGGTGGCGCCCGAAGTGGCGTTGACGAGGTGTTTCGCGTGTCAGTAGATGGCGATGCCAGTTTCCCATGAAACAGCTGATATGTACATTTCAGCTATTTCAGCTAAGATGGGTGCCATGACTGAACTGACCATGAGTGACGCCCGAGCGCGCCTGGCCGATGTCGTGGATGAGGCCCGCGTCCGTCATGATCCCGTCTACCTCACCCGACGCGGACAGCGCGTCGCGGCTGTCATCGACGCAGATGACCTGGATCGGCTGATCGATGCCGCCGAGGACCTTGCCGACATCGAGGCGGCGCGCGCAGCACGCGCGGAGATCGATACCGAAGGAACCATTCCCTGGGACCAGGTCAAGGCAGACCTGGGGATCGCATGACCTACCGGGTCGAGTTCAGCCCCTCAGCCTCACGGCAGTTCCGCAAGCTTGATGGCAGCGCCCGTCGCCGCATCCAGGGCGCCATCGAACTGCTGCAAGGCGAGCCCCGACCATCGGGTGCGAAGAAGCTCGTGGGCGGCGACGGGGAATGGCGAGTACGCACCGGCGACTACCGCATCATCTACGAGATCCACGATGACGTCCTGCTCGTCTTGGTGCTCGCAGTCGGCCACCGCCGAGAGATCTATCAACGCCTCTGAACACACCTCGCCACCCCCTCCGGCAACCCTCTCAAACACCTTCTATTACTTGCGATCATTGTGCGTTGACTCCAAGGATCGTGAGTGATGGGGGAGAAAGGCTCTGGCGCGCGTGACATCGATCATCCGCCGAGAGGCGGACATCCTGTTCGCGGGTCGTCAGATGCTCGGTTCAACGCCCGAGAATGCTGCACGATCCCGGGTGTCGAAAGTGTCAGACCCGGCCCATAGCCTTCGCACATGACCACAACACCTGTCGCTCGTGACCTACCCACCGTCGCCTTCTACGGCGACTCAATCACCACCGGACACCGCAGCATCAGCTCCCCGGAAAGGCGCTGGAGCAGCCTCGTCTGTACCGAGCTCGACTGGCGCGAAGTCAACATCGCCATCGACGGCATGGGCTTCTACCGACGCCGCGGACCCCGCGACGCCGACGGCAAACTCACCAACTCCGCCGATGACACCACCCTGCTCGACGCCGTCGTCCGCCTCCGCCCCGACGCCGTCGTGGTCTGCCTGAGCGCCAACGATCTGAGGTTCATGGACGACATGCCGGATGTGATCGCCCAGTGCACCCGCCGGGACTTCGAAAGGCTCGCCACCGAGCTCCCCGGCGTCCCCGTCGTTGCGGTCACATACTTCCCCGGCACCCAGCTCTCCCACCGCGGGCTGGGCATCGTCGCCAACGTCGAGAACGCCTGCAAGGCCACCGGAGCCACCTATGTCGACGCGTTCCGCCACGTGGTGGACGCCAACACCGCCCTGGTCAATGAGGACGAGGTGCACCCAAACGACGAGGGCCACCGACTGCTTGCCGAAGCCATCCTGCCCACCTTGCGCTCACTGAACCTCACCGCCCGTGAGCGAGTCCGCTATTGATGTCAGACGAACGACTCTGCCGCTCTGCGTGGGCAGCCCCATGCCGGCATCACTGCCAGCCGAGTCAATCTGTCGGCGTGTCCCAGTAAGGTCTTGTTCCGAGCTGGATGACCAGCCGATCAGACCACGTGAGGGCCCACCATGCTTTTCCTCGTCTCACCTCCGCTAAGCATCTACTGGACAGACTCGCCGCTCGCTCGCCTTCAGATCATCAAGGACCACCCAAACGTCATCGAGGAACTGGAGTGGAAAGCCGTTGAAGAACCTCATGATCCCCACCGAGACTTGGACCTCGCGCTGAGGCACGGGATACCAGTCCGATCCGGAATCGTCGTGGACGCCGCGCCCATCCTGGATGGGATGCGACCGGGCCAGCTACGCCAATCCCTGAGCGACATGAACGCGTCCCAGGCGAGACTCCACGAGTCAAAGGGTTTCCAGCAGGCAGAGGACCTAATCGAGCAGGCTGCTCCGGGATGGAAAGCGCACGGAGAACACCTTGACCGGGAGGTTGATCGAGCGACACAGGCTTCTATCGCAGAGGCTGAGGAGGAGGCAGCCCAGTGGCTGAAGCAGGAGCGGCAGCCCCTACTGATGGATCATTGGCGATCGGTAGGAGGCTGGATCTGAGCCCACGAATCGGCTCCACCCCGCACTAGCGCCTGATGTCGGCGCAGCTCACGTCATGCAGGTGGACCTATGCTCCGTCGTGCAGGGTGAACTCGTAGAGGTCCCGGGCGCGGGCGGGGAAGTAGACACTCATCCGCAGAGGGCGCCCGTAGCTGTTGGCGGCGTCTGAGATGCGCACCTTTGCCGCGAGCAGATGTTGTGGCATTGGTGGGGCGTCCGGCTACTTCGCCGCGCTGAGGTCAGGATGTCGGCAGCCAGCGCGGATCGATGTCCTCGGGAAAGGCCACTAGCCAGTAGTCAGGCAGGACTGCGCTGAGCTTCTTCCATTGGACGTGGACGGGGTCCCCGGGGTCGGCGACTGCCACCAGCACGTCGGGACCGTGAATGGCCAGGCGTTCGCGGCAGACGCCGCAAGGGCTTAATACGACGGTTCGTCCACTGGCCTGTCGGTGGAGACACACGGACGCGATGATGCGCTGCTGCAGTCGGTAGGCGGCGCAGTACGGCTCTGTCTCGTGGCAGAGTTCCACGGAAGCGTTGAGGGTCTCCGGGGCGGTGCCAGTCAGGATCGTCCCGTCTTCCAGGAGCATGGCTGCGGCGCCCGCATCCTGATCCGCGGGGAAGCGGGTGGTGATGAGCTGACGGCATGCAGCGATGGTGGCGTCCAACTGTGGATCGTTCATGGCGTCATGGTCGCAGGGTTCCGCGGGCTGCGCTTGGTGAACCTTGCGGTCGAACGCGATCATCTGCCGCGATGCGTGGGCAGCCCCATGCCTGCATCACTGCCAGCCGAGTCAATCTGTCGGCGCGTCCCAGTAAGGTCTTGTTCCGAGCTGGATGACCAGCCGATCAGACCACGTGAGGGCCCACCATGCTTTTCCTCGTCTCACCTCCGCTAAGCATCTACTGGACAGACTCGCCGCTCGCTCGCCTTCAGATCATCAAGGACCACCCAAACGTCATCGAGGAACTGGAGTGGAAGGCCGTCGAGGAACCTCATGATCCCCACCGAGACTTGGACCTCGCGCTGAGGCACGGGATACCAGTCCGATCCGGAATCGTCGTGGACGCCGCGCCCATCCTGGATGGGATGCGACCGGGCCAGCTACGCCAATCCCTGAGCGACATGAACGCGTCCCAGGCGAGACTCCACGAGTCAAAGGGTTTCCAGCAGGCAGAGGACCTAATCGAGCAGGCTGCTCCGGGATGGAAAGCGCACGGAGAACACCTTGACCGGGAGGTTGATCGAGCGACACAGGCTTCTATCGCAGAGGCTGAGGAGGAGGCAGCCCAGTGGCTGAAGCAGGAGCGGCAGCCCCTACTGATGGATCATTGGCGATCGGTAGGAGGCTGGATCTGAGCCCACGAATCGGCTCCACCCCGCACTAGCGCCTGATGTCGGCGCAGCTCACGTCATGCAGGTGGACCTATGCTCCGTCGTGCAGGGTGAACTCGTAGAGGTCCCGGGCGCGGGCGGGGAAGTAGACACTCATCCGCAGAGGGCGCCCGTAGCTTTTGGCGGCGTCTGAGATGCGCACCTTTGCCGCGTTGATAGCAGGGGCGGGGGGCTCAGCCCATCCGGCTCAGCAGCACGAGCATTGTCGGAGCAGCACGACCAAGTCGCGGTCAAGGGTGACGGTGTAGGAGGGTCTGCAGTGTGGGTGCGAGCTGTTGGGTGAGTTCCTCGGCTGTCATTGAGGCCGTCGGTTCGAGCTTGAGGATGTAGCGGGTGAAGTAGAGGCCGCTGATCAGGCTGGCGACGGCTGCGGCTCTTTGATGTGCACGGGTACCGCCCAGCAGGTGGGCGAGCCGTCCGATCATCTCGTTTTCCAGATATTCCCGGAGCGCTCGCTGGGCGGCCGGTGTGGTGAGCGCGTCGGTGATGAGTCGACCCAAGCCGGCTTGGTAGTCCGGCCGGTCCCAGGCGGTCAGGGCCGTGTGCAGGAGGGTGGCGGCGAATCGGTCTGGTGGGGTGCGGGCGGTGATGGCGTCAAAGATTTGCGCGGGTGTGAAGACGAGCTCGGTGACGGCCCGGAACAGGCCTTCCTTTCCACCGAAGTAGTAGCTGACCAGGGCGTGGTCGACGTCGGCGTCGCGAGCGATGGCCCGCAAGGACGTGCCCGTGTACCCGTCGGCGGTGAATCGCTGACGAGCCGCTTGCAGGATACGGTCTCGGGAGTCGCTGGGGGTGGAGGGTCGGCCGCGTGATTTATTCACCACGGTTGAAATGGTGTCACACGGGGGCTGTTACTGGTGCCCATGACGACAGCAGCGATTACGTTTCAAGACTTGCGGATGGAGTTCAGGCGCCGTGGCCGGCCTCCGTTCGTGGCGTTGGAGGGGTTCAGTCATGAGGTGATGCCGGGGCAGGTGTTCGGGCTGCTCGGCCCGAACGGATCGGGCAAGACCACGAGCGTGAACTTGTTGTGCGGGCTTCTGCGCCCCACCTCGGGCACGGTGGTATGCGAGGGCATTGACGTGCGCCGTGATGTGACCGCCGTGCGGACCCGGTTGGGGGTGGTGCCCCAGGAGACGGCCTTGTACGACGATCTGACCGCTGATGAGAACCTGTCCTTCCATGCCCGGCTGTACGGCGTGCCGCGGAGCGAGCGGGCCGGCCGCATCAACGAGGTGCTCGAGCTGGTGGGCCTGGTTGGCCGGCGCCGTGACCGGGTGGGCACCTATTCCGGCGGGATGCAGAGGCGGCTGGCGTTGGCGCGCGCACTCCTGACCCGCCCGAGTGTCGTGGTGCTAGACGAGCCCACCCTCGGCGTGGACGTCCAATCGCGGGCGGCAGTGTGGGAGAGGGTCCGTTCCATCGCCGATCAGGGCGGCACCGTGCTGTTGACCACGAACTACATGGAAGAGGCGCAGGCGCTGGCCGACTCGCTGGCGATCCTCGACCACGGCCGGCTCGTCGCCACGGGCACCCCCGACGAGCTGCGCTCCGGGCTGGGGCACTCGTTCATCGATGTGCACACCACCCGGCGCCCTGCCGAGGACTTGCGTCGGGTGGCGGGGGTGCGGGACGTCACATGGCGCGACGGTGTCGCGTCGATCTCCGCCGACGGGGCCCCGACCACCATGCGGGCCGTGTTGGACTGGTTCACCAGCCACGACCCCGACGCCATGATCGTGGGTCTGCGCCGACCAGACCTCAACGACGTCTTCCTGGCTTTGACCGGATCGGCGCTGCGAGACGGAGGTGCGGCATGACCGGCCCCGGCCCGATCTTGGCGATCGCGATAAAGGACTGGACCCGGTTCCTCCGGCAACCATTCCTGATGGTGATCAGTGTTGTGATCCCACTGGTGTTCATCTTCTTCTACTCATTGATCGTGCCGGTCAGCAACACGAACCCCATCATGATCGCCGATCACGATGGCGGGCCCGCCGCCATCCGGCTCACCGCCACGTTGCGCGACCTGCACAGCGAGGAAGGCCCCTACTACGACATCCTGACCACCGACCCGGCCCATGCTGACAGCGCGTTCCACCAGCGCGGCGCGCTGGCCACCATCATCATCCCGGAAGGATTCAGCAGCTCCGTCGCGTCCGGCAGCGGCCAGGTCGACCTGCGGTTGAACAACATCAACTCCGACTACTCCAAGAACCTGCGGCTTCGGCTGGACAAAGCCGTCCGGGACCTCAACGACCAGATTGCGGAGCCCGTCATCACCGTGCACGAGACCCGCTGGCTCCCGCACGACCCGACCATGCTGGGCTACATCTCGACCAGCCTTCTGCTGTTCGGCTGCCTCTATGCCGCCATGGTGAACACCGGTCTGCACGTCGCCTCAGAGTGGAACGACCGCACCGTCAAAGGGCTGCTGCTGGCCCCGGTGAGCCGGGGCACTCTGGTCGCCGGCAAAGTGCTGGCGGGCCTGGGGCAAAGCCTGCTGTCGGTCGCGCTCGTCCTGGCCGTCCTGATCATCGGGTTCGGCTTCACCCCCACCGGCAACCTGGCCGCGATGGCCGGAATCGTCATCACCACACTGCTGATGGGCGCGGGGATCGGCGCGGCGTTCGGTGTCGCGTCCAAGAAAACCCTGGCCGCCACCTCATCCCTGATCGCGCTCGCCATCCTGTTCTTCCTCGTGTCCGGCAACGAGGAGTCCATGCGTGGACTGGCATGGGGTCAGCCCATCACCAGCCTGTGGCAGTTCTCTCGCGCCCTGCCCACCACCTACGCCTTCATGTCAGCCCGCAGCATCTTCCTCACCGGCGACAGCACCAACCTGGCCAGCAACCTCGGCATTGTCATCGCCGCCACCGTCATCGTCCTCGGCTTCGCTGCCTGGCTCCTACGCCGTGCCTACTCCAACCTCACCGGAGGCCAGTAATGAACCCCGACCGCATCCTCGCCATCGCCACCAAGAATCTGCGTCAGTGGTCCCGGGACCGCCAGGCACTGGCCGGACCCATGCTCATACCACTCGTCTTGATGTTCCTGTGCGGAGTCCTGTTCGGCTTCGGCGGCGACGACTGGAACATCGGCCTGGTCAACCACAGCCGCGGGCCTCGCGCGCAAGCCTTCGAGCAAACCATCAGGGACAGTCGCAGCAACATCACCCCCTACTTCAAAGTGATCACCACCGACCCTGCCGAAGCTGACCGTCTCGTCCACCAAGGGCGCCTCCAACTCGTCATCACCATCCCCGCCGACTTCGACGCCAAGATCGCCGCCGGCTCAACCCCCACACTCGAAACGGCTGTCTACAACATCAACACCGACATGATGAAGAACGCCAGACTGCGTCTCGACCGGGTCATCCAGGACTACGCCGCCGCGCACCATCCCGACCGGACACTCATCACCATCACTCAACACACCACCCGCACCTCCGACGTCTGGCGCAAGACCTTCATCGCGAACAGCACCGCCATTCTCGCCGTCATGGTTGGAGCTGCGCTCAACACCGCAATCATGATCGCGCGTGAATGGGAACGGCACACCGCCAAGGAAGTACGTCTCGCTCCCCGCCCACTTGCCGACCTCGTCTCCGGAACCATCCTCGCCGGACTCGTCGCCGCCGCCGTCAACACCGCGGTCACACTTGCCGTCGCCATGCTCGCCTTCGGCGTCCGAATCCCCCTCGATCGGGTTCCCCTGCTGCTCGCACTGAGCGGCGGCGTCGCCCTGGCCTGCGCCGGACTCGGCATCGCCATCGGCGCTTGGTTGCGCGACTACCGCACCATCCAACCCCTGTTGATGGTCACGTTCGCCGGCTCCTTCTTCGCTGCCGGTGGCTTCTCCTCGATCCCCACACTGCCTCGCGCCGTCCAAGCCTTCGATCGCTTCTGGCCACCAGCACCAGTGTTCGACACCCTTCAAGCTTGGACGTGGATGACCGACCCCCCCAACCCCACCAGCTTCGCCATCGCGGCCGCCCTCGCCGGGATCGCCACCATCACGATCGCCGCCTTCACCCTCAAGAGACGCCTATGACGTCGTCCCCCCCAGCCCCCGACCAGCGAGCGTGACCGCACTGTTGCGCCGCGCATGGCCAAGCGACTCTGAAGCCCTCGTACCCGAAGCTGACGAAGGCTCCGTGCTTGTCAACGAGCACTGCGCACCAGAGCGGCGAATCCCGTCGAACCTAAGTGTTGCCCCGACTCGAAGGACGCACTACTTTGCCGCTGTCGTCGCGTAGCGTCAGACTAGGCCGCATTACGAGGTGATGATTGTCTCCTCACATGAAACTTTCATAGACATAGAAGAGGTCGGTAGCGGGATCGTAGACGCCCAGTACGAACTCGTTGTCAGTCCAGCCGTTTGGCATGAGGGCGTGGGCTTTGCGCAACGAGCGAGTGTCGGGGTCCAGCGGATGGGCCGGTCGCAACTGGGCATTGGCTTGGGTTACCAGACCGCGCTCCTCGGCTGTAAGTGGCTTGGTGGACATCGCGGTGACGTCCAGAAAGGTGCCCTCGGTAGTGGTGTGCAGAGTAGGAGCGAAGACCTTGATCCGGTAGCCGTCGCCATGAAACCTGGGCTCGGAACGCTGTTCAATGGGGGTCAACGACCGAGGCATCCTCACGCCCCAGTTCGATTCCAACTCACCGATCGGTGCGGATTGGCGCCATTGGATCACGATGTACCGGCCCCCTACGGCCACGGCCAGCAGGCTTAGCAGTGCGAGAAGGCCGACGACGCTGCGTTTCCGAGCACTCATGGGCACTGAGTGTAAGCAGCGGCTGGGTCGACGAGGTGGGCGAGCACTTCGCACCCTTGACCAGCACGTCACTTCTCAGACGCGGCAAGGATGTCACTGTCATCAGCGTGAGGCGTTTCGTGTCAAGACTGGGTCGGGTGTCCCGGGGTTTTCGTCGGTCCCTGCATAGGTAATGGAGCTGGGCTCTGCAGCGTGTGATCGGGTTGGTCGACGAGGGTCGGGGCTGCCCATGATGACAGACGGGATACCGATGGGGTTCCCAATGCCGCTGAGGGCTCGCCCCGACCCAGCTCTTGGGTGTGGACGCCTGGCTGATGGCGACGCGGGCGGGTGGCTTGTAGGGGTTGGTTCAGGCAGCGATGGCCTCCAGGTGGACGACCGTGGCGACGGGCCTGCTGCCAGTGGAGGCGATGTCGGGGCTCCAGGCCTGCCGGGTGGTGACGATCGCGTAGAGCTGCCGTAGCAGGCCGGCGGCGACGACGGCCTGGGCCTGGGTGGGCTTGAGCCGGTTCGTCTCGCGGGTGGTGAGGTGGCGGTAGCGGGCCGCGTGGACCTGGTTGTTCTGCAGGCAGCCCCAGACCGCCCGCCAGGCCGCCGCTCGGAGTTCGGGCCGGCCGGCGCCGGTCAGCCTGGCTCTGCCGGTGAACGCCCCGGACATGCGTTCCCTCGGGGCGAGGCCGGCGTGTTTCACGACGGCGCGGGCGGAGGTGAAGCGGGTCAGGTCACCGGTCTCGGCCAGGATCGCGGCTGCGCCGACCGCCGAGAGGCCGTCGATGCTGGTGACCAGCTCGGTCAGCCCGAGCTCGTCGAGGACGGCGACCAGGCGTTGGTCGACCTCGACGAGTTGGGTGTGGGCGTGGTCGAAGTCGTCGAGGATCCAGCTGATCCGTTCGAACGCGGAACGTCGGTGTTCCAGCACCCCGGCCGGGTCGTCGAGGGCGGTGAAAAGTCTTGTCACGATCCGCCGGCAGGGACGCTGGTAACCGCGGCGGATCAGCTCGCGACCGACCTGGTGCTCGAAACGGGCCAGACCTCGGCGCCGGCTCAGGGCGAGGTCGCCGCCGTCGCGGGAGACGATTACGTGGAGCGCGGCGATCCAGGTGTGGGATTTGAACGGGTGCTTCGCGGTCTCGAGAGCCGCGGGCCAGACGCACTCCAGCAGGGCCCTGATCTGTTGGACAGACTCGGTATGGACGCCGAGCAGCCGGGCCCGTCGCTGCCCTAGGTGACGCAGCCGACCCCAGGTCTCGTCGACCGGTTCGGGCAGGTAGCAGCGCAACTGGGCGGTCAGGCGGGCGATCAGGACAGCGTCCTTGTCGTCGGTCTTGTCGATGGTCAGGTCCTCGGTCTTGCGGGCCCATGACGACAACATCGGTTGAACGCAGACGAAGCTCATGCCGCGGTCGGCGGCGAGCTGCCCGAGGACGCGCCAGCGGTGCCCGGTCGGTTCGCAGGCGACTGTGACGCCGGTGTAGCCAGCCCTCGTCGCGCGGTCGGCGGCCCAGTCGAGGGCCTTGCCCAGGTCCCAGGCCTTGCAACGGAAGGTTCGTCGGGCCAAGACCTTCGAGTCGTGGTCGCAGACCACCAGCATCTGCTTGGTGTCCGCGAGGTCGATCCCGACGATCGCGTTCGTGACCGGGACGGCCTCCCGGAGCCGCCCGAGTCGGGCATTGCGGTTGCGGTCACCACGGGAAACACCACTAGCGTGAGACATGTTCGTCCTCCTTCTGCGATGGGACACCAAGCCCTTCAAGCGCAGCAGGAGGACGTTCCCTCACGCCAGACCCCGTGTGCTCAAACACGTTCCTATGCCGCGGAGCGCGGCAGACGGCCGTTGCCCTCCAGGCCAAACGCCCTTGGGGGTTCTATTCTCGCGACATGACTGACACTGCCGCCCGAGCACGCCGGATCACTGTCGTCCTGTTCGACCAGTTCGAGCTGCTCGACGTCTTCCACGTCCCACTACCTGGTTGACGTGGTCACTATGGCCTGAGCCCGTCGACTTGGGATCGCGGCGTCAAGGACCTCGAGGCAGTGGGGCTCCTGACTACTGAAACGAAGGTCGTCAAGGACCGGATGAGTCCAGAGAGACCCGGCGTCCACTTTCAGCTTCACTCGCAGGCCTTGGACCTTGCTCCCGAAGTTGCACGGACGAAGCTAGTCAAGTGAACGCCCAAGGCGCTCAGGGCTTGTCTCATTCTGCTGTCCCGGGGCAGTCGCATTGTGGCGATCCGCCGGCTGGCCGAGTCTCACTTGGGTTGCGCCGGACATGTTTGGCGCCTCGCACAATGAGACTGGAGGCACCAGAGTGAGACTTGATGGGTCACTGCTCGCGCTCCCTGCTTGGCTGGGGACGCACCCCGTCGAGAAGCAGGGAAACGAGGTCCTTCGCGTCCGCTTCAGTTGGCGTTTCGTGGAGGATCGCAAGGCGGTAGATCGCGGCTCCGATCATCGCATCCACCGCCAATGGAGCATCAGCGTCAGCGCGAAAGACCCCCCGAGCCTGGCCTCGTTGAAGGCAGTCGATCAGGGCGCCGCGCAGTGGGTCGATCAGGCGAGCGCGATACTCACGACGCAGCTGTGCATCGCCATGTCGATGGACCGTAAGGGCCAGGGGCGGAAGGGACGGTCCGGCGGTCCGCAGCGACCGGAGCCCCGCAAGAGCGATTCGCTGCAGGTCCTCTTCTGGATCATCGGTGATCGTGACCTCACGCTCGCCGACGAGGTCGGCCATGGCGGCCACCACGAGGTGGGTCAGGCTGGGCCAACGGCGGTAGATGGTGGTCTTGGCGACGCCGCTTCGTCGGGCGATGTCGTCGATGCGCAGATCCGACAGGCTCGACGCCGCCAGGAGTTCCCGGGTTGCGGGCAGCACGCGCTGCTCCACGGATGCATCGAGCGGGCGTCCACGAGAAGTCACGGGAACCACCATGTCATGCCAGCCTGAATGGCGCTACCATGGGTAGCGAAACGGCCGGTATCGAAATGGAGTGACCATGAACGGTGCACTGGAGGGTCGTGACCGATGGCTCGTCCCGTTGTCGTTGTGGGGCTCGTTCCTGGCCAATGACGGCGAGGAATGGCTCACCATGGCCGCGACGGCGCCGCAGACGATCGAGCGGCTCGGACTTTCGCGGCGCACACCTGCCGCGCTGCACCGTCCAAGCCAGCGTCATGTCGATGTTGGCATCGCGACCATGGGCCTGCTGTGCGCGGCGGCAGCCATCGACGGTGTGCGGACTCGCGGCCAGGGGTGGCTCTACCAGGATGTTCAGCTGGTTTTCGGGGTGCATGGCTGGGGGCACCTCGCGGCAGCGGCGGCCTCGGGTGGCTATGTCACGGGAGTGGCGACCTCGCCCACCGTCGTCCTGCCGCAGTGGTGGTGGGCACGTCGTCGCCTTCGCCGGGCAGGGGTGGCAGACAACGCACGGCCAGTTCGTGCCGTCGCCCTGTGCGGTGGCTGGCTGCTGGCGGCGCATGGCCTCAGCTTGGCCGCGACTCGAAGGGAACAGAGATGAACAACCGGGACAAGGCGTGGGCATGGACCGCTGGCCTGATCGCCATCCATCAGGCCGAGGAGGTGCTCGTCTCGGTGGACGACTGGTTCCGACGGGTTGGCACCACGGGCAGCCCTTGGTTGGACCGGCACATCGATGGCAACTGGATGGCCGACCACAAGGCGTCGAAACGTCTCGCCGCCCAGGCCGCCCAGACGACGGCCCTGATGATGGCATGGCGCCTGTCCCGCGACAGCGATCTGGCAACGAGGACCCTCACGAGCATCCTGGTGGCGGGCTGGTCGGCGGCCTTCGGGATGCACATCGCCGCGTCGATCCACACCAGGACGGTGATGCCCGGAACGTCCACCTCGGTGATACCCGGCTGGCTGGGATCGGCCATCGTCATGCGGCAGGTGCGCACCCTCACAAACTCGGCTGACAGACCAGCACCATCTCCGGACTGAGCTCGAAGTCCACGGCACTGCTCGACGCGATCGGTAGAGGATGGGATCGTTCTTCCTTCTGAGACGGAGCATATGGGGGGCTTGAGCCAGCCGATCGTTACTGCTTGGCGTGGCGCAAAGCCGCCTGGATCCAGACCTGGAGGTCCTCGTCGGTTTTGATTGCCTCTGCGTCGACTGCGATCCACCCGACGCCCATGATGCGGTCCTTGCCCATCTCGCCGCGTTTCGCGCCGGGCTTGCTGAGGAGTTGGGGATCTTCGTCGGGCGCGACTCGCACGAGGAGTGCTTCGCCTCCGGCCGAGGCGGTGCAGAGCATTCGGTCGTCGAGCATGAAGGCCAATCCGCCGAACATCTTCACCTCTCGGAGATTGGGCAGGTCGTTCAGCAGGTCGCGGATCCGGCGTGCGAGGTTCTCATCGTGGGCCATGGTTCTCCTCAGGCTGAGCGGTGAGGCACGGCGCCGGCGAGCTGCTCCCATCCGGCATCGCGTCCGGCCAGGGCCAACAGGATCGCCCGTGCCGAGCCGGTGACCAGCGGTCCATGGCCGTGGCTCCAGTCCAGGTCATCTGCCTGCAGCCGCACCCCGACCAGTTGTCGGCTGGCAACACGTGACTTGGGCAAGGGTTCGGCCAGATAATCCAGGGCCACGACGAGGTGTTCGTCGGCTACCTGGTGGCCGAGGCCGAGTGGGGTGGTGATGTCGAGGCCGTGGACGATGACGTCCGTCAAGGGTGCCTCGGGCCCCTGGCCAGGCGGGGTGAAGCGGTGGTCGGCCTTGTCGCGCAAGGTCTGGACGATCTCAGCGAAGGGACGCCGTGCCTGCTTGCGGGCGAGTGCGTTGTTGGCGGCGTCGAAGTTGCCGCGGTGGCGCAGCATCGCTGCCATGAAGCCGAGCATGCCGACCTCCATCGGCATGACCAGGTGCGCGGCGACCTGTTTGACGGTCCACTCGTTGCACAGGCTCTGGGCTTCTTGCTGGTCAGGTGTGAGGTGTTCGAGCAGGTCGGCGAGGGAACGTCGCTCGCTGGCGATGGCCGAGAACAGGTCCATGCCTCAAGTCAAACACGTCGTGGGCCACGTTGGCCGGTGGTAGCTCTGATCGCTCGCTGGAGTGCTGAACCCACGGACTATCGGGGGAACGCTGGTGCGGCTAGGCGTTTCTCCGACCGATGGTGTCGTGTTTCCCCTGCGTTCCCCCATCGGGCTGGGCTGTGGAGGAACGAAAGTGAGGACGTTGTTGTGTCCATCTGTGTCCATGACAGGCACCCACGACAGGGAGATGGACATGGACACGTTGCGCGAGGCGCTGGGCACTGAGTTTCTGCTGCAGGCGGCTGATGGGCTGGCCCCGGGTTGGGGGATCAGTCATCCGGATCTGGGCTTGCTGAGGTCGGTCGACGATTTCCGGCGGGCGTCGCGGACGGGCGATGTGATGGCCCGTGATGATGTGCTGATCGCGCTGGCGGGGTTGGCTCATGTGGAGGGCGAGAACTGTCCGGAGGCGGCGGCGGTGTTGTGCGAGCTGTTGATTCCGGGGACGTTGGCGAAGCTTCGTCGGCATCGTCCGGGGTCGTTGCCGATGTCGGCGTTGTGTGATGGGGCGGCGCAGCATCTGTGGATGGGGGCGCGGACCTTTGAGTGGCGGTCGCGCCGCAAGGTGGCGGCCTCGATCCAGTGGCAGGTGCGTCGGGCGACGTTCGCGGATCTGGGGATCCAGGCGAAGGACCGTGGCGATCGGACGTGGGCGAACACGCAGCCGATGGACGACCAGGTGCTGGAGGGCTTGATGGTCGACGACGCCAGCGCTGAGCCGTGGGTGGAGCCGGCCGAGGAGCTGTCGGCGGTGTTGCAGCAGGCGGCGCGGGCTGGGGCGGTGACGCCGGATGATGCGGCGCTGTTGCGGCTGGTGGTGTCGGTGGGCCATGAGGTGCCGACCCGGCGGGTGGGCGTGCACGGTTTGATGTCGCGGCAGGCGTCGGCGGTGGTGGCGCAGCAGCTGGGGATCTCGCCGAGTTCGGCGCGGCGTCGGGTGGGGCGGGTGCTGGGCCGGTTGCAGGACGCGAACCGGCAGGGTCTGTTCCTGGACGTGGCGTGAGCACCGACCAGCTGGTGGCGGGTTGGGTCGACGTGACCACACCATCAGCCTCCATGTCCGGGATGGCGCCGAGCGTGGCGGAGCTGCGGCGCGCCTGGGATGCCGTCAGCCAGGGCCGCTATGCCAACCCCGAACCCATCCAGCCGCAGCCAGCCACTTCGGCCATGGCTGTGTCGGCGCTGGATGGCGAGGAGCCCTCGGTGTCGGCGTGGCGACCGGCTGAGGCGCTGGTTGTGGTGGTGGGTGCGCATGCGCAGGCGGGCGCGTCGACGGTGGCCTTGGCGGTGGCGCAGGCCGATCCGTGCGCGAGGCTGCTCGAGATCAGCCTGCCGGCCGGCTCGGGGTTGGCCGGTGCCGGGTCGGCGGAGTTGGGGGAGTTGTCGTCGTGGGTGCGCTCGCAGCGCGACGGGGTGGTGATCGAACGTCCGGCCACCGTCGAGGCGGGTGATCCGTTGCCGCTGGATCGGGTGGTGCGGCGCACGGTGTTGGATGCCGGCGTCCATCCGTGTGCGTCGGGGCCCGGGTGGGTTGCGGCGACGGTTGCCGCCGCGGAGGTGGTTGTGGTGGTGGCGGCCGGGACGGTGCCGGGCATCCGCCGCCTCGAGGTGGCGGTCGACGAGCTGGGCCCGGATCGTTGCGTCGCGGTCGTGCGGGCGGTGTCGGGTGGTCGGTTGCCGCGTCAGGTGCGCGCAGCGATGGGGCCGGTTCTGCAGCGGCTGGTCGACGAGCACCGGTGGGCGGTGATGCCGTGCGATGGCCGGTTGTTGGTGACCGGATTGTCTCCGGCGCCGTTGTCGAAGTCTGTGGTTTCGGCCGCGCACACCGTGCTCGGCCTGCTGAGCGAATGCGAGAAGGGGACGAAGTGATGCTCGACGTGGGATTGGTGCTTTTGGAGATCTGCCCGCTGGCGCCGCCTGGGGCGCAGAAGTATGCCGACCAGCTCACCGGCTATGTGCTGTGGGCGGTGTTGGCGATGTTCGTGGTCGGGGTCGTGGTCTCGATCGGCGCGATCGTCGCGGGGCGGATCTTCTCGATGCCGCACGCCAGCAAGGCCGGTGTGGTGGGCGTGGCGGTGGTCTTCCTGGCCGCGATCGCATACCTGGTGCTGCCGTCGCTGATTTCGAGCATCACCGGCAGCGGCTGCATCGCCGACGCACCCGGCGCGCCAGCGGCCAGCCAGGAGCCGTGACGTGACCGGCGACCAGCCCCAGGCGTGGAGCCGCCGCCGGTTGTGGGCGCTGTTGGCCGGGCTGTGCGTGGTCGGGGTGGCGCTGCTGGTCGGCTTGGGTTTCGCGATCCGCACGGCTGTCGTCCACGCCACCGGGACCAACACCCCGGCCGTAGCGACCCGCCCGATTGATGGGCGGGTGGATCGGGATGCGCTGTTGGCCGAGCCGATGCTGCAGGTGGCGCCGGCGGATGCGTTGGGTGGTGCTCCGGCGGTGGAGCCTGCGCCGGCGTTGACGGTGCCGAACTCGACCCGGACGGGTCCGGCGCGGGTGGTGACGGGTTTCCCGCGCACGCCCGCCGGTGCGGTGGGGCAGTTGGCGGCGATCGAGCAGACGGTGCTGTCCGAGATGGACGTGGCCCGCGCGGGCGAGGTGCATCGGGCATGGGTCGTCCCGGGTGCTGTGCCGGTCGACCAGTGGCCGTTGGTGCGGCACGTCCAGTCCTTCCTGGGCTCGGCGGGCATGACGGGACGCCTGGAGGCTGGGGCGCGGGTGACGGTGGATCCGGTTGCTGCTCAGGTCAAGGGCACCGATGGGCCGGACGGGGTGGTCGCGTGTGTGTTGGTGGACGTGCGGGCGCTGGTGCGGGTCGAGTCACGCATGGCCTACGGCTACTGCGAGGCGATGGCGTGGCGCGAGGGCCGATGGATGGTGACCTCGCCTCGTCCGGCGGCCGTGGCCCCGTCGACCTGGCCCGGCACCGAGTTGGCGGCGCGGGCCGGGTGGCGCACCTGGCACGTCGCGGGGGAGTAGCCGGCGATGCTGTGGGATCCGTTCGGGGCGTTGGCTGATCGTGCGTCGAAGGTGGTGGTCGACGGGTGGACGGCGATGATGCTGAGCCTGTGGCAGGCCGGGCTGTGGCTGTTGCGGGTGGTGTTGAAGTTCGAGGCCGCGCTGCTCACCCCGGACGTGACGGAGCAGGGGCCGGCGCAGTTGGCCTACCGCTCCACATTCTGGATGGCCGGGGCGTTGGCGGTGCTGATGGGGTTGGTGCAGCTGTTCGTCGTGCTGGCCCGACGCGACGGCAAGTCGTTGGGGCGGCTGGTGGTCGGGACGGGCCAGTTCTGCATGGTGTGGGTGGCTTGGTTGAGCTATGGCGCGCTGGTGGTCTCGGCCTGTGGCGGATTGAACCAGGCGTTGATGAAGAGCTTGTTGTCGATCGATGCGTGGGATGCGTGGCAGCCGCTCAAGCCGTTGTCGGGTCAGGACGTCAGTGACGCCGTGCTGGCGACCGTGCTGGGGCTGATGGGGTTGTTCTTGTGGATCGCGGCGATCGCGCACTTCGTGATCCTGCTGGCCCGGGCCGGTGGGTTGTTGGTGCTGGCCGCGACCGCGCCGATCTCGGCGGCGGGCTTGTTGTCCGAGGTGGGCAGGCCGTGGTTCTGGAAGTCGCTGCGCTGGTTCCACGCCGCCGCGCTGGCGCCGGTGTTGATGACCTTGACGATGGGCCTGGGGGTGCAGATGTCCAACGGCGTCGCACTGGGGTTGGCGACGGGGCCGGAGTCGGCGATCGGGACGGCGGTGCCGGGGGTGTTCATGATCCTGGTCTCGGCGGTGGCGCCGGTGGCGTTGTTCAAGTTGTTGGCCTTCGTCGACCCGGGCACCAACTCCGGTGCCGCGGTGCGCGCAGGCCTGGCCGGGGTGGGCGGCATCTCCGGCCTGCTCGGCGGTCTCGGTTCTGGTCTGGGCGGCAAGGCGTCCGGGACGAGTGCCTCCGAGACCGATGAGCACGGACGCTCCGCCGGCGAGCAGGCCTCCCAGGCCGCGACGGCGGCTCGGTTCCAGAACGCCACACCCTCAACCAGCCCTGCACCGGCCGGCGGGCCGTCGGCGACTGCCGTCGGCGGCGGCACCGCTGCTGCGGGTGGTTCTGCAGCCTCGAGTGGTGCGGCGGGGGTGTTGGGTGTGGCGGCGGCGATTGGTGCGGCCGCGGCGACGGGTCTGCGGACGATGGCGCACCTGGGTGGGGCGGGTTCGGCGTTGTTCAGCGATGCCACCAACCAGCTCGGGGTGGGTCACAACACCTACCAGCCGGACTTCACCCGCACCCCCGGACAGGGCAGTGGTGGTGCGCCGCAGGGTTTGGCGGAGGCGGACTCCGATGCCGCCAACGGCAACGGCGGCACCCTGCCGACCCCGTCCAGCCCGTCACTGACGCCTGATGAGCCGGTCGTCCAGCCGCTGCCACCCCAGCAGCCCATGCGACCACCGGCACACCACCCGGGGTCAGAGCGGCGCCCCGCCCCACCACGCCCCGGCACCGCTCCGACACCGAGCCAACAAGACCCTAAGCCGGGCGCGACGGATGAAGGAGGCAGGTCGTGACGATCTACAGCGACTACACGCGGGACCGGATTGGGTGGTTCTTCGGGTTGCGAGCCTGGCAGTTGGCGGCGGTATCGGTGTCGACGCTGCCGATCTTCTGGGCCATCCAGCGCCAAGCGTGGCTGTCGATGCTGCTGTTTGCCTTGGTGTGGGCGGTGGTGGTGCTGGTGACGGCGGTGCAGGTGAAGGGCCGTCCGATGCTGGGCTGGTTGTGGGCGTTGGCGTGCTTCACCGTGGACGCCGCCACGGGGGCGCGTCGGTTCACCGCCCGCGCCGCCCAGGGCAAGGCCACCAACCCGGAACAGGTCGATCTGCCGGGGGTGTTGTCGGGGGTGGAGATCCACGACGGCCCACCGACCGGGGCGGCGGCACGGCGGGTGGCGTTAGTGCAGAACCACGCGGCCCGCACCTGGGCGGTGACCTGTGCGGTGACCCATCCCGGGATCGGGATGAGCGACGTCGACGAACGAGCCCGGCAGGCCGCTGGGCTGTCGAGCCTGATCGATGCGACGGCGCGGGCTGAGTTGGCCGACGAGCTGATCGTGCAGGTCCGCACTGTGCCCGACGACGGGGCGGAACGATCGATCTGGGTGGAGCAGCACCGACGCCCCACCAGGCAGGGACTGTCGCGTCAGGTGAATGATGACCTGCATCGCTCGTTGTCCAGGGCGAGCGTGCGCACCGAGGCGTTCGTCACCGTCGTCGTGCCCGAAACCCGGCTGGCCCGGGTGGCACGGCATTCCGGTGGTGGGTTGGCGGGGCGGGCGCGGGTGCTGGGCAGTGTGATGGCCGAGGTCGAGGCGGCGCTGCGGGGCGGGTTGGGCATGACGCAGGTGTCGTGGCTGACCTCGCCGGAATTGGCGCTGGCCTGTCGCAGTGGCTTCGCGCCGGGCGACCGGGCCGGGATCGTCCAGGCCCTGGCCGAGCACCAGCACAACCCAAGGGTGGAGGCGGGTGTGCCGTGGGCGATGGCCGGCCCGTCGGGGGCCGAGGCGACGGTGCGGCACTACTCCCACGATGCGTGGAACTCGATCAGCGCGACGGTGATGCTGCCCGTCAACGGGGCGGCGTTGGGGGCGTTGGCGCCGGTTCTCACCCCGGACGAGGCGGAGGAGCGGCGTTCGTACATGGTGTGTTTCCCGATCCTGACCCAGCAGCGTGCCGAACGGCACAGCGACTCGGCTGAGTTCGCCGCCGACATGGGCGGTGAGCTGCGCCGCCGGGCGGGGGTGAAGGCCAAGGCCCGTCACCGCAACGATGCCGCCAAGGCGCACGGCGTGGACGAGAAGCTGGCCCGCGGCGCCGCGCTGATGCGCCCGTATGCCGTGTGCACCGTCACCGCGCCCAAGACCGTCGCGATCGCCGACTACGGACGACGACTCGACGCGTCTATCCGCCGCGCGGGGTTCGCGCCACTGCGGCTTGACCTGGCCCAGGACGCCGGCTTCCTCGCCTCGACCATCCCGCTCGGTCTCGGCCTGACCAGGACGGTGAACTGATGACCGCCCGTACCGGACGCGACGTCGCCCACCTGTTGGCCGACTTCGGCCACGACCTGCCCGCCCCACCCCCGGCACCAGTGCGTGGCAGGGAAGGCAGGTTGTTCCACCACGCCCCCGCACGCGGCGCCTTTCGGCCGGGACGCGGCCGGACACCGTCCGGGGCGCCGGTGGCGGCGTGGCGGATGACCTCCGACCAGGCCGGGGTGTGGTGGCCGTTCATCGCCACCCCCGGCCTGCCACCCACCGGCGCGCAGATGGGCATCGACCAACTCTCCGGCGGCTCCTTCTACGCCGACCCACTGGGCTGGGTCCTCGACGACCAGATCCCCGTCACCAACCCCAACGTGATGGTCTTCGGCAAACCCGGACGCGGCAAGTCCGGCACCACCAAGGCCTTCCTGCTGCGCATGATGGACTTCGGCTACCGAGCCCTCATCCTGGGCGACCCCAAGGACGAGTACGAAGCCTTGTGCCACGCCCTGGGCGTCGAACCCTTCGCCATCGGCCGCGGCCTGGCCACCCGCATCAACCCCCTCGACCTCGGGCCCCTCGCCGCCGGCTGGGAACGGCTCGACCGGGCGGAGGCGCAGCGCCGTTCCGCGCTGGTATTCAGCCGCTGGCTCACCCTCGTGCGCGGGCTGGTCGGGTCACAGAAGGTGGGGGAGCAGCGCGTCCCCTTTGGCCCCTCGGACGAGGTCGTCGTCAAGACAGTCCTGGCGCACCTGTCCGGCTACCGCGACGCCGCCACCCGGCTGACCGAACCCACCATCCCGCAGCTGTGGCGAGCCCTCGACGAACCTACCGACGAGCTGGTCGCCGCGTGCCGCTACCGAGACCGGCGCCACTTCCTCGACGAAACCCGCCTGCTGCGCGACGCCCTCGGGCAGCTTGTCTCCGGCGCCCTGGCCGGACTGTTCGACGACCACACCATCATCAACGTCGACTGGCGCGCCCCCATCCAGTCCCTGTCCCTGTCCCGCCTCGAACCCTTCGGCGACGAAGCCGTCGGCATCGCCCTGACCTGCCTCAACTCCTGGGGACGCGCCATGCGCGAAGTCGCCGACCCCGGAGACCTGCGCATCGTCGTGCGCGACGAAGCCTGGAAACAACTACGCCTGGGCCCCGACGCGGTCAAGAGCTTCGACGCCGACCTGCGCTTCTCCCGCCGCGACGGCGACATCCAATGGGCCGTCATGCACAAACCCTCCGACCTGCTCTCAGCCGGAGACCACGGATCCCAGGCCACCACCATCGCCAAGGACCTCCTGCACCTGGCCGACATCAAGATCCTCCACGGCCAGGACCGCGCCGTCGCCACCGAACTCGAGCACCTCCTCGGCCTGGGCCCCATCGCCCAGGACGTCATCACCACCTGGGCGATGCAAGGCAAGGGCCGAGCCCTCTGGCAGGTCGCCGACCAGCTCTACAAGGTCCAGACCTACCTCCACCCTCTCGAGGAACGCCTTACCTTCACCAACGACGCCATCGCTACGGCAGGCTGACCATGACCAAACTCCTCGCCACCCTCGCTGCCCTCATCACAGCGCTGCTGGCCGTGCCGATCGCCTGCGCCGCACTCGTCACCAGCGGCAGCGCCGCGGCAGAACCCGAGATGGTCACGGACCCGGGGTGTCTGCAGGCTGCGCCGGCGGCGGGGCAGTGGCGCGCCCCTCTGGCTACCGGCTACGCGATCACCTCCCGGTTCGGGATGCGACTGCACCCTGTCCGGCGGGTGTGGAAGCTGCACAACGGCGTTGACCTCGTCGCCCCACCCGCCACCCCCGTCGTCGCCGCAGCCGGCGGCACCGTCACCACAGCCAGCTCACACCCGGCGTGGGGCAACCACGTACTCATCCACCACACAGGCGGCATCACCACCCTGTATGCCCACCTCGCCACCATCAAGGGCGGCATCAAGCCCGGCAGCCGCGTGGCCGCCGGGCAGGTGCTGGGG
Source organism: Luteococcus japonicus (assembly GCF_003752415.1). NCBI lineage: Bacteria > Bacillati > Actinomycetota > Actinomycetes > Propionibacteriales > Propionibacteriaceae > Luteococcus > Luteococcus japonicus. Next base: position 586,331 of record NZ_RKHG01000001.1, on the reverse strand, counting down.
GTGCAGGGCTCCACCGGCTACTCGACCGGCGCGCACCTGCACTTCACCGTCACCGTCAACGGCACCGACGTCGACCCCCAACCCTTCATGACCAGCCACGGCGCCCCACTCGACGGCCACCCCACCGCCACAACACCCGCCCGTCCCACGGAAGGGACCGTCGAGGGCGGTGTCGGGTTCGACCTACCCCAACCGGCCGTGCGGCAGGACTCCCTGCACAACCCGGCCCTGCCGATCCCCGCCGAGGTGGAGAAGCTCTACAAGGACGCAGCCACCAAGTACGGCCTGCCGTGGACGCTGCTGGCCGGTATAGGTATGGAGGAGACCGCCCACGGTCGCAACACCTCCACGAGCTCCGCCGGGGCACAAGGGTTGATGCAGTTCATGCCCGCCACCTTCGCCCACTACGGCGTCGACGCAAACCACGACGGACGAACCGTCATCACCGACCCGGCCGACAGCATCCACTCCGCTGCCAACTACCTCGTCGCCTCCGGCGCCCTCAAAGGCCCCGACGGGATCCGCCGCGCCCTGTTCGCCTACAACCACGCCGACTGGTACATCGGCGACGTCCTGCACTACGCCCACACCTACGGCGGCGGCACAGTCACCGGCACCACCACCAACTGCGAACCCGGCGTCGAAGCACCCGTCGGACCCGGCGCGGAGCCACTACCCGCCGGTGAGTCTGACCTTGTACTGGCTTGGGCGAAGACGAAACTCGGCGGCCCCTACATCATGGGCGCGGCAGGGCCCACCGCCTATGACTGCTCCAGCTACGTCCAAGCCGCTTACCGCACCGTCGGTATCACAATGCCCCGCACCGCCGGCGACCAACGCGACTGGCTCGCCGCCGGCCACGGCCAACGCATCCCTGCTGGCCAAGAGAAGCCCGGCGACCTCATCTTCATCAACAGCTACCTCGGCCCCACCCGCATCGGCCACGTCGCCCTCGTCTGGAACCCCAAGACGAAACAGACCATCGAAGCCGCCAGCAGCAACCGCGGCATCATCATCGGCGACTACAAGAGCTGGACCAGCAAGCAAATCTTCGAGATCTGGCGGGTCAACGGTTGAGGCCGGCATGAGGCCATGGACGCGTCGTCAGGATTCGGTCAGAGACCATGAGGACGGGTTCGCCGTGGGTTCCCTTCCGGTGCTGGGCCTTCGTGTCGACCCAGCGGGAGTCGTGCAGGAAGGCGGCCCAGCTGCTACGTAGGTGGGTGACGTCGTCCCACTCGAGTTCTTAGCCGAACTCGAAGAGTCCACTGCGCCCGGGGTCACGGCGGTGCAGCTGCAGGAACTCCAAAGCCTTTGCCAGGCGCACGGGCAGGGTTGCAGACGTGGGGTCGACCTGACCGATCCATGTGGTGACGATGCGGAAGCCATGCCTCTCCATGAGGGGGCGAGCAGCGGAGTCCCATCGATCGAAGAAGGCCTCCCGCTTGCTGTGCGGAATGGTGTAGATGCGAAGTTGCCGAATAGTCATGGTGCAAGCCTTCGATCACTGGTGGTGGATGGTTCAGCTGTCCACAGTCAGCCGGCCCAAGCACGCAGCCCCGATGCCGAACCAGGTCAGGCGGAGTGCCAAGTCGATGGGCGCCGGAAGATGGATGGGTGCCCGGGGCGAATGGAGGGCGCCCCACCAGACGGCCATGGCGAGGACCGCGGCGATGCCCGCCGCCGGGTGGTGTCGCCAGCCCGTCACCACGACGGCGGTGTACACGCCCATTTCGGCGGCGAAGTAGGCGACGTCACGCGCTATCACGTGCCCTCCGTTCGGCCTCGACTGCGATCGCTTCGACGAACAGGCGTAGCTGGTGGTTGAGGCTGCTGGTCGACATGAGGTGGGAGACGCCGAAGCCGGCCATGCTTTCCGTGCTCGTCAGTCGGCAGCGCCCTGCTGGCAGTTCGGTGATCGTGTTGCAGTGGGCTGCCACGATCCACAGGGCCTTGCCGGTCCAACACACCTGGGTCGGGTACTCGAGGCGCTGCAGGGTCGACCTGAGGGGGAAGCCCTGGTTGCGCCACGAGAACGTGTCCCCCGGCCGTGGGCCTGCTCCGGAAGTGAGATGGGTGCGCATTCGGGTCACTCCGGGGATGATGGCAGGCCAGGCGTCCAGGTCGGTCAGGACGGCGAAGGTGGTTTCGGCGGAGGCGTCGACGTCGATCGAGGCGGTGCCCTGTAGGGCGGCCAGGCTGTCGATGCGGCCTGCGCGGGCGGCGTCGATGGCTCGTGCAGCTGCGGAGCGGTTGGCACTCATGCCTGCAAGGTAACGCATCTGATTGTCGCGTTAAGGTGACGGCGTGGATGAGGCGATGACAGTGGGCCTGCAACGTCCCGGGGGTCGTACGTCGCGGACTCGGGCGGCTGTGCTGAGCGCGACCCGTGAACTGCTCGTGGAACAGGGCCCGGGTGGTATGCGGATGGAGCTGATTGCTCGCCGTTCGGGTGTGCACCGCTCCTCGATCTACCGTCGGTGGGGGAGTCCGGCAGGTGTGGTGGCTGATCTGGCGCGGGAGATTGGCAGCAACCTCGAACCCGTCGAGACTGGCACGCTGTCCGGCGATCTGGCCGCAATGGCGCGACGGTTGGCCGATCAGCTGGCCGGGGATGGCGCGGCGCTGGTGTTGGCGCTGTCGGCATGGCGGGACCCCGAGGTTCATCAGGTCCTGGGTCAGTTCTGGGCCGACCGTCGTGAGGAGATTGGCGCGATCGTGTCGCGTCATGGCAGTCCAGCAGACCCTGGGGTGGTTCTGCGAGTTCTGGTCGGCCCCTTGCACTACCAGGCGCTCTTGGAGAAGCAGCCCATCACGAACGACACCGTCCGGGCCGCAGCCCACGCTGCCTCCACCCTCGTCTGATTGGGGCAAGATCCAGGCGCGCTTCGCCCGCTGGTCTCAGCGAGGTGAACGACAGGCCGCCAAACGTTCTTGATCGAGTGGCTCAAGGCAGGAAGGCGTCGTTATTTACATAGAAGTGGACTGATCGACGCTGCGGGCGGTTGGAGGTGGTGCTCCGACCTCGTTGAGAGTGTGGCCGGAGCAGGTCTCGGTCGTGACCGTCGCCTTCTGGATGCGCGTGACCATGAACCAGCGCACGGCGTCGCGCAGCCGGCACCAGCCGATCAGGTACCAAGTGCCGCCGGTTGAGGCAAACAGTATGGGTTCCACGTCGCGTTTCGTGATATCGCCGGACGCTGCGCGGTAGTGGATGCGCAGCACGCGCTGGTCGGCGAGTGCCTGCTCCAAGGCAGACCGGATGGGCCGTGAGGGTGTGTCTGTGGGGTTCACCCACACCCGTCCCGCAAGGGTCTCAAATCGCTGACGGGTGACGGGATCCAGCACGTCGATGATCTTGCGGACGCCTGCAGTGGCGAGGTCGGCATAGGGAGCGTCCGGTGCAGCGGCCACCGCTGCCATGAGAGCGGTAGCCTCCGCCGGAGGGAGCGTGATGGGTGGCAGGTTTGCACCCGGCACCACGCCATAGCCACCGCCCGGGCCGGGGCGGGACCACAGAGGGAGGCCGGCGTTCTCCAACGCGTCGAGGTCGCGCTTGACCGTGCGTACCGACACTCCGAACTGTTCGGCCAGTCCCTCGGCGCTGCAACCGCGTTGGCCGCTCCGGCGCAACGCCTCGGACAGGGCGTGCAGGCGCTCGGCGCGCTTCACGCCGTCACTCGGGCTACATTCATGACAGAAATGGTGACATACGGTTGTCCGGGTGGTCCCGGAGGATGGGCGCATGACCTCAACGACACATACCACCACACAGCCCACACTCGTCCTTGTCCCTGGTTACTGGCTCGGTGCCTGGGCCTGGGAAGACGTGGCGAAGGAACTCGCCGGACGCGGGTTCCGCTGCCTTCCTTTGACCCTCCCCGGCCTCGACCCCGCCGATCCGCAGCGCGCAACCCGTACGCTCGCCGACCAGGCCGACGCCATCCAGACCGTCATCGAGGGGACGCACGGCGAGATCGTCATCGTCGCCCACAGCGGAGCCAACGGACCCGTCAGCCTCGCCCTGGATCGCATTCCCGCTGCAGTCCAACGCGTGATCTGGGTGGACTCCGGCCCGGTACCCGACGGGGGAGCATTTGCACCTGAGCTTCCCGAACAAGTCACTGAGCTCCCGTTGCCGGACTTCGAATCCCTCGCGCAGCAAGCCAGCCTCGAAGGGCTTGGTCCGGACCAGCTCGACCGCTTCCGGGCTCTTGCCGTCGCAGAGCCGGGATCCGTGGCGCGAGCCGCCGTGCACCTGATCAACGATGCGCGGCTGCGTGTCCCGACGACCCTGGTCTGCTGCTCTTTGTCCAGCGCACAGGCGAAGGACCTGGCTGCGGCCGGGCATCCAACGTTCGCCGAGGTGACAAGGCTGGCTGACGTTTCCTTTGTGGACCTGCCCACCGGTCACTGGCCGATGTGGAGCCGTTCCGAAGAGCTCGCCGCGGTGATTGAGCAGGAGGCTTCACGAACCCATTCGTAATGCCAACCCGTGTGGGTATGTGAGTTTGGCGCCATCGGCTTTGGCGGGTTGGCAGCCGGTGTCTGTCGGCGGGAGCGAATGCGGCTGTACATGTACATGTCCTTGCGCTCGCCGCCGACGAGCTGCCAAGACCGCAGCAGGCCCTCGCGCTGGAAGCCGCACTTCTCGGCGGCGTGCCAGGATCCTTCGTTCCAGGGCTCGACGTACAACTCGAGGCGCTGAACCTCGTCAAGGCTGAGGGCCCAGTCCGACAACGTGCGCAGGGCGTCGCTAACGTAGCCGCGGCGCCGGTGTTGCGGTGCGACCCAGTAGCCGGTGCTTGCCCGGCCGTGCTTGATGGCGGCAAGCCACAGGCCGATCTGTCCGACCATCTCGTCGGTCTCGGCGTTGGCGATGGCGAAGGAGTACCCGGCTCCGCTGGCCAGTCGCTCATGCTGTCGGTCGATGTAGGCGAGCGCGTCCTCGAGGCTCCCAGTGGTTGGGACGGTCGTGATGAGCGGGATCAGCGGATCATCCGCGACGGACTGCACCAGCGGCGCGTCGGATTCCCGGAAGGGTCTGAGCGTGACGCGTCGACCTGTGAGGGTGGGGATGGTCTGGGGCAGCATCTGCCCAGTCGACCAGAGCTGGTGTGCTCGTCGCAATCGAATTCTCCGGAGCCGCTCACGGGTCCGTCAGGTCCTTGGCTCAGGGGCTCAGGAGGGCTTGGCTCGCGCGCCGAGCCAGCTCCACGGGATCCGCGTCTGGCCGGGTGGGGGTGGTCAGGGCGTCGAAGAGGATGCCGTCGACGAGGTGGTGCAGCGTTCGGACGGTTTCGGTGTCTCCGGGCAGGCCGCGTTCCTGGTGGAAGGTGATGTCCTGGGCGAATCCTTCTTGCAGCACTGGCGTCACCAGGGCGGCGATCTCGGGGGAGCGGTGGGCTTCGAGGCGTAGTTCGAACCAGGCGCGGCCGAGGTTCGGCTGGGTCAGGAGTCGTTCGACGATGTAGGCGATGTATTCGGGCCCGGCGTCGTGGGCGGGCAGGGTGGCGAGCTGTTCCAGTCGTGCTGGGTCTGGGGTCAGGGTTTCGAACAGGCGTTGTGTCATGCCGGCGAACAGTGCGGACCGGGTGGGGAAGTAGTTCGAGGTGGTGCCCAAGGGTAGGCCGGCTTCGCGATCCACTGCCCGGTGCGTCATGGATCGGGGGCCTTCGCTGCCGAGGATGTGGAGGGCGGCGTCACACACCGTCGCGCGCCTGTCGGGGTTGGCAACCATGGCGAAAACACTACCGGATCGTCCACTACATGTGTTGTACTTGACCAACAACGACAGCTGTAGTGATTGGAGTCTCGTGCGCAACCTCGTCTACTACGTCGCCACATCGATCGACGGCTTCATCGCTGACGCGGATGATGACTTCTCGGCATTCCCCCAGGACCCCGCAACGTTGCGGGTGCTGTTCGACCGCTATCCGGAGACGTGCCCGGCCCACGTGAGGGACGCCCTCGGAGTCACGGCGTCGCCGCGGCGCTTCGATGCCGTGATCATGGGACGCCGGACCCACCAGCCAGCCCTTGACCACGGGCTCACGGACGGCGCCTATCCGCATCTGAACCAGTACGTGGTGACGCGCAGGCCGTTGCCTGACTCGCCCTCGGTCCAGCGAGTCAGCGAGGATCCGGCCCAGTTCGTGGCGGACCTCAAACGGCAGCCCGGCAAGGACATCTGGTTGTGCGGTGGAGGCGACCTCGCGGCGCAATTGCTGGACCTCATCGACGAGCTCCAGCTCAAGGTCAACCCCGTCCTGCTCGGAAGCGGCATTCCCCTGGTACGCGGAATCAGTGTGCCCGCGTCCATCCGGATGGTGCAGTCAGAGCAACTGCCCGGAGGAGTCCTCTTGAACACCTACCGGAAGGACAAAAGAGCGGCTCCCCATGAATCGCTGCGGGACCACCATCGGTGACGCCGGAATCTGGCCCAACAGGGTGACGCTGAGCCAAGAACTGACGGGTGCTGCAATGCCAGGATCACGCAGGGGAAATGGGCTCGAACAGCATGACCAGCAGGTCTTCGGGGCCAACCACGTAGCAGAGGTGACACTCGTCGGCGTACCGCGCGACCTCACCGCGCAGCCCGTAGCCCTCTTGCGCAAGCCGGCCGACGTGGCCTTCGAGGTCGGTGACCTGGAGAGACACTCGATGCAGGCCGATGACGTTGGGGATGCCGGCTCTCGCGGCAGGGAGGGGCGTGGGCGTGACGTACTGCTGCAGCTCGATCTGCGCGTCGGAGTCGTCGGAGCCGAGCACGCAGATCCGGGACTCGACGTCCTCGAGCCCGAGGGTCAAGTCAACCCATGGCCCGTGGACCTGTGCTACGCCCTTGACCTCGAGGCCGAGTGCGACGAAGAAGTCGCGGACGAGCTCGAGGTCCTGGACGACGATGCCGACATTCTCAATGCGCGTGGTCATGTGATTCTCCGTTCAAGGTGATGGTCGGCCTCCCGGTCGTTGGGAGGCCGACCGAAGGTTGGCGCTCATCCTGAAGAGGAGTCAGCGGACGGCCTCGCCGGGGGAGCAGAGCTGGAAGGTGGCGCCCATCGGGTCCGCGACGGTGGCGATGCGCCCGAAGGGGGAGTCCTCGGGCCCGTCGAGGAGCGTGCCGCCCATCTGCTGGACGGTCTCGACGGCCTTGTCACAACCGTCCACGGCGAAGTAGATCCGCCACCACGAGCCCTCGGACTCGGGCACGAAGCCGACGATGTTGCAGATGCCGCTGGAAGCCTCGGCCTCGGGGCCGTTGGTGACGTAGCTGGAGGCGTCGGTGTCGGCGCCGTCCTCCATCGGGGTCTCCATGGCGACGGGGTTGAAGTCGAAGACAGCGGTGTAGAAGGCCTTGGCGGCCTCGAAGTCCTGGGCCATCAGTTCGAACCAGACCGGGGTGCCGGGCTGGCCGGTGAATGCATAGCCCTCGGTGTCCCCGGCCTGCCACATCGCGATGGTGGCTCCGGCGGGGTCCGCGACAGTGGCGCAGCGGCCTGCAGGGCCCACGTCGCTGGCAGGGAACAGAACCGTGGCACCGTGGGCGGTAGCCAGGCCGAGTCGCTTGTCGACATCGTCGACGGCAAGAAAGACGTCCCAAGCGCTCTTCGTGCCATCCGCGGGGACGGGGACGCTGCCATCAGTGGGGTAGTTGGCGACGTCCATCATGCCGCCGACGAGCCCGCCGTCCTTGGTGATCATGGTGTAGTGGCCGAAGTCCGGGCCGGAGTCCTCGAACTGCCAGCCGAACAGTTCGCCGTAGAAGCGCTTGGCGATCTCGAGGTCGGTGGTCTGCAGGTCGAGCCAGGTGGGGGTTCCGGTGGTGCGGGTCATGGTGTCCTCCATCGGTTGTCGGTGTTGACATCACCAACGCTAGGCAGCCGTGACGGGCGATCTTTGTCCGGATGTGCTCACTTCGCCAGTGCTGGTAGGGCGCTGAGCAGCGGGATGTCGTCGATGCCCGCACGACGGAAAGTGAGCGTCACCGCGCCGGGCTGGGTGATGGGTACGTGATGCCGCGCGACGACGGGCCAGGCGGGCGCGAGTTCGTGCAGGTGATCGTCGGACTCCTCGACGACGAACCCGAGCAACCACGGGGCGCTCGGGTGCAGCGGCAGGGACATGGGCTCGTCATACTCTCCCAGCTGCCCCGCGGCTGGAAGACCGATCGGTGCGGGCGTGGGGTACCAACCCAGCCAGATCCGGCACGAGTCGTCGACTCCCTCGGGCAGCACCGGGGTGACGGCGACGATCGGCTGATTCGGGTCGCTTAGCGTGAACGGGGCCACGGCAGAGTGATCCAGCTTCTGCGCCAGCAGGCGCAGGCGCGCGGGCGTGGTGCCCACCGTCGTGGCGAAACGACGGGTGAAGCTCGACAGGGAGTCGAAACCGACCTCGACCGCGACATCGACGACAGCACAGGTTTCGGACAGCAACAGGCGCTTGGCACTGTCGATCCGGACAGCAGCCAGGTAGGCGCTGGGAGCAACCGCGGTCGAGGCCTTGAAGGCTCGGCTGAAGTGGTGACGGCTGTAGCCCGCAGCATCGGCCAAGTCCTGGACGTCTATCCCATCGCAATGATGGTCCTGGACGAAACGCGCGACCTGCTCGACAGCCTGCAGCGGCAAGGCGGGCCTCCGGATCTCGGGCACGCGGCCCACGCTACCCGCCGAGAGCTCATCGCGAGGGCCAAGAGCTCTCGCCACCGGGACTTCGCCGCCGGCTTGAGCCTTCGGAGGTGTCATGTCGACGAGGGATCCTTATCCGCTGACCTGGGAGCTGCCGGCGTTGGTGCTTGGAGGGCTTCTTCTGACCGTGGGGGCGGGGGTGCAGCTGGGCCGGTCAATGGCCTGCTGGGCCGCGGGCTCGGGCTGGTTGTGGCCGGACGAGTTGGTGCGTTCGACCGGCGGGATCCTGGCTGGTCGTCCGGATGCGGGGCTCGCCCCGGGTGCGTGCTTGGTCGGTTCTGGAGCCTTGGCCGCGTCAATCCTCGTGGCGGAGCTCGTGCTGCTGGTGCTGGCCACCCTCGCTGTTCGGAAGGCGTGGTTGCGGTGGGGTCCGGGGGTGGGTGCTGGGTACGCGTCGGCCGACGAGGCCCGGGAGTTGCTCGGCGTAGCGAGGCTGCGTCGGGTCCGCAGCGTCGTGCGTCCTGACCTCGCCCGGAAGGGGAAGCGATGAGCCGGGGTTGGGCGGCTGAGGTGGGCTGGCGGATCGGGCGGGCGAAGCGTCCGCGTGGGGGAGAGCTGTGGTGCCCGTTCGACCGGACCGCTGGGGTGATCGGGCCCCAGGGCTCCGGCAAGACGTTGGACATTCTGACGCCGGCGTTGTTGTCGGCGCCGGGGGCGGCCCTGGTGACGTTGACCAAGCCGGATGACTTGTTCTTGTCGTTGTCGCGTCGCTCCGGGGTGGGGCCGGTGGCGGTGTTGGACACGTTCGGGTTGGCGCCGGGGTTGCCGTCGTTGGTGTGGGATCCAATTGCTGGTTGTGCGGATCCTCTTGTGGCGGAGCGTCGGGCGAAGGCGTTCACTGCCGGGACGATCAAGTCGGGCTCAGCCGGTGGGCGGGGTGATGATGCTGCGCGGTTCTATGCGACTGAGGCGGCGAAGGTGATCCAGTCCTACTTCCACGCCGCCGCGCTGGCCGGTGGTGATCTGGAGCTGGTGTTGGAGTGGGTGGCCAGTCCACTGTCGACGGCCGAGCCGGAGGAGATCCTGCGGCAGCACCCCGGGGCGGCGCCGTTCTGGCATGGACTGTTGACCGGTGCGCTGCGGGGTGATGACCGGACGGCGGGCAACACGATCACGACGGTGCAGCAGGCGATGTCGTTGTTCTTCCAGACCGAGATCCGCCGACGCTGCGTCCCGTCCGTGGGGTCGCCGGCGACGGACATCCGGCAACTGCTGGCCAACCGCGGGACGGTGTACATGCTGGGCCGGGAGGATCCGTATGCGTCGGCCTCGCCGTTGATGACCGCAGCGGCAGAGCATGTGCTGGACACTGCCCTGAGGTTGGCGCACGAGTCGCCGTGGGGAAGGTTGTGTCCGCCGATGCTGTCGGTGCTGGACGAGTTGCCGTCGACGGCGCCGTTGCCGACGCTGCGGACGAGGATGGCCAATGAGCGGGCGTTGGGGTTGTCGTTCATCTACGCGGCGCAGACCTGGCGCCAGCTGGCCGCGATCTTCGGCGAGCAGGAGGCGAGGGCCTTGTTCGGGCTGACCAATGTGTTGGTGTTGTTCGGCGGTTCGAAGGACGTGGCGTTCAACCAGGAGGTCTCCGACCTAGCCGGCATGAAACGCATCGCCCGGACGACCTATCAGCAGGGCCAGCACCACAGCCGCTCGGTCTCGGGTGAGGACGTGCCGGTGATCCGCCCCGCCGAGGTGCGGGAGCTGCGTGAGCGTCACGCGTTGGTGATCGCCGAGAACGCGAAACCCATTCTGGCCAAGCTCGACCGTTGCATCGACGGACGAGCCGGCAAACGTCTCCTGGCTGACCAGCAGCGCATCCGGGACCAGGTCAGACACGCGAGCGCCACGGGGTGTAGGCACCCGGACAGCCACTACGGCTTGGGATGAGCAGATTCCCGAAGTGGAGGAGGTTGTCGATGTCGGAATTGGTGAGGCCGTTCCCGTCGGTGGGAGGTCGGATGCACCGTGCCTATGCGGACCTGGCGCGTCTGGAGCAGGCGAAGGATCCGTCCACGGTGAAGCATCTGGGGCCGGTGGAGTTCATCGCCAGACCGTGGGATGTGGCCGGGATCACTGATCGTGACCTGCGGGTTGAGGTGTGGGAGTGGCTCGACCGGTGTGTCGACTGGCTCAACACCGAGTACGCGTGGCAGCTGGGCGACATCGTCCCGTCGTGTTGGCCGCGGCATCCGCACCTGGTCCACGAGCTCGGCACCGTGTTCGACCAGCGACGCAGGGCCGGGCTCGCGGCCACGTCGGACCTGTTGGCCGAGTGGCACCGCTACACGCTGCCGGCCTTCCAGAACCGCATGAAGGAGACCCTACGCACCAGTTGCGACGCGGGGCATCGTTCCTGCGCCGGGACCGCCCGGATCGGCGCTGCCCGGCAGGACGCCACGGTTCGGGCCGGGTTGTACGACCGCGACGTGGAACACCTCGAACCAGACGACGACGACCTTGCGACCAGCCGCTTTGCGCTCGTCGACGGGCACCTCGTCGACACCGGCAGCGGTGAGGTCCTCACGTGAGGCTGGACGACCAGCAGCTGCTGGCCTGCTGGGACGCCCGCGATGCGGGTGTCCTGGCACGCAGCGCCCTCGACGGGGACGCGGATGCACTTCGGGCCACGCGGGGTGCGACGCGCGAGGAGCTGCAGCGGTTGGTCGATGCCGGGCAGGCGGCGTGCCAGCAGGTGGTGGCCTCGAGTCTGGGGCTGGTGGGCTACACGATGCGCCAGACCCACATCGCACCCTCCGACCGGGACCTCTTCCAAGAAGGAGTCCTCGGCCTGATGAATGCGGTGCACAGGTTCGACCCGAGCAGGGGAGTGTGGTCGTCGTTCGCCTATGGCAGCATCCGCCAAGCACTGGTGACCGCCATCGCCGCAGAGGCAGGCGCGCGCCAAGGCCTCACCACCAATGCAGCGCGCGACCAGTACCGCTACCGCGCGCTCGCCGCGACGCAGCCAGCCGGTCCCGGCGCCGATGGCGCGGCGCGTGTCGCGGCCGAGACTGGGGCGCCGATCGAGCGAGTGGAGATGCTGCTGACCCGACGAGCCAGCGCATCGCTCGACGGCCTCGAATCACACGTTGCCCTCCGAGCGCACCACGAGGCCGACCCTGTCGACAGCATTGACCTTCGCCCCTACCTCCGAGCCCTGCCGCCGACCGAGCGCTCCGTCCTGAGGGACTTCTACGGCATCGGACGACCCCCGAAGCCCCTCAAGACGATCGCTGACGGCTTGGATGTGTCGGAATCCACGGCACGTCGGCTCCTGTCCCGCGGCCAAGGCTACCTGCACGATGTGATGGTGCACTTCGGGGCTGAAGCAGCGACGACAGGCGCCGTCGGACGAGTGCCCCGGCAGCCTGCACCGACCGGTAAGGCGGTGCGACCCGCGCTTCCAGCGTCGCCGTAGGCTCTGCCCTTGGGGACTGGCACCGGTAGGGCCTCTCGGTCATCGATTCAACCCGTTACCTTGCTGGTGACCCCGCGTTATGGGGTCACCAGCAAGGTAACGGGGGCTCTGTGTAGCCGCCGCTGGGCTCCGGTGCTCTTCGAGAGCTCGACCGCTCCCTAGTCAACTGCAGGGCTTTCAGTTCGGTGGGAATTGCGTCAGTCCATGACGACCGTTCTGACGCCGAGAGAGCGCCGGACTGCGGTCCAGCTGTGAAATGTGAGGTCGCCAGGGTAGGTCACTCGCTGGAAGAAGAGTGAGCTCACTAGTCGGGAGAGCGGTGCGCCGGGTGCCACTCGGCTCTGTTGAATGATGCATGCCCGAACCCACGCCCCACCCGCCCCTCACTCTGCTCACTGCCAGCATCGCGGGTGGCGGCTGGGGTGACTGCGCCGCTCCCCGTCCGAGCCCACGGGCGCGGATGGTGGAGCGCCGACAGATCGGCCCCCTGGTGAGCCAAGCGCACCTCCGCGAGCCCCAGTGAGTGCACGATGGGCGCTCAATGGTCCGCAGACGCCTCGAAGATGCCGGCTCTGAGCCACTGGCAGCGCGTAGCCGGGCGGGCGAACCTTTGCTCAACTGCTGCGTCCACCAGTGCCAGATTGGGTTGAGGATGCCGCCGCCCACTTCAGGGAACTGGTGCGCTCACTCGGCGTGTGAACAACATCTCCTCTTGGGTCTGGTAGTTCGTGCCCCACTCAGGCGGCCATCTGTCATAGTTCTACTGTTACGTCGCGTCGTAGACGGGTCTCTCATGTCTGGTTGGAGTTTGCGCCGGTTGGTTCGGGTGGGTCGGGGTTGGTTGGTGGGGGCGACGTCGTTGGCGTTGGTGGCGTCGTTGGCTCCGGGGGATGTGGCGTGGGCTGATGAGGCGACGCCTGCACCGGCGCCTGTGGAGGTGGTGGCGGGGCAGGAGCCTGGTCCGGATGGTCTGGTGCCGTTGGATGGGGAGTTGACTCGTCCGGATTGGGTGTCGGCGTCGGTGACGGCGAGGGCTTCACAGCGTCGGGTGGAGGTGCTGGCCGAGCGGTCTGAAACCCGGCGTGTATGGGTGCATGCGGATGGTCATGTGCAGGAGGAGGTTGCGGCGGCTCCGGTGCGGTTCAAGGACGCGTCGGCGACGGCCACGGATGGGTGGCGTGTGATTGACACGACGTTGAAGGCCACACCGGCTGGGGCGGTGCCTGCGGCGATGCCGGGCCGCGTGTCGGTGGGTGGCGAGCAGGTGGTGTCGATGACCGATGCTGCGGGTGATGGTGCGGCTGTGTCGTTGGATGGGGTTTCGCTGGGTGCGCCGGTGGTGGATGGGTCTGTGGCGACCTATCGGGATGTGGTGCCGGGGGTGGATGTGCGGGTGGAGGTCCGCCCGGTGGGTTTTGAGTTGGTGTGGGTGGTCAAGTCCCGCAAGGGCATGTCGGAGGCGGTTCGGCGCTGGGGTCGTGCTGGCCAGGTGGTGTTCCCGACCACGTTGACGGGTGCCGGGGACACGGTTCCGACGGCCGGCAAGGACGGCTCGGTGGAGTTGGTGGATGCCGGCTCGAAGAAGCCGCGGGGTCGGTTGGCGGCTCCGCAGATGTGGGATGCCGGTGCGGGCAAGCACGCGGATCGGGGCGCGTCGAAGGCGGCGGGATTCCGGTTGGGTGCGGTGAAGCGTGTGGGGAAGGTGTCGCGGGCGTCGTTGGGTGTGGTGGCGGATGTGGCGTGGTTGAACTCGCCGCAGCGCACGTTCCCGGTGACGGTGGATCCGACCTATGCGCAGTCGACGCCGTATCCGATTTTCGACACGTTTGTGCAGCAGGGTTATGGCACGGATCAGTCGACGTCGGGGGAGTTGAAGTTGGGCAACAACGGCTCGGGGCAGGTGGCCCGGTCGTTCCTGAATTTTGATGCCGCGGCGTTCAAGGGCAAGCAGGTGACCTCGGCGTCGTTGAGCCTGGCTGCGATGCACTCCTGGTCCTGTACACCGCGGGCGTGGTCGACGTATGACTCGGGGGTGGCGTCGACGGCGACGCTGTGGACGGCGCAGCCGAGCATTGGTGCCAAGCGGGTGACGTCGACCGAGACGAAGGGGTATTCGTCGGCGTGTCCGGTGGGGCGTGTGCACATTGACATGACGGCGCAGGCGAAGGCGTGGTCGACGTCGACGGCCGCCAGTGTGGGGATGATGCTGCGGGCTGATGATGAGACCGATCCGTATGGGTGGAAGCGGTTCTACTCGAATGATTCGGCGTATCGGCCGGTGATGAGTTTGAACTATGACCGGGCTCCCGGGACGGCGAATGTGCCGACGATCTCGAAGTCGGCGGTGGTCAATGGCAAGACCTACATCTCCTACGGGGATCCGGCCTTGTCGACGCAGGTTCCGTCGGATGTTGATGGGAACACGGTGAAGGTGGAGTTCCATCGGTTGCCGTCGGCGACCTCGGGGTATGGGTCGGTGTTGTGTGGGACGGGGTACCAGGCGGCGGGCACGACGGCTTCGTGTGTGCCGGGCACCAAGCTTGCGGACAATGACCATGCCTGGTTGCGGGCGCGGGGCAATGACTCGATGCTGACCGGTGGTTGGTCATCGGCGAAGGAGTACTGGGTGTCGTTGTCGGCGCCGCCGACGCCGAGCGTGTCGTGTCCGACGGTGAAGAATTCATGGACGGATGCGGTGAAGTCGGCGGAGACGTGCACCGTGTCGTTGACGGCGGCTGCGGCGACGTCGAATTCGGCGGCGACGCATGTGCGGTACACGGTGGATGGTGGTGCCGAGAAGATTGCTGCGGTGACGCAGCCGACGACCACGGCGCCCACGACTTTCCAGATCCCCAAGGTGGGTGGCACGGCCGGGTGGCACACGGTGACGGTGACGGCGCAGTCGCCGGTGGGCAGGCAGTCGGCGAAGGTGACCTACGGCTTCGGCTATGGCACGCCGTCGATGTCGGCGCCGGTGTCGGGGCAGACCACCACGGATGTGGTGCAGGTCACCGGGCAGGGTGGTCCGGGTGGTACGGCGGGGCAGGTGCAGTGGCGGGTGGCCGGTTCGACGGGCTTCTTGCCGGTGCCGGCCAGCAACCAGTTCACCTTCACCTCTGGTACTCAGAACGTGACCGCCAGTGGGTTGATGGACACCACCAGCCTGGTCGGTCAGGCCGATGCGCAGGGTGTGGTGGTGCCCGAGCGGATCCCGGCGAGGCTGGAGTTGCGGGTGTGCTGGACCTATGGCGGGTCGCCGAAGTGTTCGCCGGTGCGCAGGGTGGTGCGGGTGCCGCACGCCTTCGGGTCGGGGTTCCCGACCAGTGAGGCGGGGCCGGGTCAGGTGGCGTTGTGGACCGGTGAGTTGCAGGTCTCGGAGTCGGATGCTGACCTGCCGTCGCCCACCTCGGCGATCGGGGTGTCCCGTACGCACAATTCGTTCGCTGGGGACGTCGCGGCCTCCAAGCAGGTCTTCGGGCCGGGCTGGGTCGCCGGGTTGGATGGCGGCGATGACGGCCTGTCCGCCTCCGAGGTGGTCGACAACACCCGCCTGGACGGAACCATCGCGCTGGTCAGCGACGAGGGCGACACCCTGATCTACACGGCGCCGGCACGCCGCAGCAGCGCAGCGTTCGCGACGGGCACGTATGAGCCGGCGGACGACGACACCGCCAGCAGTGGCATCACCCTGAGCGTGGCCGGATCCACTCCGGTGCTCACGCTCAAGGACGAGGATGGGGTGACGACCCGATTCACCGCGACGGCGGCACCGTCGGCGACGGCGGACAGTGTTTTTGCGGTCACGGATGTGACTGATCCGGCCACGCCGGGCAAGACGACCTACCAGCGCGATGCCCAAGGCAGGGTGACGGCGATCATCGCCCCCGTGCCCACGGGGGCAGCGGCGTGTGTGCCGGGCACCCGCACCGCCGGGTGCCGGGTGTTGAAGCTGGCCTACAACCCCCAGGGCCTCGTGTCGCAGATCTCCGCGCAGGTGGACACCGAAAGCACCGACCGGGTGCTGTCCAGCTACACCTACAACACCGACAAGACCATGTCCTCGCAGACCGACGTGGTCACCGGCCTGGTCACCAAGTACTCCTGGACCGGCAGTGCCGCGGACAAGACGCTGCGGCTGGCCGGGATCACTCCGCCCGGGCAGGACGGCTACACCTTCACCTATGCCAACAACCGGCTGGACAAGGTCACCAGGCCACTGCCTGCGACGGTGGAGGCGGCGGATCGTACGGCGCAGCTCGCGGCGTTCGTGTACGCACAGCCGGCGGATGTGTCGAATTTCGACCTGGCCCAGTTCGACGGCTACCCGTTGGACCGCCGCGCCTCCCAGACCTTCGCGGTCTTCGGGCCGGATCAGAAGATCACCGGTATCCCGGCCAAGAATGATGCGGCGTGGCAGCGGGCCAACGTATTCCTCACCGATGGTGAGGGTTACACCATCCACGAGGGCTCCTACGGCGCCGGGGCGTGGCAGTGGAGCGCCAACGTCTACGACGACCACGACAACATCATCCAATCCTGGGATGCGCGGGCGACCGAGCAGTTGCGTGCCGGTGAGTTGACCGATGTGGGGGCGGCCTCCACCGAGACCACCTACAACACCGACATCACCAACGCCGCCGGCCAAGTGGTCACCCCGGCCGGAACCTTGGTGACCCGCACCCTCGCCCCGGCCCGCACCGCCACCGACACCGCTGGGGAGCAGGTGTGGATCCGCACCCAGACCGACACCGTCTACGACCAGGGCGCCCCCAACGCAGGTGTCAATCCGTTGTCGGGTCAGCCGTACCGACTGCCCACGCAGGTCACCACAGCCTCCATGGAACAGACCGACGCCGGCTGGGTGCGTCACGAACTGCTCAACACGACTGTCACCGGCTACGACGGCACCACGGCGGGTGGCAAGTCCGGCTGGGAGCTGGGCCAGGCCACCTCCACCACCACCCGGATGGGCGGCAGCGAGGCCGCCACAGCCGGCGACATCACCCGGGAGACGGTCTACGACGACGAAGGCCGCGTGATCGAACAGCGCCAGCCCTCCGCCAAGGGCACGTCCGCTGATGCCGGGACCCGCCAGACCGTCTACTACACCACCGCCGCCGACCAGACGGTTCCCGCCTGTGGCGGCAAACCGGCCTGGGCCGGGTGGGTGTGCCAGACCATGCCCGGCGCCGGCACCCTGCCGGTCGAACGAACCACCAGCTACACCTGGGACGGCCAAGCCGCCCAGACCCAAACCATTGCTGGCGCCACCACGGTGACCACCACGACGACCTACGACGCGAAGTCGCGGCCCGTCACGGTCACCACCACCAGTGCCGGCCTGACTGGCTCCACACCCGTCCCGGCCGTCACCACCAGCTACGACGCGAACGGACAAGTCACCGGCACCACGTCGACGGCTGGGTCGACGGCCATGACCTACGACACGTGGGGTCGTCAGCTCACCTACACCAACACCCCCGCCGGGCAGCCGGCCGACACGGCGACGACCACCTACGACGCACTCGGCCAGGTCACCAAGGTGGCCGACAACAACGGCAGCCAGTCGTTCACCTACGACGGGACCGATGCCAACGGTCGGGCCGAGACGCGTGGCCTGGTCACCAAGACCGAAGTCAGTTCCGGTGGCATCACCCACTCGGCGACGGCCGCCTACGACGCCCAGGGCGCCGCGACGGTGGAGAAGCTGCCCGGCGGCATCATCCGTCGCCACTCCTATGACCCGGCCGGTGAGCTGGTCGATTTGACCTACTCCGGGAAGGGCACCGATCCCGACACCGGCGCGGCGATGGCTGATCAGCAGTGGTTTGGCTGGTCCAGTCGTAGTGATGCTGCGGGTAGGACGGTGCGGGAGTGGTCCACCGACGGCGGGTCGGCCTACACCACCCCCGAAGGGGCGCAGGCCGTCAGTTCGGACCGCCGTTACAGCTATGACAAGGCAGCCCGCCTGATCCGCGTCGACGAAACGCTCAACACCCGCGCCGTGGCGCCGTCGTGTACGCGTCGTGGGTACGGGTTCGACGTGAATGGCAACCGCACCAGCCAGAGCGTCGCGTCCAACCCGAGTGACTGCGCCGACACTGGAGCGGCGACGGTGACACGGGCCTACAACGAGGCGGATCAGCCTGTCACGGGCGCGAACGGGCAAGGCAGCTACGTCTACGACCCGCTGGGGCGTCAGACCAGCATCCCGGCGGCGGACACGATCAAGCCCGCCAACGGGGCTATGAGTCTGGCCTATTACGACTCCGATGCTGCGCAGTCCGTGGCTCAGGGGGACACCAAGGTCACGTTCACCCTGGATGGTGCCGGCAGGCGGTTGGTGCAGAACACCACCGTCGGACCCGTCATCACACCCGATGTGGTGGCGGGCACCATGACCAGGCACTACACCGATTCGTCGGACAACCCCGCCTGGACCGTCGACGTGCGCGGTGGGCAGATGGTGACGACCAGGTTTGCCGGGTTGACCGGGGACGGGATGGGTATCACGTTCACCACCCTCAATGGCACCACCACGGCGGAGTTGGCCCTGGCCGGGCTGCGCGGGGACGTGAACGCGACTGTCAAGCTCGACGGCACCAACCCGGCCAACGGGATCGACACCTGGGCCGACTACACCGAGTACGGGCAGTCCACCGCCGCCAAGACCGCCACGGTGGGTGGCGCGGCGGGTGCCGGGTACGGCTGGCTCGGGGCCCATGAACGCGCCACCCTGGATGCGCTGGGCATCACGTTGATGGGCGCCCGGTTGTACAACCAGGCCACCGGCTTGTTCACCTCCTTGGATCCGGAGTACCAGGGCGGTGACACCGCCTATGGCTACCCAACGGATCCGGTCAACAACCAAGACCTCGACGGAAAGAGTTGGTGGGGTAGGGCTAAGCGCTACGCGCGATCAGCGGGAAGGTCCGTTTGGCGAGGATCGGGACGAGCCTCGCGTTGGCTCACAGGAAACAGCTTCGGGGCTCGGGCAATCAGGACGGGATGTAGCTTTGCCTGGGGAGGCGTTGGGCTCGGGTGCAATCTCATCATCGCCGGGGCCTATGCTCGTACGGGGAATCGCCGGGCTGCTCGGCATCAGATCTACGGCGCGGCGGCCGGCGCCGTGGGTGGTGGTGCCACATTTGGACTGTATCGCCGCGCATATCGTTACGGAGGGGGAGTTCGAGTGTCTCGTCATTACAAGAAAGCCAATCGTCTGATTCATCCGCGGAGAAATGCGCGCTATCAAGCGTCGAGGCATCGGATGCCAACTTCTGTTCACGTTGCTGGCCGCCACTTGGGGTATGCATCGGCATATGCCACATCGTCAGTGGTTGGGCGCTACTATCCGACGGCCTACTAGGGGATTCTGTGGTAATTCGCGGGATATTCGCAAAGGTGCAGCCGCTCTTTGTTATATCTGTCATGGAATGGGGAATTTTTCTCTGGGCAAGAGGTTCATCCAGGTTCCTGGGTGAGTCCGCTGGATTATTGGCATGGGTGACTTTAGCAATTTATGGCGGCTGTGTAATCCGCGTACTCATCAGTAGAGTCGAGGTCAAAAATGGCTGCGTGGTGTATTCGGGGATGCTCTCTGGATGGTCTGTGCCGGTCGGTGAGATTTGTTGCATTGGGGTTTCTGAATCCGGAGGCCTTCGCATAGCCGCTGGTGCGCCCACTGCACACACGGTGGGGGTTCAGCGAAAGGATGGAAAGGTGTTCAAGGCCTCGCATGCTGGATTTCTCAGTTATGAACGAGCGAAACAGTCGTGTCGGGGGTTGGCTATTCAGGTGGGCTGCAAGTTCTTTGATGACGGCTATTTGGAATAGTATGGAGTCCTGTGGTAGTCGATACGCGTATCTAGTGGATGACGGGCAGCATGTGGTGGGAGCCGCAGCGTTTGAGCTGACCTCGATCACGGAATCAGGTGGGATGCTTCGCCGATGGTCTCGCGTGAGAAGAGTGCTGCACTGGAGAGTGCGTTTCTATATGACCAATGCCCCTTGGGATGAGGGCTTCGATGAAATAGGTAGTCTTGGTGATGTGTCGGATTTGAAGGAATTTCGATACCAAGGCCATCTCTATAATATTCGCTGGATATCGTGCGATGAAACAGCGGGCATAGCTGAAGAGTTAGCGGGGGAATATTGATGCCTCGTGTTGGTCCACGTTGGTCCGGCAATGATGATGCATTGGGGCAGGTCGGAAACGTGGTTGACCCTGCAGCCTACGATGCCCAGGGCGCGGCGACGGTGGAGAAGTTGCCGGGTGGGGTCATTCGCCGGCACTCCTACGACCCGGCCGGTGAACTGGTTGACCTGACCTACTCCGGCAAGGGTACGGATCCGGAGACTGGCGCGGCGGTGGGTGATCAGCAGTGGTTTGGCTGGTCCAGTCGTAGTGATGCTGCGGGTAGGACGGTGCGGGAGTGGTCCACCGACGGCGGGTCGAGCTACATCACCACCGGAGGGGCGCAGGCCGTCAGTTCGGACCGCCGTTACAGCTATGACAAGGCAGCCCGCCTGATCCGCGTCGACGAAACGCTGAACACTCGCGCCGTGGCGCCGTTGTGTACGCGTCGCGGGTACGGGTTCGATGTGAATGGCAATCGCACCAGCCAGACGACCGCGTCCAACCTCAGTGACTGCGCCGATACTGGTGCCGTCGCCACGACCCGCGCCTACAACCAGGCTGACCAGCCCGTCACGGGCGCGAACGGGCAGGGCAGCTACGTCTACGATCCCTTGGGTCGTCAGACCAGCATCCCCGCCGCCGACACCATCAAGCCGAGTAGTGGCGCGATGAGCCTGGCCTACTACGACACCGATGCTGCACAGGCGGTCAGTCAGGGCGACACTCGGGTGACGTTCACCCTCGACGGCGCTGGCAGGCGACTGGTGCAGAACACCACCGTCGGACCCTTGGTGACGCCTGATGTGGTGGCGGGCACGATGACGCGGCACTACACCGATTCGTCGGACAATCCTGCCTGGACGGTCGACGTGCGCGGTGGGCAGAGTGTGACGACCCGGTTTGCTGGGTTGACCGGGGATGGGATGGGGATCACGTTCACCACCACCAACGGCATCACCACCGCGGAGTTGGCCCTGGCCGATCTGCGTGGTGATGTGAACGCGACCGTCAAGCTCGACGGCGCCAACCCCGCGACGGGGATCGACACCTGGCACGACTACACCGAATACGGCCAACCCACCATCGCCAAGACCAGCGTGGCTGGTGGTGCGGCCGGTGCCGGGTACGGGTGGCTGGGTGCGCATGAGCGCGCCACCCTGGATGCGCTCGGGATCACGTTGATGGGCGCCCGGTTGTACAACCAGGCCACCGGCTTGTTCACCTCCCTGGATCCGGAGTACCAGGGCGGGGACACCGCCTACGGGTATCCCACAGATCCGGTCAACACCCAAGACCTCACAGGAACCCGGTGGGGTTTGAGGAAGATCGGGAGTTTCGCGGCTCGCCATGCAGTCACAGGGGTCTGCATGTTTGGAGGACTTGCGGCATGTGGTGTTGCGACAGCTGCGGCCTGGGGGTACCGAAGCTATCGCTATGCAAAGAGAAATGGGGGATTTCGAAGGTCTTGGCGCCATATTGCACGTGATGGCGCATTCAGTGCCCGTGGAGTCGCGTCAGGGGGGATGTTCCGCGTGGCGAAATATGGGCGTTCGGGGCTGAGTCGGTGGGGCTCTAGTGGCCAACGCTATACGAGGTCCTATCAACACTTTACTGGTATGAGGAGCGCACCGAGGCGCCTTGGAAGACGAGATAGACTAGCATGGTATTACCATAGTGTCCGACAGCATAAGAGGGCGTGGATTGCACATTCGATCTATGGCTCCGTTGGCTCTGTCGCGAGCTTTGCCTTTGCTCGTGCTGGCGGGGGTATCTGGTGATTGGACTCTGGTTATGAAAAGACTTCTTTGGAATCCAGTTAGGGTGCTCGTTTGGGTGCCACTCAGTGCGCCCTTTCTGTATTGGGGTGGTGAAGTTCTCTCAGGATTTCGATCCCCTTATGGTCGATTGGATGAACTGGTAAATTTGGCGATCGGAAGTTTCTGTCTTGGCGTTGGTCTCTATTTTCTATTCAGAGGAGCTCTCCTCCAATTTGTCTTCGTGGGGGAGCGATTCCTGTGGTCCCCGCGGCTTCGGAGGTTGGATTTCGATAGAATCACAGGTATTACCTATGTACAGCTGCCATCCAGCCTTCTGGAGGATCGCCGAGGAATTGCCATAGAGGTTTCGGATGCAAGATTCAGCAATGATTGGATCGTCTTGTCTGAATTGATCGACGGTGAGTTGATCCAGTCGCGACATGCTGACGAGTTCTTCGAGTACCTGGTGCAAGTTCATGGAGTGCCAGTAAAGCGCGCCCCGGAGAGAGTGTTCCGGGGCTGGGTGCCCTGATGCTATTGGTGGCTCTTCACAGATGAGGGTGTAGGTCGGTAGCGGGACCCGGGTGGTGACAGGGATCGAGGTCCTTGGATGATGGAAGTTCCTACACAGCCATCGCCAAAGACCTCGACATGGACAACGCTACCTTCACGACCCCTGACCTGGCCACGTTCTGCCGTCTCGATGACCTCGGCCTGGCCGTCACCGGTCAGCACCTCACCGGCAAGCGCGCCGTCCTGGCGTGTCGCCCGGTCCAGCCTGATCACTGGTGCCACCGCTGCGGCTGCCACGGCCAGCCGCGTGACAGTGTCGTGCGAGAGTTTGCGCACATCCCGTTCGGCTGGCGCCCCACCACCCTCCAGGTTCGGCTGCGCCGCTACCAGTGCACCGGCTGCGGGCATGTCTGGCGCCAGGACCTCACCCGCGCAGCGTCGCCGCGTTCCTGCTTGTCACGAGGTGCATTGCGATGGGCGCTGGAAGCGCTGGTGGTCAACCACCTGTCCATGACGCGCATCGCGGCCGCGCTCGGGGTGGCGTGGAACACCGCCAACGACGCCGTCCTCGCCGAAGGCCAGCGGATGCTCATCGACTCCCCCGGCCGCCTCGATGGCGTGACCGTCGTGGGCGTCGACGAGCACGTGTGGCGCCACACCCGCCGCGGCGACAAGTACGTCACCGTGGTCATCGACCTGACCCCCGTCAGCACCGGGACCGGAGCGTCTCGGTTGTTGGCGATGGTCGAGGGGCGTTCGAAGCAGGCGTTCAAGACGTGGCTCGCCGAGCAGCCCCAGACCTGGAGAGACGGAGTGAAGATCGTCGCGATGGACGGGTTCACCGGCTTCAAGACCGCCGCCGCCGAAGAACTGCCGAAAGCTGCCACGGTGATGGATCCCTTCCATGTCATCCGGCTCGCTGGGGATGCTCTGGATGTGTGCCGCAGGCGGGTCCAGGTCTCGCTGCACGGCAGTCGGGGGCGCAAGCACCATCCGCTCTACCAAGCACGGCGAACGCTACACACCGGCGCTGATCTACTCACTGACAAGCAACAACGCCGCCTGAATGCCCTGTTCGCTGATGACCGGCACGTTGAGGTCGAGGCCACTTGGGGCGTCTACCAGGCCATGATCACGGCCTACCGCACCAAGGCCCGCAGCGACGGCAAGAAGGCCCTGGCCAGACTGATCGACTCGATCGGATCAGCGGTTCCCACCCGCCTGGTCGAGGTCTGCAAGCTCGGCCGCACCCTGGCCAAGCGCCGGGCCGACATCCTCGCGTTCTTCGACCACACCGGCTCGAGCAACGGCCCCACCGAGGCGATCAACGGCCGGCTCGAACACCTCCGAGGCACCGCCCTGGGCTTCCGCAACCTCACCCACTACATCGCCAGGTCCCTGCTCGAGGCCGGGGGGTTCAGACCCCAACTACACCCTCGATTGTGAAGAGCCCTATTGGTTGCCTGTGCATTGCTCGCCCTACCCCTGGAAGAGCTGCCAGGTGGGATCATCCGCCGGCACTCCTACGACTCGGCCGGTGAGCTGGTCGATTTGACCTATTCGGGGAAGGGTACAGATCCGGAGACGGGCACGGCGGTGGCTGATCAGCAGTGGTTTGGCTGGTCCAGTCGTAGTGATGCTGCGGGTAGGACGGTGCGGGAGTGGTCCACCGATGGCGGGTCGGCCTACACCACCACCGAAGGAACGCAGGCCGTCAGCTCGGATCGTCGGTACGGTTATGACAAGGCCGGCCGTCTGACCAGGGTTGACGAGACCCTGAACACTCGCACCGAGGCGCCGTCGTGTACGCGTCGTGGGTACGGGTTCGATGTGAATGGCAACCGCACCAGCCAGACGGTCGCGTCCAACCTCAGTGACTGCGCCGACACTGGAGCGGCGACGGTGACACGGGCCTACAACGAGGCGGATCATCCGGTGACGGGCGCGAACGGGCAAGGAGCCTATGTCTATGACCCGTTGGGTCGTCAGACGAGCATCCCGGCCGCGGACACCATCAAGCCCAGTAATGGGGCGATGAGCCTCGCGTACTACGACAGTGATGCTGCGCAGTCCGTGGCTCAGGGGGACACCAAGGTCACGTTCACGCTGGATGGGGCTGGCAGGCGCCTGGTGCAGAACACCACCGTCGGGCCCGTGGTGACGCCTGATGTGGTGGCGGGGACGGTGACGCGGCACTACACCGATTCGTCGGACAACCCCGCCTGGACCGTTGACGTGCGCGGCGGCCAGCAGGTGACCACCCGGTTTGCTGGGTTGACCGGGGATGGGATGGGCATCACGTTCACCACGATCAACGGCGTCACCACCGCGGAGTTGGCCCTTGCCGGGCTGCGGGGTGATGTGAACGCGACGGTGAAACTGGACGGTGCCAACCCGGCCACCGGAATCGACACCTGGGCGGACTACACCGAGTACGGGCAGCCCACCACCGCCAAGACCGCCACCGTCGGGGGTGCCGCGGGTGTCGGGTACGGGTGGCTGGGTGCCCACGAGCGCGCCACCCTGGATGCGCTCGGGATCACGTTGATGGGCGCGAGGTTGTACAACCAGGCCACCGGCTTGTTCACTTCCCTGGATCCGGAGTACCAGGGCGGGGACACCGCCTATGGCTACCCAACGGATCCGGTCAACAACCAAGACCTCGCGGGAACCAAGTGGCGTAGCTGGTGGCACCGCAACGGTGGCACGGTCCTCGGCTATGCGTCTGCCGGGGCATGCATTTTTGGCGGGCCGGCTGTGTGTGGCGCGCTTACAGTGGCTTCGGCTTCGGTCAGCATCTACGGGCGCTATCGCAGGTATCGTAGAGAGAGAAGATCCGTGCGGAGCTGGCGCTTCGTGGCTTCTACCGCTTGGGACGTTGCCGGTGCGAAGATCAGCCCGGTGCGGGGAATTCGTGCAACAAGGTTCGTGGCGACTCGGCACGGTATCAGGAGGGCTTCTCGGCTCAGAATGCACTTGGGTACCACTGCAGGTCGGTGGAATAGTCGCGCTGGATATCGTCATATCCACCGGACACAACCCCGGAAGTTCTGGGGTCGTTACCTGTATAACGGGTTCTCTGCCTTCAAGAATTTCGCGGGATGGTGAGCATCGTGGATCCGGTATATGTGTGGATCCTTCTGGTTCTATGCGCGGTCTCCTTGGTGTGGCGACTGCATTGGTCATCAATCAGGCTGCGTCTGGCTGCTTTCGTCTTAGCGGCCCTCGCGTTTGGCTGTCCCTTTATGGCGGGTTGTGATCTGGAAGGTACTGGATGGGGCTGGGTTCTGGGAGGAGGGGTTCTTGGGTTGCTGATAGTGGTCGGACTCTTGAGTCAAGATGGAAACTCAAGGCCGTCTCAACGACGATGACCTACTATCCGTTGGTCGGCCGGCGAGCATTCCCGCCGCTGAAACGATCAAGCCCGCCGAGGGGGCGACGAGCCTGGCCTACTACGACAGCGACGCGGCCCAGTCGGTCAGCCAGGGGACACCAAGGTCACGTTCACCCTGGATGGTGCCAGGCGCCGGTTGGGGCAGAACACCACCCTCCCGACCCTCACCACCCGACGTCGTCACGGGCACCATGACGCGTCACTACACCGATTCGTCGGACAATCCCGCCTGACCGTCGACGTGCGGGTATCACCCACCCCCACCACAAACCATGGTGCTGCTGTGCGGGCAGGGAATGCCGACGGCCCGAGCCCCGCGGGGACCCGGGCCGTCGTGGCCACCAAGGTCTACGGGGCCGAGGACATCGAGCTGACGCCGCAGGCCGCAAGGATCTGGCCCACTTCAGCACGGACCACAGAGAGCTTGGGCCGATGTGATCAAGCACCCGGCTGCCGAGCGGATCGCCTGGACGAGCACGGGCAGATCGTCGGCCAGCAGCAGGTGACGGCCCAGTCTTCCGGGTTGACTGGGGATGGGCTGGCCATCACCTGCACCACGGCAGACGGCACAATCACGGCGGAGCTGGCCCTGACCTGGTTGCGTGGTGATGTGAATGCGACTGTCAAGCTCGACGGCACCAACCCCGCGGCGGGGATCGACATGGGAGGGATCTTGGCTGTTGAGGCGGTACCACCGCTCCGGAACCCCGCCCGGAGGCGCGTCTCCCCGGCAGAAGGGAGATGTCCGTTCATCTTTGATGCTGTCACCGACGGGGAACTGTGGTTGGCCGCCACTTTGGGATTTCTCTGCCGCGCTGGTAACGTGCGTTGATGGCCGTCCTCTGAATATGTCCTCTCTGCTGTGCCGTGGCGTCTGCGGCCGCTGCTCGGGGAGTGTCGTTCCAGGCCTGGACCAAGGGGACGAGTCGCGCTTGCAGGTGCTCCTCCGGGATCCTTGTCTGCTGGCTGAGCCCTTCCAGGCCCTGCTGCCACGTGCTGGGGTGGGCAGCAGCAATCGCGGAGAGCGCCTGATCCACCGCGTCGTCGTCTGCGGAGTTGATGAGTCGGTCGGTGGTGGGTTTCGCGTTGTCGAGGCATCGGGTGAGGGCTGCAGGTCCGTGGGTGATGAGGAGTTCGGCGGGGTCGCTGCCTGCGGGGAGTTCGGCGCGCAGGGTGTAGGTGCGGTGGACGGCGAGTTTGAAGTGGTCCTTGTCGGCGGCGGTGTTTCCGGCGGGGTCGTTGTCGGTGGCCAGGACGACTCGCTCCTGGTTGGCGAGGAGGGCGGCTTGGTGGTCGGTGAGGGATGTTCCGAGGGGTGCGAGGCCGGTGTGGCGGCCGGCGGTGGCGAGGGTGATGGCGATGGCGTCGAGGGGGCCTTCGACGATGACGGGGGTGCTGCCGGGTTGGGGGTGGCCGTAGAACTGGTCGCCCTTGCTGTAGATGGGGGTGGTGGGGGTGTTGAGGTACTTGGGGCCGGCCTGGTCGGCGGGCAGGGTGGGGTTGGCTCGGGCGACGAAGCCGAGGATGTAGCCGTCGTGGTTGGTGATGGGCAGGGTGAGGCGGTCGCGGAAGCGGTCTATGAGGTTGCCGGTGGAGGCGGGTTTGACGAGGCCTGCGGTGAGCATTTCGAGGTCGGTGACGCCGTGGCGGCGTAGGTGGGTGGCGAGGTTGGTCCAGCCGGCGGGGGCGTGTCCGGGTTGGATGGTGGGGTGGCCGGTGAGGTCGACGCCGAGGCGTTCGGCGAGGTAGGGCTGGGCCCACGATCCCTGGAGCTGGCTGGCGTAGTAGTTCTGGGCGAGTTGGTTGACCTGGTGGAGGCGTTCGGCCGGGACGGGGGAGTCGGCCAGGGCGTCGGCGCGGTCGAGTTGGTGGCGCAGCATGGCGTCGCTGGGCGGGGTGGGGCCGGTGACGTTGCGGACCATGCCGAGCAGCGCCAGCCGGGTGACGGGGTCGTCCGGACCAGGCAGCTCCACCGCCGCCTCCCCGATCGTCGGGACGGTGTTCTGGGTGGTTTCGGGTGTGGTGGTGCGGGTGAGGCGCCAGAGCAGGGCTGCGGCGGGGTGGTCGTCGGGTAGGGGTTTGACGGTGATGGTGTCGGCGAGGATGCCGTGGACGTCGTGGCCGGTGGCGCTCAGGTCGTCGAGGCGGTGCGCGAGTCGGACCAGGGCGGGGTCGTGGGTGAGTCGTTCTCCGATGACCTCGAGGATGGGCTTCCAGCGCTCGAGTGCGGGGTCGTTCTGGTCGATGGCGTGATCGAGGGCGCGTTGGTACTGGGTGGCTTGGCGGGTGGTCTGGCGTGGCCCTGTGGGGCGTGGGTCTGTGTCGGGAACGGCGTTGGCGGCGCGCCAGATCGCGAGCTGACGGCGGGTCTCGTCGGTGCAGGGCAGGGCAGCCCACGTCGCGTCCGGGAACGGCAGCCGTGCGACCTGGTCGGCGAGAGTGGCGACGAGGATGGCGCGTTGCTGCGCCCAGGTGCCCCACGCGGGGTCGTCGTGCACGCGGGTGGGGATGCCGGGCAACCATGGCAGCGGCCCCGCAGTCAAGGGATGGCGGAGATCGAGGCGCCAGGCGAGGGTGGCGGCCTTGTCGCGGGCGTCGTCGAGCTCGTGTTGGGCGTGGGCTGCGGTCAGGGCGGTGAGGGGGTTGGTGCCGTTGCTGGCGATGAGGATGAGGTGGTTGCGCAGGGCGGGCCAGGCGGGTTCGTCGGTGATGCCGGGTTCGAGGGTTTCGGCATGGGCCTCGATGGTGGCGACGGCCCGGGGGCCGAGGAGGTGTTCTGCGGCGGTGGTGATGCCGTCGGTGTAGGTGGCGACGGCGTCGGCGAGCAGTCGGGCGGGGTCGTGGTGGTCGGCGTGCTGGGTGGTTGCCGAGCGGGCGGCGTCGTCGCGGGTGAGGATCTGTTCGAGCAGGTCGGTGGGTGTGGGCGGCGTGGTGGCGTCGGGTTGGGTGAGCAGCGCTGGGTCGCCGTCGCCGGTGGTCTGCAGCCACAGGTGGTTGGCGTGCTTGCCGCGGGTAAGCATGGTGTAGAGCTGCTGGCGTGACTCGTCGGGGGTGGCGATGCCGTGGGTGACGTCGGCGGAGATGCCCTGGGCAGCGTGGACGGTGGTGGCATAGCCCAGCTCGACGGCGGCGATGACGTAATCGGCCGGGACGGTGACACGGCGTCGGGATTGGTGGTGCTGCACACTCAGGGAGCCGTCGGGATGGATCGCCATAACGTGCCAGCGGTCGCCATTCTTCACCCAGTCGGTCCGGCTGGTGCTCAGGCGGCGGTCGTTGCGACGGGTGATGACGATGTCGCCGATGCGGGCATGGTTGCCGTCAGCCAGCGCCGCGCTGGGGCCGGTGGCGTGGGGGCCGAGGTGGTGGGTCTGGGCGCGGTGGTTGAGTTCGGCGACCAGGTCGCGAGTAGGGGCGAGCATGATCGCGTCGCGGCCGGCGGCCTTGTCGTGGGTCCAGGTGGTGAAGGCGTTGTCGGTGACGGTGGCCAGGTCGCCGACGTGGACGCGGTCGTTGTCGAGGTAGAACCCGATCGCGGCCGTGTCCCCTTGGCGCAGGGCGAGGGAGGCGGCGGCCTCGGCGGGGTCGGTGAAGCGCATCAGTTCGTCGAGGGTGGCGGCGCCGTGTCGTGTTTGGATGTCGCGCAGCAGTCCGCCGGAGCCGATGGCGGCGAGCTGTTGGTCGTCCCCGATGAGCCGGACGACGGCGCCGCGGCTGGTGGCCCAGCCGGTGACGGTGGCCAGGGTGAGGGTGTCGGCCATGCCGGCCTCGTCGATGATGACCATCGACCCGGTGGTGATGGTCTGGGCCCAGTGGGGGAGTTGGTCGTGGGTGATGCCCCAGGCGAGTTTGGCGAGGGTGTCGGCCTCCAGCCCGGTCGCGGTGGACAGTTGGGACGCGGCTGCGGCGGAGGGGGCGAGGCCGACGACGGTGTGGCCGGAGGACTCCCACGCCGCGGCAAGGGCGTGCATGGCGGTGGTCTTGCCCGACCCGGCCGGCGCGATCGCGAGCTGCACCAGACGCCCCGACGTGGCCAGCTGCTCCACCAGCGCCGCCTGGCCCGCGTTGAGGGCGAAACCCCGCTCGGCGGCTGACATCGCCAACGATGCCTCCAGCACCGGCTGCGCCATCGACGTCCCGCCGTCTGTGTCGGCGAGGGCAAGGATGTCTTGTTCGGCGTGCAGGATGCGGTGGGAGGTGAACAGGGTTGATCCGGCGACGGTGTACACGCTCGACCCGTCGGACCGCCGCAACGGCTGCGGTTCAGTGATCCCGAAGGTGGGCTTCTCCAATGGGACGGATGCTTCGAGGGCCATCGCGGTGAGCAGGTCGATGGCGGCATCGACTGTGCTGCTGGGAGTGGCGGTCAGGCGCACCTGGCGTTGGGCCTCGGCCCGCACATCGGTGCGTCGCCACGTCGCGCCGCGTCGCTCCATCGCCGCCACCACCCGTGCGGTGGCGGCGTCGAACCAGCCACTGTCGGCCACCGGCAAGTCCTGCGCTTGGGCGGGGTGGAGAGCGGAGTGGACCACGTGGGTGATCGCTTGCGGGCTGCCGAGGATGTCGATGGCCTCGGCCCGCCACGCGGCGCGTTGCTCGGTGATGGTGCGGGGCGCGTGCTTGGCGTCCTGGGTCTCGAGCGTGGCGCGCTGCGCCAGGTCGTATCCCTCCACCACTGTCGGAGGCCGTCCATGATCGTCCTGAAAGGCTGAGGCGAGCTCACCGCGTCGCTGTTCGATCGCTCGACGCCGTGACGACCACCGCTCGTTGAGTTCGGCCGGCACGCCGACCACTTCACGCACCGGACGTTTCCCTGCGCCCATGGCGCGGTTCTCGAACCGCAGCCCGTGCGCTTCGAGGCGCTTGTAGAGGGTGGTGTTGTAGGTCTCGGATGCCGCGACGACGCCCTGGTAGAGGAGCCGGGCGTCGATCGCCAGCCACTTGCCCGACCCGGTGGCGCGGACCTTGTTCGCCACCGCCACATGCGTGTGCAGGTCGGGATCGCCGGCGCGAGAGTCACGGTGGGTGAACGCGGCGCCGACCAAGCCGTCGACGTCGACCTGCCGCACCCCCTTCGCGCCCTCGCGGGTGTAGAGCAGATGATCCTCGACGAACCGCAGCGCCTCCGCCACCGCGTCGTGGTGGGCGCGTTCGACCATCGCCGCGGTCGGGAGGTCGGCGATCGCCCACAACGTGGACACGCTCTTCGGCGGCGAGAAGGTCAGGTCGAAACCGGACACCACAGATCGCCCTGGCCGCGAGTACCGCGCCACCGCACCTGCCAGCTCCCGCGCATCGAAGTGGGGGCGGCCCATCTCCCGGACGAAGAACTCGGCCGCCACCTGGCTGCGGATCCCGGCCCGCACCTCACCCGGAACCCGGGCATCCGCCTCCAGGCCGTGGCTGGTGTTCCACTCCGCCACCCGACGCGCCACATCGACGCGGAAGTTCGACACCTCTGATGGCACCTTGAACGACGCCCCCAACCGGTAGGACGCCAGCAGGTCACGTTCCGACGCATCAGCCCCCAGCTTGGCGGCTCGCTCGTGCCCCAGCGGGTGCTGCCCGGCACCGAACAACAACTGCATCTGCTCGGCTGTCACTTGGGAACCGGCGAAGTTGTCACCGATACCTTCGCAGCCCCGGCCGACCCAGGTGCCGGGGGTTTCGCCCTGCTCGGAGTAGTACGTCGTCAGGCCCTGATGGCCCTTCTCCGTCGAATCCTGCACAGCAACCTGCCGGGTCAGGTAGTCATACCCAGACCCGGCCGACAGCTTGTGCAGCGACATGGTCACGACTGCCCAACCCAGGGGTCGGGGCGTGGTGCCGAGTATCACGAACGAAGGCAGATCGCGCCGAGTCACGGACGTTGGCTCGCGTCACCCCATCTGCCAGTGCCGTCTGGGACATCGGGACAACCAAGACCTCGGTTAGGCGACAAAGGCCCCAACCTCGAGTTCGAAAGCGGCGTCAACCTCCGGCTGGAGGGCCTCCCCGAACGGCACTTCCTGGCCCTGAGTGCAAGAGGTGTGTGGCGCTTGATGGGCTCGTGTTTCTCCGGGGGTTCGTTCTGGCGGCTGGTGGGCACCGGGGGCGTCGCGTTCGCTTGGGTCTTCGTCGGGGTGGTTCGGAAGGGGCGAAGGTCGATGGGACGTCAGCAGGAACGGGTGGCTGCGAGGCGAGCGATTCATGAGGCTCGGGTGGCGCGGTTGCAGCAGCAGCGGGAACGGGAGTCGGCTGTGACGGATCTGGCCGTGCGCGTCCAGGTGGAGCTACGCACCGGAGCCAAGGCGCTGGCAGATGCGGAGGCGCGCGCCGGCGCTTTGATCGAGGAGATGGTCACCGTCCACGGGCTGACAGCCACGCAGGTGGCGGAGTGGTGCGCTGGCGGGCTCAGCGTCCGTGAGCTCGGCCGACTTCGACGCCTCACGGTTCCCACCAGAGATGACCATTAGCGCCTGGGGACGGGGCTTTCGCGAGCACCGGGGTCGCAGGGCAGGTTGTGCCTGTGAGCGGCCAGGGTGGCCGGGCATAAGGCGGGTGTGATGGCAACAGTTGGAGGCATGCGGAGCCTGGAACGCGTGGTCGGGTTGTTGATGATCGCGGCGGAGCGTTCCCGGTTGGCGACATGGGATCTGGAGGAGCTGGCCGCGTTCCAGCGCGACACGGCGGTGAGCGAGGCGCTGTGGTCCGCCACCGGACTGTTGGAGCCCGACGTGGTGCCCGTCCCGGTGGAGGTCGAGCAGCCCGGCGTCCTGGCGGTGTTGGAGGAGGTCGAGCGGGAGCTGCGTCGGTTGGCGATCGGCGCCTATCCCATGGGGACGAGTGCGGTGGTCGCGCTGGTGTGCGATCTGGTCGGGGAGTACCGGTGTCTGCGCTGAGGCCGTCGGAGGCAGACCGGCTGGCCCGTCGCCTCCTCATCGACGATCCCGGAGAGCTGGCGGCATCGGTGATGGGCTTGGCCTACGTCGTCGACGCTGCCAGCCAGCGAACCCGCCAGGACGCGGATCGTGTTGCGTCGATCCTGGAGGTGTCGGCGTCGGCGCTGACCCACGTGCTGCAGTCGCGTTCCTGGAAGACAGAGGCGCCGGCGCCGGCGATGGTGGCCGTGGCGGATGCCATCGGTCAGATTCAGCCCGGGCCTGGTGTGGAGCGTGAGCTGCTGCATGTCGCGTACTTGGCGGCTCACGCCACCTCGGGGGTGTCTGCCAGGGCGGGGGACGGTGAAGTGCTGGGGGCGGTACGGGCGGTCGAGCTGGGCCTGGATGCGGCCCTGCATGGCCAGGCACCGGGCCAGCATCGTTCCGATCTGGGCAGTGAGTTCGGCGCGGCGGTGATGGAGTGGGCGCGTGCTGTGGATCGCAGTGCGCTGCGGCCGTCGGTGATGACGCAGTTGGTGACGGCCCGGGCCGCGGGCTCGGTACTGGTCGCGGTGGACGCGATCGCCCAAGTCCAGGCGACCCGGAAGACTGAAGCTCTTGTGGACTACCGCGACGCGATCAAGCCGGCGCTGGCCAGGAGCTTGCGGGCGTGGGGTGAGCTTCATCGGCAGTGGGCCAAGCTGATGTCGCCGGGGGAGCGGGTCGACCCGGAGCTGATGGCTGCCACCACGCGGCTCATGCGCGCCAGCCGTGACGTGCCCGCTGGTGGAGAGGGGTCGCGGTCCTGGGATGCTGCGGTCACCGCCCTGAGCCTGACGAGGCATGCCGCCGCCGTCAGCAACCAGCCCGTTCACCCCGGTTCGTTGAAGGCGCCCGCGGAGCTGGTCGCGCCGATGCTGGCGGCCGCACTGCCGCCCAACGGTTCCCAGCTGCAAGTGGAGTGGCTCAAGCTCGAGCGCCTCGAGGGACGAGCGAACGTGACCGTCCCGGAACCAGTGCTGGCGAAGCTGGCCGCGGTGGGTAGCGCGACTGTGCGAGGTGCTGACCGGGCTCTGCAGTCGGGCTACCTGATGATGAGACCTGCTGCGGCACCGACGACGGTGCCAGCGGGCAGAACTGAAGCAGTCCCGGATCTGCCTCACTCACGGCTCGGACCGTCGCCGAGGTGCGTGTGATCTGGCACCGGTACGCCCGTGCCTCTCTGCAGCCGAGATGGCTGCGCGACGATCACGCGTCAAAGGTGGTGAGAGATGCCGTCAGCAATTGCTGGGCGGAGCCGAATTCCACGAACTCCCCGCAGGCCACGAATCCAAGCCGTGCCGCCAGGGCCAGGGCCTTCTGATTCGACGTTTGGGTGACAACCAGGACGGGTTCGTCGCCTCGGACCTCCGACGTCACTCGCGCCAGCAGTTCCCGGCACGCGGCCTCCGCGATGCCTCGTCCCCAGGCGTCGGGCAGTAGGACGTAGGACAGCTCCAACTCTCGCCCCTCCGGGCGGACGTGTCCGGGTCGATCCGGGTTGCGCCGATCCGCCACCACCGTGCCCAGCATCCGTCCACTGCGTGCGTCCGAGACGATCTGGGCCCATCTGCGACGCCCACACCGCGCTCCAACCACACTGACAACAGCGACCGCCCAGGCGATGGACTTCGGCCGGGGGCCGCCCAGATGGCGAACGCGATCATCGGTCAGCAACTGGACCATGCGAGTGACGTCGCCCGCGCGACCGTTGCGCAGCTGGATCTCAGGTGAGGCCATGGCTCGAGCTCAGGCAACGCGCACCGCCACACCTCGCACGGGCTCTGGAGTCAACGACCCTGCGCGTGAGTTGATGCCCGTGCATGTCGAGGGCGCGGGGGCTCTCTGGCGGCTAGCCTTCCGGTATGAGCACCGCCGAGGACGTCCTCCACCTGGTTGAGGCCCCGGCACGTGCCTTGCTGAGCAAGATGCCGAGGGGTTGCGGCTGCTGATGCATCCCGAGTGTGTCTGGCCCAGCTACGCAGGGCTGGTGCTGGACCGCGACGAGTATTGGCGCCGCAACACGACCGCGGTCAGCTTCACCTCCCAGCGCCTCGAAGGCCCCGTGGTGCGCGTCGTCGGCGACACGGCCATCGTCACTGGGACGGTTGTCGACCCTCTGCGCGACGGTGAGCAGTTCCGCCTGCTGATCACCATGACGTGGGTGCGCTGCGATGGTTTGTGGCAGTTGCTCGCTGGTCACGCGGGCCCGCGTCTGGCCTCGTGAACCGCACCCTTTGTCCCGAATGCGGTGTTGGGTTCCTCACCGTGTGCTGAGGTCCAAGCCGACGGCTGGATTCCGTGGGATGAGCTGTGGGACGGCTGGGATGAGCTGTGGGGGCGGTGCGCATTGCCATCGACACCGCGCGGCTGGCAGCTGCTGCAGAGGAGCGAGGTTCGTGTGCACGGCCCCGCTGAACATGGACGTGTCGCTACGGTGTCGTCATGATGGCCGTCCTGACGCAGTTGGTGTTCGAGTGCGACGATCCCGTCCCAGTGGCCGCGTTCTGGCAGGACGTCTTGGACCTCGCGCCAGCCGAGGGCACGGACGACTGGCTAACCCTGCAGTGGGAACCGGTCGGTCGGTTCTCGTTCCATCGCGTCGAGGGCTATGTGCCGCCTCCGTGGCCTGGCGAGTCTGGTCAGCAGCAGGTGCACTTCGATCTCCTGGTCGACGACCTGCAGGCTGCGTCTGCCACGGTTGAGCGTGCCGGTGGGACGCCGCTGACTGGGGTGATGGATCCGGGGCCGAAGGCGTGGCGCATCTTCGTCGACCCCGCTGGCCACCCGTTCTGTCTCGTCTCGGTGCCGGAGTGACGGCCAGGCGCAGTCAGTGGGGTTGAGGCGACCTTCCGGTCGCTCGGCCATTGTCATGCTCCAAGGGCGCTCGAAACCCGTTCGTGTTCAGCTGGTTACTTCCCAGTCTTCTGTCGGGCGTAGTAGGCGCGGGATCGGTTGCGGTCGCCGCAGTCCTTGGTGACGCACCAGCGTCGGTTGTGGGCTCTGGATGTGTCGAGGAAGACCCAGCCGCAGTGGGCGTCCTCGCACTGGTGGAGCCGGTCCAGGTCGGAGCGTGCGAGCAGGGCCATGATGCTTCGGGCGATCCGGTGGCGTGGGGTGGCAGGGGTGAGCGTGCGGTCGTGCCAGCGCCATCCATCGGCAGCGGGGGTGTAGGTGGCTGCGGTGAGTGCTTGGTGGAGCTCGTCGGTGATGACTTGGCCTGCGTCGGCGTCGTCGGTGAACAGTGCGCCGTACAGCGCCTCGCGCAATGCGAGGACCTTGGCATGTTCCGTGGCAGCCTCACCGGGCGGCACCTGAAGGGCTTTGGCTTCCTCGTTATGGATCAGCGCGGATTCCAGGCACCAGGCCATGACGTCGCCGAAGTCGTTGAGATCCTCTTCTCGGTCCTCGTCGGACAGTCGCCACTCGACCGTGTTGATCAGGTCCAGGGCGACGTCGCCGGCGATGTGACTGAAACGTGCCATTATTCAACCTCCATCCTCACAGTCTAGGCACCTGTTGCCTGTGAGCCGTTTATGCGGCAGGATCTCACAAGTAGAAAGCATCAAACTTGTGAGGCTAGGCGGTGGCTGTGAGGGACCCGATCGCAAGACTGGTCCGTGACGACCGGAGCTTCGCGTAGTATTGGTTTGGGCAGAGCGTGAGTAGTTTCGGCAGCCAGGTGGCGGCGATGGCGTTGCCGCTGGTCACTGCGGTGACCTTGCACGGGACTCCGGCGCAGGTGGGGTGGGTGGCCACGGCCGCGATGCTGCCGTACCTGTTGTTCTCGCTCATCGCGGGGCACGTCCTTGAAGGTAGGGATGCCCGCAAGGTGATGTTGCCGGCCAATCTGTTCCAGGGCGCTGCGATGGCTGTTGTCCCGATCGCCTGGCTGGGCGGGTGGTTGTCGGTCCCGCTTTTGGTGCTCCTCGCGTTCGTTGCCGGGTGTGCCGCGGTGTGTTTCGGCGTGGTCGGCTTCTCCTAGCGCATGTCGGAGTCGTGACACTGGCGGAACCGCGGAGGCCCCAGAAGCAGAGCTCCGGGGGCCTCCTCCGTCATCCTCTCGTGGGAATCAGTCGTCGTCCTCGTCCTCGAGGTCCTCCAGCACCTCGAACGGCGACTCGACGTCGCCGCGCCATGCCTCCAGGCCCTCGCGCACCGCGAGCACCGCCACGACAAGCGCCGCGACGGAGTCGGCCCACCACCAGCCGAACAGGCTGTTCAGGATGAGGCCGACGAACACCGCGCCGGAGAGGTAGACGCAGAGGATGAGCTGCTTGGCGTCGGCCATCACGCTCTTGGAGCCCAGCTCTCGCCCGGTCCGGACCTCGATCCACGCCAGCAGCGGCATGATGACCAGGCTCAGCGCTGTGATGCCGAGGCCCAGCGGGCTGTGATCGGGACCCTCTTGGCCGACCAGGGCCAGCACCGCATCGACCGAGACGTAGGCCGCCAGAGCGAAGAAGGCGACGGCGATCACCTTGACCGTGACCTTCTCCCACTGCTCCGGGTCCTTGCGGGTGAACTGCCAGGCGATGGCAGCGGCCGAGAGCACCTCGACCACCGAGTCGAGCCCGAAGCCGATCAGCGCCGCGGACGACGCGAGGACGCCCGCCCAGACGGCGACGATGGCCTCGATGACGTTGTAGGTGATCGTGAACCCGACGATGAAGCGGACGCGGCGGTGCAGGGTCGCGCGGCGCGCGGTGGTCAGAGTCTCGCTCATGCGTCCACCGCCGTCCCGCAGCATCCCGACACCGAGCACGCCGGGTCGATGCACGGCGCGTCCTCGTCCACCGCGAGCGTGACGTCGATCAGGGACATCAGCGCCGCGGCGAGGTGCGGGTCGGCGATCTCGTAGCGGGTTTGCCGCCCCTCGGGCTCGGCGACGACGATCCCGCAGTCGCGCAGGCAGGTCAGGTGGTTGGACACGTTCGAGCGGGTCAGCTCCAGCTCGCGCGACAGCACAGCCGGGTAGCTCGGACCGCCGAGCAGGGTCATGAGGATCCTGGAGCGCGTCGGGTCCGCCATGGCCCGGCCGAGCCGGTTCATGACGTCGAGGCGCGAAACAATAGTCAGCATGGACTGAACTATACAGTGTTCATTGACTAATCGCCCAGTTGTACGGGCTGCCGCACCCGCTCCGCGCGCTTGCCCTCGGGAATCGTGGTCACCTCTTGCGCCAGCGAGGCCACCTCGGCATCCCGCGACCCTTCCACGTCGCCACCAGGCCGGCAACCCAGCGGGCGGACGCGAAGAGCCCGTAACCGGCCCCGGCGAGGCCCACGGTGACCACGAGCCAGCGCCGGAAGATCAGCTGACTCGCTCCGCGGGCGCCTACACCCAAGTCATGTATGGCTCCATCCCACTGGGAAGCGCCATCGCAGGAATCCTGGGCTAGCACTACGGCACTCGCGCCGCAACCCTGGCCGGCGCGCTCGGCATGCTGTGCTCGATGCTGCCCATGCTGACTCGCACGGTCCTCAACCTGCGTCAGGCACAGGACCTCCACGCCACGACAGGCAACCCGGCAGGGAAGTGACAACGCCTCGAACACCTGACTGGCCGCTCGCAAGGCGCCCATGTGCTGTCCCGTCTCACCGAGGTGGAGCTGCAGGACTGCTCCCACGGCGAAGGGATGACCGCGACACCTCAACCTGATGGGCCGGTCTCGAGATGGCCGCTGCCTGGAGTGCCACCGGGGAGCCGGCCTCTTCGAGCAGCAGCGCCGTGCGGTCCGCCGCGACGTTGCGGGTGACAGCCTCTGTCAAGGCTTGGCCTATGGGCTGGGTGTTGTCTGGTGCGGCGGTGGCGTCGAGGATCTGGTGCGCGGTCTTGAGGACGCGGTTGCCGGTGGTGTGGATGACGTCTGCGATGGTGGTGCCTTCCTTGTGGTGGGGGAGGGCTTGTTCGGCCCAGCAGGCGACGTAGGTGAAGGTGTACTGGCTGCTGTCGAGGCCGTGGGCGGCGGTTACGAGGTAGGCGACGGATTCGGCTTCGACCTCGCGCCTGTCCCGACAGACCGGGGCGCCGTCGGTGGTGGGCTGGTGGAGTAGGACGTGACCGAGTTCGTGGGCGAGGGTCTTGACGGCTTGGGCGTCGTCGACGTCGTCGCGGACCTTGACGGTTCGGGAGGTGTAGTCGGTGTACCCGTTCGCGCCGCGGCAGTCGCCCCGCTCCAGGCGGAAGCCCTGCGCGTGGACCAAGCTGGCGAGGGATTGCCAGAGACCCTCCGGGGCCCGGCCGGTCAGCAGGGCGGGGCGGGGCGGTTCCGGGACGGGGTCGCCGGTGGTTTGGCTGATGTCGAAGACGCTGGTCGGCTTGACCCCGACGATCTGGGTGGCCATCACCGGTTTGCCCTTGTCATCGAGCACGGGTGTGCCGTCGGGCTTGAGTTTGGGGAGGCGGCGGGTGACGGGTGCGAGGATGCGGATGCCGTGTTCGCCGCGGGTGACCTGGCGGTGGAAGCTCTTCTGCCAGGTGGTGTAGCCGGCGACCAGGGTGGCGTCGGGCCGTTGGGTCCAGATCAGGATGGTGTTGTTGAAGCTGTACTGGTGGAAGCGGCTGGCGACGCGCAGCCACGCCTGCCACTGGCCCGATGTGGTGAGGTTGGCGACCTTGTCGGCGATCTGCGCGTGCAGGTGCTCGAGTTGTTCTGCTCGTTCTGCCTTCTGGGTTTCGCTGGGTGGTCGGCGGGCCATCACCGTACCGCATGCGTTTGGTCGGTGAGTAGTTCCAGGACGGCGTGGATGAGGTCGTCGACCTGGTCGTGGGGTGCGCCGGCGGCGCTGAGGTCGTCGGCTTGGAGGAGCAGCTGTTCGATGACGAGGGGGCGATCTGCCGTCAGATCAAGTGGTGTGGACGTCATATGGCCTCAAGCCGACACATCCGGTCCCGCGAGCACCAGGACGTCTGGGACTCGGAGGCAAAGTTCTCGTTGGCGGATCCCGACGGGCACTCAACTGGGGTATAGTAAAGACATCGCCAGCCCTTTCGAGGGTGTTGGAAGTGAGCCTCGGGATGTCCTGCCGGAAGACAGGGCCCGGGGCTCGCGTTCGTTCTGGCTCACACGTCGACGATGGTGAGGGCTTCCCCCAGCGCGGCGGCGTACGTTTCATCGCCGGTGCGAAGGCTGGAGATTGCGCCGCAGATGCTGTCTGGGACCCAGAGCATGGGTTCCCCAGCACCGACCCGATGGTGGAGAGTGGTGGCGGGCGATGTCCTGTGTTGGCTCCGGAGGGCGTTGAGCATGTCGATGTCGCGTCGGTCGTCGGATGGGCCCCGGGATTCCAGGACCAGCTCGTGGATGCCGCGCGCTTCGAGTTCGGTGATCAAGCGCTCCAGACATTTTCGTCGGGCGCGCTCGGTGCGCCGTTCGGCGGGGATTCTCTGGCGAACGACGACGATGTGTTCTATGCAGGTGTTGGCGATGGCTTCGATGATGGCCTGCCGCCGGCGGGTGCCTTCGTCGCGCCAGTGGACCTTGCGTTGGGACATGCGAAGCGACGACATCACCGTGCGGACCGTGTCCTCTTCGGTGGTGGACACGACAGCGGCGGCGAGAATGTAGGTCCCGGGGTCTCGGGCATGGTCAGAGCCGGATTCGTCGACCCAGGCTCGGAGGGCGAGTGGTGTCGACATGTGCGAAGTCCTTGCGGTGAGATGAGTTGTGGAACCGTGATGCTACGCCCTGCTACCTCAGTCAGCGCGGTACCAGTGGCAGATGCTTGATTGTCCTGGATGCGGGTCCGGTGCGCTCAAGATTCGGTTGGCTCGTCTCTGACGGGCTGTGGGCGGTCACCGCGCGAGGGCTCGTGGCCCAGGGCCAGCTGGGACAGGCGTTGCGCAATCTCCGCGGATCGACCATCAGCGACGTGCTGATAGCGCATGGCGACACCCGCTGTGGTGTGGCCAAGCCTGTCCATCAGTTCCTTGGTCGTGGCGCCTGCCTGCGCCGCGAGGGTCGCGCCAGTGTGACGCAGGTCATGCCAACGCAGGTCAGGACGTCCGGCGGCTGCTCGTGCCGGTTTGAAGACCTTGTAGAGGGAGCCGTGGTGCATGTGCTCGCCTTGGCTGTTGGGGAAGACCAGAGCGCGACGTCCAGCGCCAGTGTGCAGCGTAAGGTGCTCGTGCAGGATGGGAATGATGTGCGGAGGGATGGTGACGTCGCGAATGCCCGCAACTGACTTCGGTGTCCCGACCACCGGGACCGCGATGCCGCTGCCGTCCTTGACCCACCCGACCGCGCGACGAACTCGAATCACCCCTTGGGCGAGGTCGACGTCCTCGCGGCGCAGTTCTGTCAGTTCGCCGAACCGGAGCGCGCACCAGGCAGCCACGTGGACCATGGCCCGGTATCGCGCGGGCATGGCGTCAGCGATCCGTTGCAGCTCGTCGACTGTCGCGGGGCGAATCGCGACAGTGGCCTTGGCCCGGCCTGCTCCACGCAGGCGTGCGGGGTTCACCGTGATGAGCTCGTCCTCCACTGCCGTGGTGAGAATCGTGGAGAGCAGCGCGTACCGGTGGGCGCGTGCGGTGGGCTTGGAAGGATCGAGGCTGGCGTACCACTCCCGGACGCTCCGACGAGTGATGCTCGGTAGGGGCACCGAGCCGATTGGATGCTCGGTGAAGGACTTCATGTTGCGCCGGTACTCGGAGCGGGTGCGCGGCTTCAAGTCTCGCATCGCCAGCCACTGTGGCGCATAGGTGGCCAAGGTCTCCTGGGTCTGCTCGACTGGATCCGGCCTCCATCGGTGCTCGGTGACCGCAGCGCTCTGGGTTGCGAGCCAGGCTTGCGCATCACCCTTCGTGGAGAAGGTCATGGGTGCAGTGCGTCGAACCAGATCGGGGCCCACGTATCGCGCTTGGTAACGCCCGCTGGGCAGCTTCCGAATTCCGCCCCAGCTTCCCCGCTTGCCTCGTTGCTTGGTCTCCTCGGAGCCTCGTGCCTTCGATGTCATGGTCCAGTCCTTGCCGTCGTGCCCTATCCGTGCCCTAACGCAAGTCACGAAGAGTCCACTCGTGTCCACTCAACCGGAGGGGGAACACGGGCGCGTCAAGGAGACGCTGGCTTGGGGGAACGTGGGGAAACGCCTGGTCACCGACCCACTTCGTCCGGCGCCCGAAGTCTTCTTCAAATCCTGTCAGCCCGACGTCCAAAGGGCCTTGTCAGAGTGAGAATCGCTCCGGCAAGGCCCTTCTTTGTGCAACAGGCGGGCAAGATGCCGCGCGGCGTGCAAGATGCCTCTCGGCGTGCAACAGGGCCGGACGTCCGGTCGGGGACGATGGAACGTCGCGGTGGCCAGGACCCCGCCGGATCCAACGCTCGATGCGGATGGCGCGGACCGTGGTCGCGAGGAGCGCGTGCCTGCGGTCGCCCGGGGAGCCTGTCTGTTGCAGACTGGTGGGCCACTGCGTCGACCTTGGAGCACCGCTCGGCTGTGCGCCCTGGCGCGATTCCTTCCAGGATAGGACTTAAGGGTGATGGGGTGGCTGTGCGGCGGCTCGCGGCACGTCGGGCATCTTGAGTACGCGTGGCCGCCAATCCCCAACACCTTCGAGCCCGCTTGAGCGATCGGGCGCCCTGCTGAAATCCGGTCTCAGTTACACGCTTTGAGCACGCGGGTCCCAGGGCGCGCGAGCTCAGAACAGCTGGGCGATCGACTCGGGCCACACGAGCTTGACTCCGTGGCGGGCGCACAGGCTCTTCCAGTGGTCCCCAGCTGGCTCCGCTTCGATGAACAGGATCGGTTGGACGTGAGTGTGGCCACGCTGGCGGAGCGTGTGCTCGTAGTCCAGGACCTGTCCGAGGCCACGTCGGAGCTGGGAGGTCCGGTTGGCGGGGGTGGTGCTTTTCACCTCGACGACGTTGATGGTCCCGTCGGTGGTCTTCCAGGCCACGTCGAAGGGCGGATCCTGGACCTCGGGCTCGAGCGCCTCGAGTCCTCGCTCCGCGATGGCGTCGGCGAGCATGTTCTCGAGGGCGCGGTGGCTTCGGAGCCCACGCTCTACGGCATCGCGATCAGGGGCCGTCGGGTCGGCGGGCGCGGGGGAGACCTCGTCGTTGCGTCGGGTGAAGGTTCGACCACCAGGCTCGTGACCCCGCAGTGCTCGATATCGGTCGTTGCTGCGAGGATCTTCAGCTCGACGTGGCTCCCGAACGTCCCTGTCGATCGTTGGGCGTCTCGAAGTCCCAGATGGCCCTGTCGAGGGCGCGGGGAGTGACGTTCAGTGCAGCGGCCGCCTCGAACAGCAGGGTCTTGGCATCCGCCTGGGCGAACTCGTCCGAATGGCCCAGCTTTCGGGCCAGGTACCGGGCGACCTTGACGTCAGGCTTGACCATGTCGTCGACGCCGGCGTTCATGAGCAGGTACGACCACGAGAGCGGCCCAAGGCCGAGAACCCCGACCCAAGCGCACCGGACCGTCGCGTCCTGCCAGCCCTGACGCAGCGCCGCGGTGTCCGTGACCGGCACCTCAAGCTCGGCCAATCGGGTCAGCGTCTCATAGATGCCCTCGGTGCGGAGCCGGCTGGTTCCTGGCAACTTGCTGTGGTTGGCCAACACATCCGTGGCGAAGCGAGCTGGGCCACCGGATGCGTCCATGGCAGCGAGCAGATCGACGGAGGAGTCTGTGGCTGCGGTTGGTCGCAGGGCTCGGTAACGGTCGAGCACCCGCCTCGCTGCTGAGCTGCTGCCTCGGGTCGAGTAGGCGCTGTTCAAGGCACAGAGCGCCAACGAGTCTCGAAACTCGATGGGCAGGCGCCACGTGGCCGGGTCACCGAGGTCACGAAGGAGCTCGTTCGGATGCAACTTCATGTAGAAGATCCTCACACGTGCGAGCGGCCTGGCTGCACCCAACGCGCCGATGCGCACGTGCGGACCTGCACGGCCGCGTGGCACATCTGCTTGTTGACTGTTGATGCCCTGCATGCAGAGCTACGCAGGAATCCCCCGCTAGAGTGCTTGCGTACCGGGCAAGGCAATGGAGGCGATGTGCTGTCGAATGGTCGATGGGTGGAGGTCACCCCGTCGAACCATGCGCACGAGCAGGAGGGCCTCCAGATCCTGCGGCAGCTGCTGCCCGACGAGCCGCCCTTCCGGGCCTGGACCAACTTCGAGTTCAAGGACGGCCACGGGCACTGGCACGAGGTGGATGCGTTGGTGCTGGGGCGGCGCCGGCTGCACCTGGTGGAGCTGAAGTACTACTCGGGGCTGCTGCAGGGCACTGACGCCGACTGGTTCCGCAGCGGCCATCCGGCGGAGAAGTCACCGCTGCTGCTGGCCCGCCGCAAGGCGCAGCGGTTCGCGTCGAAGATGAAGGAGCAGCTCGTCGCGTTGGAGCGTGAGCTGGGGGTCCAGCCCGGCACCTATGCCCGGCTCACGCCGTGGGTGCAGGAGTCGGTCTTCATCCACCACCCGATGATCCGCAGTGCCCTGG
The DNA here is from genome assembly GCF_003752415.1 of Luteococcus japonicus. Taxonomy (NCBI): domain Bacteria; kingdom Bacillati; phylum Actinomycetota; class Actinomycetes; order Propionibacteriales; family Propionibacteriaceae; genus Luteococcus; species Luteococcus japonicus. The sequence continues at coordinate 542,082 of NZ_RKHG01000001.1, read as the reverse complement.
TGGGCAGTGCCGGCATCGGCATCTTCGGGCTGGACGATCACGAGTACCAGACGCACCTGGCCCCGATCTCGGATCGGCTGCTGGAGGAGTCGCAGGGCAAGCCGCAGCTGCCGGACGACATCGTCGGCCACCTGCTCGCCCGCATGGGCCTGGTGGAGCGCCGGGAACTCACCGTCGGCAGCTGGAACCTCTTCGAGCGGCTGGAGCCCACCGAGACCCACCAGGACTGGCTGGCCAATCACATTGCCGTCACCGAGGAGCGCGCGCGGATCCGCTTCCCGATCCTGCACGACAACGACTCCGCCCAGCACATCGCCGACATCAACAAGGTCGTCGACCACGAGTACAAGGTGATGCAGGGCCTGTCCCACGACGGCCTGCTGCGGCCCAAGGAACTCGTCGTGCACGAGGAACTGGGCCACGGCCTGGTCTTCCCTTTCGACGACAAGGCCGAACGGCTGGACCTGTGGCTGGCCCGCCGCGGCCAGACCGTCTCGCTGGACACCCGCTTGAGCGTGATCCGGCAGGTAGCCGAGGCGCTGCAGTACGCCCACCGCAACAAGGTGGTGCACCGCGGGCTGAGCCCCTACGCGCTGTGGGTGCGCGAGCGCCCTGACGGTGGCGTGAAGGTGCTGGTGGGGGAGTTGGGCAGCGTCGGCTCGGCCGGCGACCTCGCCACAGCCACCCGTGGTGTCACCGTGCTCCACGCCCAGGGCATCGACGAGGAGGAGGACCAGGAGGCTGTCTTCCAGGCCCCCGAGGGCGTCTGGTCGACCACGGCCAACCGGATCCGGCTGGACCTGTTCGGGCTGGGCGCCACCGCCTACTTCGTGCTCACCGGCCACCTGCCGGCCAATGACCGCAATGCCCTGCTGGCGCGGCTGCGCGACCAGTCCGGCCTCGACATCAGCGTCGACCTGCCCGCCGCCTCCACCGAGCTGCGCAACCCGGGCCCCTCGTGCCCTTCCCAGTCGTCATCCTCGGCGCTGGCTTGCACCGGCCGGTCCTGGGCCGCCTGTCGCTGCTCCTGGTCGCCAGCCGCCCGGTCCTGGTCACCAGCCGCCAGCTCCCCGGCCGCATCCGCCTGGTTCTTTTCATTCCCGAAGGGATTGAGATCTACGGTCCGGGCCGGGCCGGGCCGGGCCAGTAGCCCTTCCCTGCCCATCAGGACTCTCATGATCTTCCAGATTGGCGGACTTTTCACGCGGCACCGGCGTGTGGGAGGAAGGTGCATCCGTGTGGGCTCGGAGGGTCATGCAGGCCTTGGTGGGTCCTGCTCTACCGTCATCAGCCCCATGCGCTCCAGTCGCTTGGCCACGTCGGCCACCGTCCGGCGGTTGACTCCGGTCAGCGTTTCGACGTCCTTCAGGGACAGGACGGCGCCGTCGCCAGCGTCGATACGGGCCACCTGGGAGAAGACCGCGCGCTCGTTCTGGTCCAGGACCTTCTCGTAGGCCAGCTTCCGTGCCCGCTCGGCTCGGTCGTCGTCCCAGTTCGCCAGCTCGGACCAGACGTAGGTGTCGCCGACGGCCTTGGGGACCATGGCGAAGGCCTTGTTGGTGAAGGCCTCGTCGAGGACGGGCAGCAGCTCGTCGTAGCCAGCGCCGCGCCGGATCTTGCGTCGCGTGCGGGGACCCTGCTTGGTATGTAGGGTCTCGTCTGCTCCGGAAGGCCGACATCCCTACGAGCTTCTTGGTGGCGGAGGTCGTCGACTTCGCAGAGTCGACGATGAAGGCGGCCATCTTCTCAGTCATGCAGATCCCCGGGATGAAGCGCAGCCATTTCGCGACGGGCTTCACGAGCTTGCCTACGGGCGTCATGGAACGGTTGGCGGAGGATCCCACCCATTGGTTGTTCGCGGGAACCGGCGCGAAGCGGGGCTCCACCTACCCGGGGCTGGTGGGCGTCGAGATCGACCGTGCCTACCCCTTCTCCCCGGCGACCACGCGCATCCTCGCGCACTCGCCCGTCGCCTGCGCGGACAGGGGAACCACCCACTCGGACCTCACGGTGTACACCGCTGCCTCAGGCGCCGCGGTGGTGTCCGTCGGGACGATGAACTGGCGCAGCGGGATCAGCTCCGATGCACCGGCACCCGCCCACATACCGGGCTCCAGCGTGGCCTTCGCGACGCGGGTGACACGCAACCTGCTCACCGAGATGGCTCGCGGTCCCATCGGCAAGGACCATCCACAGCGGGCCAATCTTGCCCAGTACCGGCCCTCGGCCAGCACCGGAACCGGCACGGGTGGAGCGGTGACGGGAGTTCAGGCCAGGTAGTCGAGCTCCGGGAAGCCGGCCTGCATCTCGTCGAGAACCCGCTGGGCGACGGCGAAGGAGTCCACCAGCGGGTGCTGCAGGAGTGCTCGCAGCGCCGCGGTCCGGGAGCCGGTGGTGGCCGCCTCGATCATCTGGTGCTCGACGTACTTGGCGTTGACCACCAGCCCGCGGGCATGGTCGGGCAGCCCGCGTGTGGGCAGGGTCTGGATGCCCGACGCATCGATCCGGCAGGGCAACTCGATGATGTCGTCATCGTCCAGTTCCGGGATCACGCCGCGGTTGGGGACATTGAGCACCAGCTCGGCGGGCACATCATTGGCGATGGCGTGCATGATGGCCAGCGCCACCTGGTCATAGCCGCCGGTCTGCAGGTCCGCCTCGTCACGCTCGAAACCCCCGGCGGCCTCCCGGTTGCTGGCCATGTAGGTGACCTCGCGCTCCATTCGGGTCCGCTCCCACAGCGCATGGGCGCCGGGCCTGCCATCGAGGGCGGCCACCGCGGCATAGAAGCCGTCCTGCTGCTGCTGGAGGAACTTCCCGCGGGGGTTCTCTGCGGCCAGGTCCGTGGCCAGGTCCTCGCGGGTGAAGTAGTAGTAGTGCAGGTATTCATTGGGCACCTGCCCCAGTGCCTGTACCAGCGGTGTGCCGAAGAGCCGGCCCTCCTCGAAGCTCTCGATCAGGTCCGGACGTTCCAGCAGCGAGGGGAGCACGTCGGTGCCGTCCACCAGCAGCCCCTGCAACCAGCCGAGGTGGTTGAGCCCCAGGTAGTCCAGCCTTACCCTGGAGTCACCGAGCCCCACGGGGCCGGCATCTGCGGGCGCCAGGCCGGCATCCTGCAGGGTGGTCAGTACTCGGCGGGCAAGTCCGACGGGGGAGTCGCAGATCCCCACCACCCGTTCACCCAGCACGCCGCGCATCACCTGGGTGACCACCCCGGCTGGGTTGGTGAAGTTGATCACCCAGGCCTCGGGGCAGTGCTCCCGGATGGCCTCTGCCACCTGCAGCGCGACGGGGATCCCGCGCAGTGCGTAGGAGATCCCCCCGGCACCCACCGTCTCCTGCCCGATGATGCCGTGCCCCAGGCAGATGCCCTCGTCGAGGGCGCGCCCGTCGGTTCCGCCGACGCGCATCGCAGAGAAGACGAAGTCCGTTCCGGCCAGGGCGGAGGCCAGGTCCTCGGCCACCACGAGGCGGGGTGCCCCCGCAACGCCGACGGACTGCTCGGTCAGCACGGCGGCAATGGCGTCCAGACGGCCGCGGTCGACGTCGTGGAGGCGAAGCTCGGTGACACGTTCATCGGAGTGGTCGGCCATCAGCGCCCGATGCACCAGCGGCACCCGGAAACCACCACCGCCGAGGATCGTCAACTTCATCGCGTCTCTCCTGTCGTCCCGAACTCCCATGTCACCACGGTGTTGCCCGCCGGAGCGTCAACCATGGCATCCATCCTGCCGCCCGGCAACCAGAGCACGCCCAGGTGGGCGTTCATCAGCTCGCAGCCGTGTGAGGCGCCGGCCCGTACGAGCCTGGCATCGGGCGTGGGAGTGAGAACTGGTCGAGCGTCAAGGTCTGGCGGGATATGGCCGCGGACAGCCGTTGCGAGAACTGGGCATCGTGGTCCGTGGGCACCCGCTCACGCTATCCCAGGCCAGGCGGGCGCGCGGGGAGGCCTCAGCCAGCGGGAAGGTGTCTTCCCGATCAGACAGTGCGTCCCCGCAGATCGGGGGCCATGTTGGTGGAGATCATCCACGGGCGGGACCCGTCACCGGGGGAGTGGGCACGGGAACGGCTGGTGACGTCCCGCACCAGTTCGGTGATCCGGCCGCGCAGTTCCTCGGCCTCGGCCTCCGTCAGCCGTACCGTCTGGTGCGTGCCCAGCAAGCCGTCGTGTTCCTCGTGCTCGAGTGCGGTCACCAGAGTGTCCGTGACATCGAGGGAGAGCAGGGTCCTACGCGCTGCTCAATCGCGACGTGATGCTGCAGGGCATCTGTGACGAGCTGGCCCACCGGATCCCCGGCATCGGTTTCGACGCCCCCATCCCCTGCCACCACAACTACGTGGCCGTGGAGAACCAGGACGGATTGGAGTGGATGGTCACCCGCAAGGGGGCGATCCGTGCGGGAGCCGGCGATCTCGGCGTGATCCCCGGTTCCATGGGCACCGGCTCCTACATCGTGCGGGGTCTGGGCAACGAGCAGTCCTACGCATGCGCCTCGCACGGGGCAGGACGACGGATGAGCCGCAATGCAGCACGGCGGCGGTTCACTGCGGCGGACCTGGCGGAGCAGACCAGCAGCGTCGAGTGCCGCAAGGAGGAGGGCGTCGTGGACGAGATCCCCGCTGCCCACAAGGACATCGATGACGGGATCCGGGCCCAGACGGACCTGGTCGAGGTCGTCGCCCGGCTCCAGACGCTGCCCTGCATCAAGGGCTGACCCCTTCGGTCCCCCCACGCCTGACCGGGAAGGACGACGGGCCGGGCACCCCGAAAGGGTGCCCGGCCCGTGGCCATGCATGGGATCAGCGGACGCTGACGTGCACGTGGTTCTTGTGGTTGGCGTTGTCGCTTCCGCGGTTGCCCATCTGGCGCCAGCCCTCACCGGAGCGCTGGACGGACCAGATCTTCTGGTTGTAGATCACATAGGTGATGCCCAGGCTCTTGGCATTGGCGCGCATGTAGTTCGCGATCTGCTGTCCCAGCGCCATGTTGCTGCGGTAGTTGGGAATCATCACGTCGACCGCGCGGCCGGTGCCGTGGTCGCTGCCGTACTCGGCACGGTAGCCGCCCATGGAAGAGATCTGCGGGAAGTTGCTGCGGGCCGCGTAGGCCACGCGCTGGGCATTGCCGTTCACGCCGCGGGGCATGGACACCTGGCTGGCGCGCACGCTGCTGGTGACCGAGGCACGCCTGGCGGTCTTGGTCTTGACGGTCACCATCTTGGTGATCGTGGACTTTCCGGCGGCCGAGAGGTAGCGCAAGGAGACATAGCCCGTGCGGCCCTTGTACTTGACCGGCTGCCACTTGCCCCGGGCGGAGCCGGCGGTCTGAACGGCCTGACCCTTCTTGAGCACGCCGAGCGGACGGGTCTTGGTGCTGGCGCCGGTTCGGACGTAGACCGGACCGGTGGCCTTGTAGACCGCGACCTTCGCGGCCGGAGCCTTGGTGGCGGCGATGGAGGCCACGGGGGCGGCCTGGGCCTGCGGCGTGCCCAGCACTGCGGGGGCGGCGGCGACGGCCATCAGGGTGAGCGAGGCGAGCGAGCTGCGCAGCTGCATGTGAAGAGTCCTTGTGGGTGGTGTGGGGGGTGTTTCGACACGTGAAGACTCTCACAATTTTCCCGAAAGCTGAAAAACACTCAGGCTTTGGCCCAGAGTTCTCTCAGGGTTCGCGCGTCGGGGCTGGTCACGGCCACCTCTAGGATGGCCCGAGACGACGAGAGGCGAAGACCGTGCACTACCGAGGGCCATGGCCTGACATCGACATCCCGGACGTGACCCTCTATGACCTGATCTTCGGCGGCATGGGCCCGGCGGAGGGCGACGGCATCGCCATCGACCACACCGAGACCGGACAGCTCCTCACCCTGGCCCAGGTGAAGGCCGGCGTCGACGCCGTCGCGAGCTGGCTGGCCGCACAGGAACTCCGTGAGGGCGCGGTGTGCGCCATCGCCCTGGCCAACTGCCCCGAGTACGCCATGGCCTTCCACGGCATCCTGCGGGCGGGCTGCGTCGTGAGCCCGGTGAACACGGCCGCCTCGGCACACGAGGTGGCACGTCAGCTGTCCATCACCGGGGCGAGGCTGGTCATCACGAGCGCGGACCTGGCCGGCACGGTGACCCGGGCGATGGATCTTGCCGGACTGCCCGCGGACAATGTCGTGGTCGTCGGGGCATGCCCCGACGGACTGCTGGCCTGGGACGAGGTGCTCAGGACTCCCGTGGCGCTCCCGACGCCGACGATCACCCCCGCCACCGACGTCGCCTGCCTGCCCGTCTCGTCGGGAACCTCGGGGCTGCCGAAGGCCGTGATGCTCAGTCACCGCAATCTGGTGGCCAATGTGCTGCAGTTCTCGTCGGCGCTGCCGAGCATGGGCGATGACAATTCCATCGTGGCCTTCCTGCCCTTCAGTCACATCTATGCGTTGACCACGACGATGAACTACGGCCTGCTGCGGCGCTTCCCGCTCTACACGATGAGCGCCTTCCAGGCCCACCTCTTCCTGGACATCGTCGCAACCCGACGGCCGACGATCATCTTCGTCGTGCCGCCCGTGGCCACCTTCATGTCCCGCAACCACGCCATCGACTCGGTCGACTGGGGCTCGGTGCGTCTGGTCTTCTCCGGCGCGGCGCCGCTGGACCAACCGGTCGGTGAGGCCATCGAACGACGCCTGGGGACCCGTGTGCTGCAGGGATACGGCATGACCGAGCTGTCGCCGGTGACCCATGTGCTGCCGATGGAACGCCAGGATCTGGAGCTCAGCTCCATCGGGCAGGCCGTCGCGAACACCACCTTCCGCGTGGTGGACCCGGCCACCGGCCACGACGTGTCGGCGGCCGCGCCGGGTACCTGGTCCGAGCCGGGTGAGCTGTGGGTGAGTGGCCCGCAGGCCATGCTGGGATACCTGGGGGAGCAGGACGCCACCGCCGCCGTCCGGGATGCCGAGGGCTGGGTGCACACCGGAGACCTGGTGCAGGTGGACCACGAGGGCACCACGCGCGTGGTGGACAGGATCAAGGAACTCATCAAGCGTCGCGGCTTCCAGGTGCCGCCGGCGGAGCTGGAGAGCCACCTGCTGGCTCATCCCGACGTGCTGGCCGCGGCGGTCCTGGGGATTGGTCAGTCCAGCGGAGACCAGGTGCCCCATGCCCTGCTGGTCCTTCGTGAGGGAGCAGATCCGCAGGCGGCGCCTCGGGAGGTGCTGCACTGGGTCAACGAGCAGGTTGCCCAGTACAAGCACCTCGGGGGTGCCACCGTGGTCCACCAGATCCCCTTGTCGGCCTCCGGGAAGATCCTGCGCCGCCAACTGCCCGAGGTGCTGGCTCAGGCGCGGGCGGCGAGCACCTCCGCCACATGGTCGACGTCCTTGTCACCGCGCCCGGACAGGTTCACCACGATGGCGGCTTCCTCACCCAGCTCCCGGGCCAGCTCCATGCCGTAGGCCACGGCATGCGAGCTCTCCAGCGCAGGGATGATCCCCTCGACCCGGGTGAGCGTGGTGAAGGCGTCGAGCGTCTGCTCATCGGTCACCGCGACATAGCGTGCCCGCCCGGACTCGTTCAGGAAGACGTGCTGCGGCCCCACGCCGGGGTAGTCCAGGCCCGAGGCAATGGAATGCACCGCGGCGGGTTCGCCATTCGCGTCCTGCAGGACGCGAGTGGCCATGCCGTGCAGGATTCCCGGGGTGCCCTTGCTCATCGTCGCGGCATGCCGGCCGGTCTCCAGTCCCTCACCAGCGGGCTCGACGCCGTAGAGCGCAACCTCTGGATCCTCCAGGAAGCCCGAGAACAGCCCCATCGCATTGGAACCGCCCCCGACACAGGCCACGGCCGCGTCCGGGAGACGCTCCTCGGCGGCCAGGAACTGGGCTCGTGCCTCCCGGCCCACCACGGACTGGAAGTCCCGCACCATCGACGGGTAGGGGTGCGGCCCGACGACCGAGCCGATGGCGAACAGGTACTGGTCCGCATTGGCCGCATAGACCTCGAAGGCAGAGTCGACGGCCTCCTTGAGTGAGGCGCCTCCCGTGGTGACGCTGACCACCTTGGCACCGAGCAGTTCCATCCGCACCACATTGGGGTGCTGCTTGGCGACGTCGATCGCTCCCATGTGGATCTCGCACTCCAGCCCCAGCAGGGCGGCCGCTGTCGCCAGCGCGACGCCGTGCTGGCCGGCGCCCGTCTCGGCGATCACCTTGCTCTTGCCCATCCGTCGGGCCAGCAGGCCCTCGCCCAGGCAGTGGTTGATCTTGTGGCTCCCGGTGTGGTTCAGGTCCTCGCGCTTGAGGTAGATCCGTGCGCCACCGACGTGCTCGGTGAGCCGGTCGGCGCGGTAGAGGAGCGAGGGGCGGCCGACGTACTTGGCCAGCAGCACCTGGTACTCGTCCATGAAGGCCGGGTCCTGTCGGGCCGACTCGTAGGCCGCTGCAACCTCGGCCATCGGTGCTTCCAGATGGGGTGGCAGGTGCGAGCCACCATAGGGGCCGAACCGGCCGGGCTGCTGGGGATCGGTGGCATTGCTGGTGGTCATCATGTCTCCTCGTGGGTTCTCTCCACCCGTCGGGACATGGAAGAAGCCGCCCCGAACGGGCGGCTTGGTGCGTCAGTGCATCAGGGGGCCGCCCTCAGGCGGGCCACCAGCAGCGCGTGACGTTGTCCATGGCGAAGAAGCTAGCACCGTGTCCCTTGCCGTGGTCAGCTGACGCCCGCATCGTGGACGCCTGCATCGTGGGCGTCGGCAAAGAGGGCGTCCTGGTCCTCGGCGTCCTCGTCCCGTGCCTGGTGCGCCTCGAAGTTCAAGGCGTCGGCCGGCGGCCGGTGCTGGTAGCAGTAGGGGTTCCCGACGCGGCGGCAGCGCAGGCCGCTCTGCGTGATTCCTTCGCACAGATCATCCACCGGCCACAGGCTAGCGCCTGGCCGAAGCGAACGCTCACGGCCTGGTGACAGGGGGTGGTCCCGTAAGGGCCAGGGCGAGTTGTCGCCCGGTCGAAACTGTGTCTAGCATCTGAGCAGTGGAATCCGCGGTTGGGAGGCGGGACTCGCCCTCCCACGCGCCGCGGTGCTCCGTTCTCAACGGACGCACGGGTCGGGGGACGCGCGCCATGCACCCCACACACCCGAAGGATTTCCCCCACATGATCCACATTCCCTGCCTTGGCCTTCCCCTGCCCGCACGCACCCCACGGCGCTCCCGGGCCCTCACCCTCGCTGCCCTGACCGGACTGGTGCTGCCACTGGGCATCTCCCCGGCTTCCGCGGCCACGAGCTTCCGGCTCGACGGCCCGACCATCGACGCTGATCAGGAAGGCCGCGGCATCGCGCTGCGGATCAACCCCGCGTCGGGTACCCAGCTCGACTGCGACAGCCTCTCCCTGCAGGCCGTGGAGGCCGGGGGAGCGAATGACCTGGCCATCGACTGGCAGGCCTCCGGCTGCTGGAGCGGCGGCGCCAACCTGGTCACCACCATCCCTGCTGGACTCGCGTCCGGCCGGGTCCGGATCACCGGGCAGTCGGACGGTCACGCCCCCTCTGGAACGGCGAGCATCGACGGTACCGAGGTCCAGGCGCTGGTCGGCGCCCAGGGCGCGGAGGCGAGCACGCAAGAGCTGGCCGGTTCCTTCGGCTGGGTCGTTCCCGGGACCATCCCCCAGGGTGCCTCGGGCCGCCTGTCGATGCGTGTCATCCCCACCCGTGGCGCGAGTCTGGACTGTGACAGCGTCAGCCTGGAGGTCCAGGACGAGTCCGGCCGCTGGCAGGCCATGGCCGTGGACCGCGGCGCCTCAGGATGCTGGAGCGGAGGAGCCCACATCGTCAGCTCGGTGGCCGACCGGCACGCCGGGCGGCCGGTCCGTCTGCGAGGAACCGCCGTGCGCACCTCATCGGCCCAGCCGGTGATGGTTGCTTCGCTGGAGGTCGCCGGGCGCTCCCAGCGTGTGGGCGTCAAGACCGTGAGCTCCGCGGACATCGAGCTCACGCCGGCTCCCAGCGCGGAGGCCAGCGCTCCCGTCAGCCAGGCCCCCGCAGCCCAGAATCCCGCTCCGCAGGGGCCCGGGACCACACCCACTCGGCCCGCGGGATCGGTCACCGGCCTGGACCTGCCCCGCATTCCCTGGGAAGGCGGCGCGGACTACTACCGGGCATTCCCGGATGCCGAGCGTGCCGGGTGGACGGACCCCGCCCACTTCCCGATCAGCGTCTGGTGGGGAGGTGCCAGCACCGATGCCGAGGTGCAGTACGACAAGTCCTTGGGCATCAACACCTATGCCGTCACCAGCCCGGAGATGGACTCCAGCCTGTTCGCCCGCAACAAGGTCAGCTACATCGGCAGCGGAACGCGCAACCAGTCGCGCAATGACTCCGCCTGGGCCGGCGACTACCTTGACGACGAGGTCGACGGGCGATTCGAGGCGGCGCAAGGGCTCGGTCACCTGCAGAACCTGGCCAACCAGCTGCCCGACCACCGCAAGGTCCGCTACGCGAACTTCACCGGCATGGTCATCTCCTGGCACAAGAACAATGCCCGCTGGGACACGGCCGCCACGGACTACACCAGCCGCTTCACCGACGTGATGAGCCTCGACACCTACTGGTACTCCAGCAACCAGTGCGACTGGGAGAACCCCAATGGCTTCGCGTACCAGGTGCCCTTCGCCAAGAAGAACTGCCGAACCGGGCAGAACTACGGCCGCAGCGTGCAGTCCCTGCGCTGGCGCGACGCCCAGGACGGGAGGCTCCAGCCGGTGTGGAACTTCATCGAGAACGTCGATGTCACCGTCGACGGCACCAGCCACCACGACGTGACCGCGGCCCAGATCAAGGCCGCGGCCATCAGTTCGATCATCCACGAGGCCCGCGGACTGGTCTGGTTCAACCAGTCCTTCGGTGGCCGGTGCAGCACGGGCAATGCCGTGCGGGACTCCCAGCGCAAGGACTACCCGTGCCGTGACCAGGTCCTCGCGATGGGTGAGGTCAACAACCTGGTCCTGTCCCTGGCGCCCGTGCTCAACACGCAGTCCTACGAGTGGGACTTCGGCGACGGGCTGGACACGATGTTGAAGTTCCACGACGGTGCCGCGCACATCTTCGCGATGAGCGATGACCTGACGGCGCCGGGACGGCGCACCTTCAGGGTGCCGCCCGAGCTGCGCGGACGCACCGTCGAGGTGGTGGGGGAGAACCGGACCATCACCCCGGCGGCGGACGGCACCTTCAGCGACGACTTCGCGACGGTGGACAGCTACCGCGTCTACCGGATCGGCTGAGGCGGCGGGAAGTCATCTCCCGGGCGAGGTCACTTCTTCGGTGCGGTTGCGGTCGTCGGGGTCGAGTTGACGATCACACCGCCGGTGCCGGAGCTGGCGGGCCAGCAGCTGAACCCGACGGGGATCTGCTGGCCCTTCTGCACCATCTCCGTCATCTGGTCCATGCACTTGCTGACCAGCACGTTCGGATCCTTGCTGACCGAGGCCGCGAGCTCCTTGTTGGCGGCTGCCTCGGCGGCCGCCGTCTTCTTGCGCTGTTCGGCAATGCGGGTATTGCCCACCTCGGTCTGGTAGGCGTCGATGCGGCTCTGGGTCTGCGGGTCGAAGTCCACCTTGGGGATGATCACCGAGTCGATCACGAGCCGGTCACCGATCTTCTTCTCCAGCCGCTGCTTCACCTGCACGGCAACCTCGTCGAGGCTCTTGGCGTCGCCGGTGGCGGTGGCCAGCGGGTTGTAGTCCTTGAAGGCCTCGTTCAGGGCGGCGGACAGCTCCTGTTCCTGGAGGGCGGGGCCAATCCGCTCGAAGGTCTTGTGGTCACGGTAGAGGCGGTCGGCCGCATCCGACTTGATCCGCCAGCGCACCGCATTCTGCACATAGGCGACCGACTGGTTGCCCAGCCGGATCTCCGTGCGGTTCTCCCCCAGGTTGTCATCGATCTGCACCGTGCCGTCCATCTTCACGACGCGCTCCCAGGGGGCCTTGACGTGCAGGCCGTTCTGCAGCGTCCCGACGGGACGGCCGAAGGCGACCCGGATGCCCACCTGCTGGGTGGGGACCAGGGTGGCGCAGGAGGCAGCCAGGGCCAGCACGCCCCCGGCCAGGGCCACCGCACCGAGTGTCCGGGCTGCGCCACGGGGCGCTGGCCCCGTGGTGGTACGTCCGCCCTTGCCCTTTCCCGGTTGGATGACGGTGGGGGTGGAGGACAGTCCGCGGGCGGAGAACAGGGCGATCATCCCGACGACGATCAGGGCGGTGGCAAGCAGGAACATGACTCTCACGGTAGGGCCAGGCGGGGTCATTGGTTCGGCGTGACGCGCCGGTGGATGTGGTGGAATGGCTCCATGAATGACCCGCAGCTCACCGAGGATGCCCTCGCCAGTCTCACCCCGGCTCGTTTCCACCTGGGGGCCTTGACCCTCACCCGTCGCCTTCCGGTGGCGCAGGACGAGGCGTGGGCCCACCTGACCCGCCCGGAGCTGCTGGCGCGGTGGTCACCGGTGGTCCCTGACCGCGAGCTGGATGGCCCCGGTCCCGCCGCCAGCCGCGAGAATCCCGGCGATGACCCGGTGGATGCCACGGTCGGGGAGTCGCGTGCGCCATGGTTCCTGGAGCATGCGTGGGGCCCGGAGCACCTGACCTGGCAGCTGGCCCCGTCGGGGGAGGCCACGCAGGTCAACCTGGTGCACGAACTGTCGGACCCGCGCCAGGTGGCCGACATGGCCGCAGGCTGGCACCTGTGCCTGACGGTGCTTGATTCACTGCTGGCCGGTCGCGACGTGCAACGCTGCGTCGGTGAGGACGCACTGGCCAATGGCTGGGAGGCGCTGCGCGATCGGTACGCGCAACTCTTCGAGGGCGACACTGTGGCGGGGCAGGGCTGAGCGAGAGTCTCAGACCTGCAGCCCGGAGATGGCGCTCATCAGCACCTCGTGGACGGACTCCAGCGGCAGGCTGGGGTTGTAGGCGCGTCGGTCAAGGGCGGCAACCACCAGTGCCCCCAGCAACGGCGTGGTCACATTGCGCAGGTTGCCGCTGGTCATCGGCTTTGACCCGACCACCCGGGCGCGGTCCTCGGCCAGTTCCTCCATGATCTCCAGCAAGGGCTGCATCAAGACCTCCCGAGCGGCGGCCAGTGAGTCGGACCACGGGCGCTGCAGGCGGAAGAGCTCGGTGACGATGATCTGCGCCGGAGCGGGGGCGGAGTCCGCGGCGCGCAGCACGGTGATGGTGCCCTCGCTCAAGGCCTCCCAGCCGCGCCGACCCTGCCGGGCCATCTCGATCTGGTCGGCGATGGCGGCGGCGAACTCACTGATCAGGTGTTCGAACAGGTCCGCCTTGTTCTTGTAGTTGTAGAAGATGGTGCCCTTGCTGACCCCGGCCGACTTGGCGATCTGGTCCATCGAGGTCCCGGTGTACCCCTGCTCGGCGAAGAGTTCGCTGGCGGCCTGGATGATGCGTCGGCGCGTCTCCACCTTGCGAGCGCTGCGGCCGTCAACCCTGCCCCGGGCCGTGAGTGGAAGGTCGGTGCCGCCCGCCCCAAACCCATTGCGGATCTTCACGCTGTCGTCCTCCCGAGTTGGCGGGCGCTGAGCCCAGATCGCCGCATCTCCATGCTGTGCAAGAAATCCTAGCGGCTGAGATGGTTCATGTGGGCAACTGTGCCCGCTGGTCAAGCACATCAACCCAGTGGTCCAAATTGCCGCATTTCCCACATGATGGCAGGAATCCCGCTCCACCGGACAGGATGACTAGCCTGAGGTTGACTGTCCGTAGCCAGCATGAGGAGCACGCGATGAGCCAGACCCCGGAGACCCGCCGGATCGAGACCCTTGCGGTCCATGCCGGGCAGGAGCAGGCGGACCCGGCCACGCACGCCAGGGCCGTGCCGGTGTACCAGACGGCCGCCTTCACCTTCGACAGCACCGAGCATGCGCGCAGCCTGTTCTCCCTGGAGCAGCCGGGCAACATCTACTCGCGCATCATGAACCCCACCACCCAAGTGTTGGAGGAGCGGGTCAATGCACTTGAGGGCGGTGTCGGGGCCCTGGCCACCGCCACGGGTGCCGCAGCCGTCACCTATGCTGTGCTGAACCTGGCGGGCGCCGGGGACAACATCGTCGCCACCTCCGCGCTCTACGGCGGCACCTTTGCCCTGTTCGCGCACACCCTGCCGCAGTTCGGCATCGAGACCCGCTTCGTGGACACCCACGATCCGTCGGCCCTGGCCGGGGTGGTCGACGAGCGCACCAAGCTCGTCTTCTGCGAGTCAATGGGCAATCCCAGCCTGATGGTGGCCGATCTCGACGCATGGAGCGAGGCCGCGCACGCCCAGGGCCTGCCGCTGGTGGTGGACAACACGGTGCCCAGCCCGCACCTGTGCCGACCCATCGAGCACGGGGCGGATGTGGTGGTCCACTCGGCCACGAAGTACCTGGCCGGGCACGGCACCGCGTTGGCGGGCGTGATCGTTGACTCCGGACACTTCGACTGGGTCGCCAATGCGGATCGTTTCCCCAACATGACCAGCCCGGACCACGCCTACCACGAGACGGTCTGGACGGATGTGGCCGGTCCGGCCGCCTACGTCACCCGGGCACGCACCGTGCTGCTGCGAAATACCGGCGCGACGCTGGCGCCGATGAGCGCCTGGCTGGTCCTGCAGGGCATCGAGACCCTGCACCTGCGCATGGAGCGGCACAGCCAGAATGCGCTGGCCATTGCCCATCACCTGGCGGACCACCCCGACGTGGCCTGGGTCAACTACCCGGGCCTGGAGGCCAATGACCAGCACGAGGTGGCCTCCCGGGTGCTGACCGGCAGGGGCTACGGCGGCATCGTCAGCTTCGGCCTGAAGGCGGGACGTGAGGCAGGGGCTCGCTTCGTCGACTCCCTGCAGCTGTTCAGCCACCTGGCCAATATCGGCGACACCAAGAGCCTGGTCATCCACAATGCCACCACCACCCACTCCCAGCTGACCGCAGAGGAATTGGAGGCCGCCGGCGTTCCGGCGGAGATGGTGCGCCTGAGCGTGGGCATCGAGCACGTCGATGACCTCGTGGCGGACCTGGACCAGGCCCTGGCGGCCATCCGATGACCGAGGGTGACATTGCCTCCCACCCGCTGGGCATCGTCCAGACACAGTCCGTCGAGCTCTTCACCGAGCGGCCACTGGTGCTGGCCAATGGGGAGAGCCTGGGCCCCATCACAGTCGCCTACGAGACCTATGGAGAGCTGAACGAGGCCCGCGACAACGGCGTCTACATCTGCCACGCCCTGACGGGGGATGCCCATGCCGCCGGCTGGCATGGGGGAGACAAGCATCCCGGCTGGTGGGACAACCTGATCGGACCCGGCAAGCCCGTCGACACCCGCAAGTGGTTCGTGGTCTGCAGCAACCTGCTGGGCGGCTGCCAGGGCACCACTGGACCCTCCTCCACCAATCCGGCCACCGGGGACCCCTGGGGCCTGGACTTCCCGCTGCTGGACATCAGCGACTTCGTCGAGGTCCATCGCGAGCTGGCCCGTCACCTCGACGTGCGACGTTGGCATGCCGTGGTGGGCGGGTCGATGGGTGGCATGCAGGCCCTCGACTGGTCCATGCGCTACCCGCAGGACATGTGCAATGCGGCGGTGATCGCCTCCACCAGCCGCCTCACGGCCCAGAACATCGCCTTCTCCGCCGTGGGCCGCGAGGCCATCATGCGCGACGAGTCCTTCCACGACGGACACTTCGCGGTGCGCGGAGAGAATCCCGACGTCGGGCTGACGATCGCCCGCATGATGGCGCACATCACCTACACCAGCGAGGAGGGCTTCGACGAGAAGTTCGGCCGACGCCCCCAGTACGGCGCCAGCAACCGGGGCTTCGGTGTGGACTTCGCGGTCGAGAGCTATCTGGAGCACCAGGGGGAGGCCTTCCTGAGCCGCTTCGACGCCCTGAGCTATCTCTACCTGACGCGCGTGATGGACTACTTCGACCCCTTCGGTCGTGACGATGCCCTGGACCTTGTCCGGCAACACCCGGTCAGCTACCTGGTGGCCAGTTTCGACACGGACTGGCGGTTCAGCACGGAACACTCACGCCGCCTGGTCCGCCAGCTGGAGGGAGCCGGGCTGCCGGTGACCTTCCGGGACTTCCGCTCGCCCTGGGGCCACGACTCCTTCCTGCTCGAGGTTCCGGCCTACCACGAGACGGTGCGGGCCTTCCTCGAGTGCGAGTCGGCCACCCATCCGCACGCCCATTCCATGCGGGAGGCATCACGATGAACCCACGCAATGATGCCGGGGTGCACAGCCGCGGCCTGCGCCCGGACCTGGAGCTGGTGGCCGAGCTGGTGCCGCACGGTTCCCGGGTGCTCGACCTCGGCTGCGGTGGGGGAGAACTGCTCGACGTGCTGGCCCGCACCCGTGACTGCTCCGGCACCGGGGTGGAGCGGGACCCGGACGAGGTGCTGCGCGCCATCTGGCGTGGCGTGCCCCTGATCGAACTGGACCTGGACACGGAGTTGGGGATGTTCGGCGACGACTCCTACGACGTCGTGGTGCTCAGCCGTACGCTGCAGGCGGTTCGTCGCCCGGACCAGGTGCTGGCCCAGATGGCCCGCATAGCACCCCGGATGGTGGTCTCGGTGCCGAACTTCGGGTTGTGGCGCCACCGGCTACGCCTGTTGACCGGTCACATGCCGCGCAGCAAGGACCTGCCCTTCACCTGGTACGACAGTCCGAACCTGCACTTCACCACGCTGACGGACCTCGAAGGGCTCTTCGACACGATGGGTCTGAGGGTGGAACAGCGGATCGCCCTCGACGAGTCGGGACATCGCGGACGCGCGGGCGGACGGATGGCCAACCTGATGGCCGGCGCCGGGCTCTACGTTCTCACTCGCTGATCGACAGGGCCGTGAGGATCCTTTCCAGCGAGCCGCCCAGTCCCCACCGAGCGTCGAGCGTGGCCAGACGTGCCCGGTCGATCCGGTCACGGTCCACCAGCAGGCGTCCGTCGGCCAGTTCCGGCAGCGGCAGGTCGGGGACCACGCGCACCACCTCCCGCGCGGCGGCGAGGTAGTCGACGGCGCCGGCCAGCTTGCTGCGCACCGACGGGCTCATGGCCGATGAGGGATCGGACGCCGCGGTGAGCATCCCCTCCAGATCTGAGAACCGGTCGACGAGTTGGGCGGCAGACTTGTCGCCGATCCCCTTCACCCCCGGGAGTCCGTCGGAGGGGTCGCCTCGCAGCACGGCGAAGTCCACATAGGCGCTGGCGGGCACGCCGTACTTGGCCATCACCCACGCGGAATCCACCAGGTCATGCTTTGCGACGCCCTTGCCGATGTAGATGATGCGGGTGCTCTCGTCGGCCAGCTGGAAGAGGTCCCGGTCCCCGGTGACGGCCAGTGTCCGGCCCTCGTGCTGATGACACAGCGAACCGATCACGTCGTCGGCCTCGTAGCCGTCGCGGCCGATGACGGCGATGCCCAGCGCGTGGAGCACCTCGCGGATCACCGGAACCTGGTGGGTCAGGCCATCGGGTGACTCCTCGGAAAGGCCCCCTGTGGCGGCCAAGGCACCGGCTCCCACCACCGACGGCCCCGCAGCAGGGGTCTCCCCGGCGACCCGATGAGTCTTGTAACTGGGGAGCAGGTCGACGCGCCATGCGGGACGCCAGTCATTGTCCCAGGCGCAGGCCAGCGCGTCGGGCCGGTACTGGGTGACCAACCGGGCCATGGCGTCGAGCAGGCCACGGACGGCGTTGACCGGTTCGCCGTGCGGCGACTGCATGCTCGACGGCAGGCCGTAGAAGGCCCTGAAGTACATCGAAGCTGTGTCAAAAATCATGAGCTGGCATGGTTCCACCCCGAAATAGTGTCACCATGTGGCCATGGAAAGCACAGATCAGCAGATCTTGGCGCTCTTGGCGCGGGACGGACGGATGTCCTATACCGACATCGGCCGTGAGACGGGTCTGTCCACCTCTGCGGCGCAGCAGCGGGTGCGACGCCTGGAACAGCGAGGCGTGATTGCCGGATACCACGCGAGCATCGATGCCGAGTCCTTGGGGCGAAACCTCACGGCCTTCATCTCGATCCGTCCGCTGGACCCGGAGACCGACGAGGCCACCCCGGGCAAGTTGGAGGGCATGACGGAGATCACGTCGTGCTTCTCCGTGGCCGGCGATGCCTCCTACCTGCTGGAGGTCCAGGTGGGCACGCCGTCCGAGCTGGACGCCCTGCTGACCCGGATCCGCACCACGGCCAATGTGACGACGGTCACGACTGTGGTGCTGACGACGATCTTCAAGGACCGGCCGATGCTCGATGCACCGCGGAGCTGAACGACTGACGGCCCTCGGGCTCGGTGCGCTGGCGGGCACGGCCTGGCAGCCGCTGGCCTGGTGGCCGGCGATCTTCGTGGCGCTCGCCGGCTTCGGCTGGTTGGTCCTCAACCCCCGAGCAGCGCGCGCCGACGATCCCCGAGCGGCACACTCTCACGATCCCCGAGCCCGTCGAGGGGTCCGGGGCGCCGTCGCCCTGGGCTGGCTCTTCGGTCTGGGTCTGGGACTGGTCAGCCTGTCGTGGGTCCACGTGATCGGTTGGTATGTCGTGCCGCCGCTGCTGGCGCTGATGGCATGCTGGCAGGCCCTGGTAGCCGCGTGCCTGGTGGCCTCCCACAGGATCACCGGGAACCCGCTGCTGCTGGCCGTGATGGCCGCGTGCGCCTGGTCCCTGAGCGAGTTCGGTGCCGGGCGACTGCCCTTCGGTGGCTTCGCTTGGATGCGCTTGGCGTGGACCCAGGTGGACTCCCCCCTGGCAGGGTGGCTCCCGCTGATCGGCGCCGGGGGACTGTCCTTCGTGGTGGCCCTGGTCTCCCATCTCGTGGCGGTCGTGGTCACGTCGCTTCGCTCCTCGCGGGCGACGTCACTGACGGCGCTCCTGGCGGCCGCGGCCCTGGCCATCGGAGGCCCCATCGCGGCCCGTGTGGTGCCCGTGCCGGATGGCGACGACGGTGTTGTGAACATCGGCATGGTCCAGGGCAATGTCGACGGTTCTCCCGGCCCCAATGCCATGGGCTATGCCCGCAGCGTCACCGACAACCACGTGAGCCAGACGGTCACCCTGATGGCTCGCTCGCGCGCCGGTCTGGACCCGATGCCGGACTTCGTGCTGTGGCCGGAGAACGCCACGGACATCGATCCGACGAAGGATGACCAGACGCACGCCCTGGTCCAGCGGGCGAGCCGCATCGCGGGCCTGCCAATCCTGGTGGGCGCCGTGATGGATGGCCCGGGCCTCGACGAGCGACAGACCAGCGCCCTGTGGTGGACCACGGAGGGCACCATCGCGGCCCGCTATGACAAGCGCAACCTCGTGCCCTTCGGGGAGTGGATCCCGCTGCGCGCCCAGCTCCTGCCCGTGCTTCCGGTGCTGCGGGAGGTGGGCGCCCAGTCCATCCCCGGCACGACGCCGGGGGTGCTGCACGTGACCCTGCCCGATGGGCGGCCGCTGGCCGTGGGCGATGTGGTCTGCTTCGAGCTGGCCTGGGACCGGACGGTGCGCGAGACGGTCACCCATGGTGCCCAGGTCCTGGTGGTCCAGTCGAACAACGGCACCTACACCGGCACCGGTCAGCCTCGGCAACAGTTCGCGATCACACGTGCCCGTGCCATGGAGCTGCGCCGCGACATCGTCGTCGCCACCACCAACTCGCTCTCGGCGCGGGTGCACCCCGACGGCCGGGTGAGCGGTCTCACCCGGGAGGCGACGGCCGATGCGCGTACCTTCACCGTGCCCGTGGCGCAGGGCACCACCCCGGCCGTGGTCGCCGGCCCCTTGATCGAGCGTGCGGCCTCCCTTCTCGCTGTCCTGGGCCTTGTCGTGGGCGTTCTGGCGGGTCGCTCCCGGGTCGGTGACGCGGGCCGTCGCTAAACTGGTCTGACCGGTACACGGAGTCCCGGCAACCAACCCGATGGGGGAGTCATGGTGGATCGCAGCGAGCCGACCGACAAGGTCCTGGTCATCATCCCGACGTACAACGAGGCCGAGAACATCGAGCCGATCGTCACACGGCTTCGCACGTCAGTTCCGGATGCCCACGTCCTCGTGGCCGATGACAACTCGCCCGACGGCACCGGTGACATCGCCGACCGGCTGCACAACGCGGATCCGGAGCACATCCACGTCATGCACCGCAAGGGAAAGCAGGGCCTGGGCGCCGCCTACCTGGCCGGCTTCCACTGGGGCCTGGACCACGGCTACAACGTGCTCGTCGAACACGACGCCGACGGCTCCCACCAGCCCGAGCAGCTGCCCGCGATCCTCGAGGCACTCGAGGATGCGGACATGGTAAAGGGATCGCGCTATGTCAAGGGCGGCTCCGTGGTGAACTGGCCCGCCAGTCGCCTGCTGATCAGCCGCGGCGGCTCCTTGTGGACCCGGATGTGCACCGGGATGAATGTCAAGGACATCACCGGTGGTTTCAACGCCTTCCGCGCCTCCACCCTGCGCGCCATCGACCTCGACGAGATCGCCAGCGCGGGCTACTGTTTCCAGCTGGATCTGGCCTGGCGGGTCGCCAAGGCGGGGCTGAAGATCGTCGAGGTCCCGATCGAGTTCATCGAGCGTGAGCGCGGTGAGTCCAAGATGAGCAAGGACATCGTCACCGAGGCCCTGATCCGCACCACGCTGTGGGGTGCCGAGTTCCGCGCCCAGCAGGCCAAGGGTCTTGCCGTGAAGGGTCTGGAGAAGGCGGCTCCGGTGATCAAGCAGGCCAAGCAGAAGGCAGACAAGGCCAGGAAGGACGCCTGAGCATGGCTGCGCCACGCCGCAATGGATGGGCCATGCCGTTGTTCATGGCCCTGTTGGTGGCGGTCCCGATCATCGAGGTCTGGATCCTGCTCCGGGTTGGCCACGCGATCGGTGGGCTCCCCACCGTCGCCATCCTGGTCGCAGAGGCGGCCGTCGGCGCGTGGCTGATGAAGCGGGAGGGCAGCCGTGCCTGGCAGGCCCTGCGAGCCACGCTCGGCACGGGTCGAATGCCCGCCACCGAGCTGACTGACGCGGCGCTCGTGCTGGTGGGCGGCGTTCTGCTGATGCTTCCCGGCTTCCTGACCGATGTCTTCGGTTTCTTCTTCCTGCTGCCCTTCACCCGGCCGCTTGCGCGCCGTCTGGTGGAGGTCTTCGCCGCACGGCAGGTACAGCGCGCGGGGGTGGACATGGACCTGATGCGGGCCCGCACCTCGGACATGACGATTGACGGTGAGGTGGTCCAGGGCGAGACGGTGATGGAACCTCCCTCCGATGGTCAGGATCCGCCGGCGATCACCGGCCGCGTGCTCTGAGATCCCGAACATGACGGGAGCCCGGACCATCTGGTCCGGGCTCCCGTCATGTGTCCGCGGGGGGTGTCACTGGTCCTTGCGGAGCAGTTCCAGGCGTTCCTCCAGCAGGACCTCGAGTTCCTTGATGCTGCGGCGCTCCCGCAACATGTCCCAGTGCGTACGCACGGGCTTGGTGACCTTCTCCGCGGGCTTGGTGCCATCGGAGCGCAGGCTGTTGGCGCCGCACCGGGGGCATTCCCACTCGCCCGGAAGGTCGGCCTCCATCGCAAAGGTCACCTCGAAGTGGTGCTCATTGGCGCAGTCGAACCCGATGGTCTGACGTGCAGCGAATTCGATGCCGTCCTCGTCCTCGAAGCTCTTGGCTCCCAGACCCATGCCTCGCAGTGCCCGATCTGCCATGATCTCTCCTCCTTGTTGCCCCCGACGTGCCGGTCCTTGCGCGTCCCCCAGCCCTACGGGGGTCCATACACCTGCACAACGAGCCGGTTGTGTGCTTTGTTCCCTGCTCGTGGTGCCGTCACAGGGCCTCGGGAGGCGTCTGATGCCACAGACCACGCTCCTGCAGCACCTGCTTGAGCACGTCGATGGCATCGGACACGATTCCGTCGACCCCCAGGTCGATCAGTTCGTGCATCTGTGCGGCGTCATCGACCGTCCACACATGGACCACCTTGCCACGTCTGTGGGCCGCGTCAAGCAGCCACGGGGTGAGCAGGCGGATCCGGCGGCCGCTGACGGTGTGCTCGACGGGCATCTGCAGGGCGACGCCGGGGCTGGCGAGCAGGCGGGGGAGGACCGGCACTCGAGCGGTCCACGCGACGCCCGCAGGGCCCACTGCGGTCGGCACCTGCGGCCCCGCCAGGCGTCGGAAACGCCTCAGTCGTTCCTGGCCGAAGGAGCCGACACAGACCCTGTCCTCGGCCCGGTGGGCACGCAGGCACTCGACCAGCGGTTCCACGGCGTCGGCCGCCTTGATGTCGATGTTGATCCGGGCCGAAGGAAAGCTCTCCAGGACCTCGTCCAGGGTGGGGATATGGTCCATCCCTCCGATCCGCGCGGCGCGGACCTCTTGGAAGGAGCAGGCTGCGATGGCCCCCGTGGAGTCTGTGACGCGGTCCAGGAGGGAGTCGTGGAAGGCCAGCAGGTGACCGTCGCGAGTGGCATGGACGTCGGTCTCCAGGTGTGTGTAGCCCAGCGCGATGGCATTGCCGAAGGCGTGCAGCGTGTTCTCTCGCCCACGGTTAGCCGACAGCCCGGCGCCACCCCGGTGCGCGAGGGCGGTGAAGGGCTGCTCGAAGTAGGCGTAGTCGCTGGCGTGCATGACGTCGAGAGTAGTGCTCGAGGGGCGGAGTTCAGCGTTCGATGCCGGGGAGCCGGTCCAGCTGGGCGGCGGCGCCTGCGGGCATCCAGCTGGGGATTCCGTGCCACACGGCAAGCCCGTACCAGGTGCAGATGGCGGCCACGAGACAGCCGACGTAGAACAGGTGCCGGGTGCGGTCCGGCCAGCCCAGGAACCAGTCGAAGGCGCGGCGGAACCAGAGCATCACGCGGTGGGCCCAGGTGAACTCGCTCGACCACACGACCAGGCCCAACATGAACAGGGGGATCCCGCCCGGCCCGGGGAGCCATCCGGTCAGGGCGGCTCCGACCATCATGAGGGCTCCAACCAGGGCCACTCCGAGCCGGTACCAGAAGTAGGCCAGGGGGTTGGCACGCACCCGTGCACGCCATGCCCAGCGCTCCCGGGGCCACTGGTCGTCGCGCTCGCGGAGGTCGTGCAGATCCGAGCCCAGGTCCACCGGATTGGCTTCTCCGGGAGCACCTGCGGGCAGGGGGCTCTCGAGGGTCTGGTCACCTGTTCGGCGGCGTGGTGCGGGCGGCATGCCAAGATCCTGCCAGACCTTCGAGGCGCCCCCAACCGACCAGGGTCCCGTTCTGGTGTCCGCCCCAGGTAGGAGTCGTTGGCGAGTCCGGATGCCCGGTCGTGGCAGAATCGCGCGGTGACCACCATCATGTCGATCCAGTCCCATGTCGCCTACGGCTATGTCGGGAACTCCGCCGCCGTCTTCCCTCTGCAGCGGCTCGGGGTGGAGGTCTGGCCGGTGCTCACGGTGAACTTCAGCAACCACACCGGGTACGGCGCCTGGCGTGGTCCCCTGATCGAGGCGGAACAGGTGTCTGAGGTGGTGCAGGGGATCCGGGACAGGGGAGTGCTGGGCCGAGCCGATGCCCTGCTGTCCGGCTTCCAGGGCAGCGCGGACATGGGGCAGGTCATCCTTTCCGCCGCAGTGGCACTTCGGGAGGAGAATCCTGGGGCCCTCTACTGCTGCGATCCCGTGATGGGCGACGTGGACACCGGTTTCTACTGCCTGCCCGGGATTCCGGAGTTCATGCGCGATGAAGTGGTTCCGCGGGCGGACGTGCTCACTCCCAATCTGTTCGAATTGGAATTCCTGGTGGGGCGTGAGGTGCACACGATCTGCGACGTGATGGAGGCCGCACAGCAGCTGCGCAGGCAGGGGCCGAAGACGGTGCTGGTCACCTCGGTGCGGCTGCCCGACGGCCGTGACGACGCCATGCGAATGATCGCGGTCACCGAGGAGGGGGCCTGGCAGGTGGAGACGCCCCGAATCGACGGCTACTTCACCGGGACGGGGGACATCACCAGCGCCCTCTTCCTGGCCAAGATCCTTGAGGGGCTGCCGGTTGGCGTCGCCCTGGAGCAGACCGCGTCGGTGGTGTACTCGGTGCTGCGGGCCACGGCAGACTTGGGGCGCAGTGAACTGGCTCTGGTGCAGGCCCAGGACCATGTGGTGGCGCCCGGCTGGAGCTTCCGGGCAACGAAGATCGGCTGATGCCCCAGTGGCCGGGGCATGCGGTGCTGCAGGTACCGGTGCCGGAGCTGGAGGACTTCGTCAGGGAACGCACCGCGCACTACGACACCGGATTCCTGGGCGCATCGGAGGTGCCGGGGCAGTGCCACGTCCATGCGCACGTCACCGCGCTGGGGCCCTTCCTTTCACCTCCCGATGTCCGCATCGTGCGAGGGATCGCGGCCCGAACGGCCGCCTTCGGACACACCCTGAGCCGGATTGAGGTCTTCCCGGATGGCATCATCCACGCCGTCCCGGAGCCCAAGGCACCCTTTCGGGCGCTCACCGCGGCGCTGCGCGAGGCCTTCCCCGAGGTGATTCCCTATGGCGGGCTGCACGAGGTCAACCCCCACGTGACACTCGATGCCGTCGGTCCGGGCGTCGACGTCGAGTGGGTTCGGGAATGCTTGAGCCGGGTGCTGCCCTGCTCGTCTCGTGCCGAGGCGCTGGACCTCGTCTGGTACGAACAGGGGAACACCCGGCTCATGGAGCGTTTCGCCCTGGCGTGATGGCCCGGTCACTCCGAGCCACCACCTGCACAGGTCACTCGTGGAAGACCTCGATGGTGGCACCGAGCTTGCTGAGCCGCATCGGCAGGTCCTCGTAGCCACGGTTGATCACGTAGACATCGCGCAGCACGGTCTCGCCGCGGGCGGCCAGTGCGGCCAACAGCAGGCAGACGGCCGGGCGCAGCGCCGGCGGGCAGACCAGGTCCCGGCCGCGCCAGCGGGTCGGGCCGACCACGATCAAGCGGTGCGGGTCCAGCAGCTGCACATTCGCACCGAGCTTGTTCAGTTCGAGCAGGTGGATGGCCCGGTTCTCGTAGACCCAGTCATGGATCAGCGACTGGCCCTCGGCGACGGCCGCGATCACGGCGAAGAAGGGCAGGTTGTCGATGTTGAGACCGGGGAAGGGCAGCGGGTGGATCTTGTCCGCCGCGGCGCGCAGCGTCGACGGGTGGACGGTGATGTCCACCAGGCGGGTGTAGCCATTGCTGCTGGTGTACTCGTCGGTCATCGAGTACTGCAGGCCCATCTCCTCGAGCACGGCGAGCTCGATCTCGAGGAACTCGATCGGGCAGCGAGTGATCGTCAGCTCGCTGTCGGTGACGATGGCCGCGGTCAGCAGGCTCATCGCCTCGATGGGGTCCTCGCTGATGTGGTACTCCACATCGGTGTCGATCCGGTCGACGCCGGTGATGCGCAGCGTGGTGGTGCCAATGCCCTCGATGGTGACGCCCAGCATCTGCAGGAAGACGCACACGTCCTGGACCATGTAGTTGGACGAGGCATTGCGCAGCACGGTGACCCCCGGGGTCTGCGCGGCGGCCAGCAAGGCATTCTCGGTGACGGTGTCGCCGCGCTCGGTGAGCGTGATCTGCCGCACCTCCTTCACCTTCGAGGAATCCGTGTGGGCCTTGTAGAAGCCCTCGGTGGCCTCGACCTCCAGGCCGAAGGGACGCAGCACCTGCAGGTGGGGCTCGATGGTGCGGGCGCCCAGGTTGCAGCCGCCGGCATAGGGAAGGCTGAAGTCCGGGTACTGGTGCAGCAGCGGGCCCATGAACATGATGATGCTGCGGGTGCGGCGGGCCGCGGCAACGTCCATGGCCTCGAGGTCCAGCACGTCCGGGCGACGCAGCGTCAGGTCGGTGTGGTCGTCATTCCAGGTGGCCTCGACGCCGATGCTGGTGAGCACCTCGAGCAGGCGGTTCACCTCCTCGATCCGGGCGATGCCACGCAGCACGGTCTTGCCACGGTTGATCAGCGAGCCGCAGAGCAGGGCGACGGCAGCATTCTTGCTGGAGCGCACCTCGATGGAGCCGGAGAGCTTGGCGCCACCCTGGATCCGGAAGTTCATGGTGCCGCTGCTCGCGGGCGTGATGAGTGGCGATTCGAGGGCCTCGGCGATCCGGTTGATCATCTCGAGGCTCAGGTTCTGGTTGCCGGCCTCGATCCGGTGGACGGCGCTCTGCGACGTGTTCAGCACGTCGGCGAGCTGGTGCTGCGTGAGTCCACGCTGCTTGCGCGCGTCACGGATCAGTCGGCCGATGGAGGCAGGAGTTGTCTCAGTCACGCTTTTCAGGATAACTCACAGTTGAGATAATGGTCGAATGGGGGGCGTGTCGTGGGGTGGCTATGACGCCTGTCTCGCCTCCTGCTGTTCACTTTGCGGTCAACTACAAGCCGTCGTTCGGGGGGCTGTGTCCCCTAGCGTCGTGGTGCGCGCGGTTCCCCTCGGGTTGAGGGCTCCGCGGAGCCAACCACTCCCATCGAGACAGGCATCATCATGAACAAGTCCTTCCGTCTGGCCGCGGCAGCCGTGGCCCTGGCCTCCATCGTCGGCGCCGGCATGGCCGGTGTCGCTGAGGCCCGGCGTGGCAACGACCGCGAGATTCGCAATGTCATCTACCTGCTGGGCGACGGTATGGGCCGCACCCACGTCACCGCCGCCCGCGAGCGCTACTACGGCGCCGACGGCAAGCTGGTGATGGAGACCCTGCCGAATGTCGGCCAGAACCGCACGTACTCCGTCGAGCCCGGCTCCGGCCAGCCCGGCGAGCCCGACTTCCTGCCCAACTACGTGACCGACTCGGCCTCCGCCGCGACGGCCTGGACCACCGGGTACAAGACCTACAACGCCGCCCTCGCCGTCGACGCCAAGGGCGAGTCCCACGCCACCGTGATGGAGCTGGCCAAGAAGGCCGGCTACCGCACCGGCAATGTCTCCACCGCGGAGATCACCGACGCCACCCCGGCGGGCCAGATGAGCCACGTGCTCATGCGCGGCTGCCAAGGTCCGGACTATTCCGCCAAGGCCTGCCAGAACACCGAGGTCACCGGCAAGGAACTGCCCACCACGGACGTGCGCGTGACCCCGGTCGCGGACCAGATCGCCCGCAATGGCACCGCCGACGTCATCATGGGCGGCGGCCTGGGTCGCTTTGATGCCGCCGACGAGCAGGCACTGAAGGACCAGGGCTACACCGTCCTGGGCTCGCCGGCCGCGCAGCGGGTGGCCACCGAGTCCGACCTGAACCGGGTCAAGGCCAAGAAGCGTCAGCAGAACAAGGTCTTCGCCTTGTACAACAAGGGCAACCTGACCATCGAGAAGTCCAAGCGCGAGAATCCCTCTTCTGCCGAGGCCAAGGAGCCGACCGTCGCGGACATGACCCGCAAGTCGATCGAGCTGCTGAACACCCAGAAGGGCAAGAAGGGCTTCTACCTGCAGGTGGAGGGCGCCCTGATCGACAAGCGTTCGCACGCCAATGACGCCGCCCAGACCCTCGAGGAGACCAAGGCCTTCGACGAGGCCGTCCGTGTTGCCCTGGACTTCGCCAAGAAGGACAAGCACACGATGGTGATCGTGACCGCTGACCACGAGTGCGCCGGCTTCAACATCATCGAGAAGGGCACGTACACCAATGCCGAGGCCGTGACGCCGCCGACCAACGTGGACTCGGGCAATACCGCCAACAACTCGGTGCCCTCGCGCGCCAAGAGCGGCAAGCTGGATCCCAAGCGTTCCTCGGGCATTGTCAACGGCGATGGCATCAATGACCCGGCCAACTTCGGCCCGGCCACCTTCCGCACCCCCGATGACGCCGCCGGCGTCAAGGACGGCTCCCCGGAGGCCAGCCTCTGGCTGAGCTACCTGTCGGGCAACCACACCGGTGCCGACGTGCCTGTCTACGGCTACGGCCCGGGTTCGCAGAAGGTTGCCGGTTCCATCGAGAACACCGACCTGTTCGACATCGTCGGCCAGGCCCTGAAGGTCACCCGCTGACCCCGGTCACCACCTGCCAGACCGCGACGTGCGCGACGCCATCGGCGTCGCGCACGTCGCACACATCACGAAGGACCCCATGAACCACCCGCCAGCTCGTTCCTCCCACTTCCTGTCGGCCCTCGCGGTCGCCCTGCTGACGCTTCCACTCGCGGGCTGCGGCGCCGGAGAACCTGACACCCCACCTGAGCCGTCGTCGGCCATCGCCAGCAGCTTCCCGGGGCTCGCCGCGGCCAGTGGGGACCCGACGCCGTCGTCGATGGTGACCCTCAACCCCGCGGCCGGCTCCGTGGAACAGGCTGCTGGCCCCTTCGACAATCGGTTCACCTTCAAGGACCTGCGGCTGTCCCGGGATGCGGTGAGGGGAACGGTGACGGTCACCAGCGACATCTCCGAGTTGCTGGAACTGCAGGTCGTCGCGGGCTTCCACGACTCCTCGGGCAAGCTCCTGGGCACGGCCCGGTTCACGCATCACCTCGACGGTACGCATGACCACGGCGGTGGCGAGAGCGAGGCCGCGGCCACCCCCGGCGTGGAGCACTTCCACTCGGAGGAGTTCACGATCAAGGTCCCTGAGGAGCTGCGGTCCCGGGTGGTTTCTGCCAGTGTTTCCGTTCCCGTCCTGGTCAATGAATGACCGGGCTGATGTGCAATAGAGTGGGAGCATGAGCTCTCATTTTGACGTCGTTGTCCTTGGTGCTGGCCCCGGTGGCTATGTCGCCGCCATCCGCGCGGCCCAGCTCGGCAAGAAGGTTGCCATCATCGAGAAGGAGTACTGGGGCGGTGTCTGCCTCAACGTGGGCTGCATCCCCACCAAGTCGCTGCTGCGCAATGCCGAGATCGTGCACATCGTGACCAAGGAGGCCGACAAGTTCGGGCTCACTGGCGAGATGTCGGCCGACTACGGCAAGGCCTTCTCCCGCTCCCGTCAGGTCAGCGACCGGATGGTCAACGGCATCCACTTCCTGATGAAGAAGAACAAGATCCAGGAGTTCTCGGGCTGGGGCACCTTCACGGACGCGAAGACCATCAGCGTCGCCAAGGAGGGCGGTGCGACGGAGGATGTCACCTTCGACGCCTGCATCATCGCTGTCGGCGCCACCACCAAGCTGCTGCCCGGCACCCAGGTCAGCCAGAATGTGGTCACCTACAAGGAGCAGATCCTTGCGGACAACCTGCCGAAGAGCATCATCATCGGCGGCTCCGGTGCCATCGGCACCGAGTTCGCCTATGTCCTCAACAGCTACGGGGTCGACGTGACCATCGTCGAGTTCCTGGACCGTCAGGTGCCCGCCGAGGACAAGGAGATCTCCGCGGAGCTGCAGAAGGCCTACAAGAAGCTCGGCATCAAGGTGCTCACCTCCACTGCGGTGAAGGGTGTCGAGGACACCGGCGCCGGTGTCAAGGTCACCATTGCTCCCGCCAAGGGTGGCGACGAGCAGGTGCTCGAGGCCGACAAGTTCCTGCAGGCGATGGGCTTCGCACCTCGCACCGAGGGCTTCGGTCTGGACAAGACCGGCGTGCAGCTCACCGATCGCGGCGCCATCGCCGTCGACGACAACCTGCGCACCAATGTCGAGGGCATCTACGCCATCGGCGACTGCACGGGCAAGATGATGCTCGCGCACGTGGCCGAGGCCCAGGGTGTCGTCGCCGCCGAGACGATCGCAGGAGCCGAGACCTTCCCGGTGAACTACGACTTCATCCCGCGCGCCACCTACTGCCAGCCGCAGATCGGCTCCATGGGTTACACGGAGCAGCAGGCCAAGGACAAGGGCTTTGAGGTCAAGGTCGGCAAGTTCCCCTTCACTGCCAACGGCAAGGCCTGGGGCATGGGCGAGGCGGTGGGCTTCGTCAAGCTCGTGGCCGACGCCAAGACCAATGAGATCCTCGGCGCCCACATGATTGGCCCCGAGGTCACCGAACTGCTCCCGCAGTTCGTCCTGGCCCAGCAGTACGACCTGCGCGCCGACGAGATCGGACGCACCGTGCACGCCCACCCGACCCTGTCGGAGGCCATGAAGGAAGCCGCCGAGGGCGTCGTCGGCCACATGATCAACTTCTGATCCGACGCACGAGGTCGGCCCGACGTCAGCCGAGCCAGCTGGTCGTTGGCCGAGCGATCTCAAGGGGTCCCGTGGAGCGCTGCTCCACGGGGCCCCTCGTCGTGGTGGGGAGACGCAGGGAATCCGACGGCGACAAGTGGTGAATTTCCTACGCACTCCGATAGCGTTCCTGTCATGCGCCTTCCCCATGCACACAGAAGTCTCGCCGCTTTCCTCGTCCTGTCGGCCACGCTGACCGCTGGTTGCAGCGGGCAGGGCCAGAGCGGGCCCGACGTCGCTGGCCCCGAGACGACGGTGGGAAGCGCAGCGAGCGCAACGCCCTCGCCCACACCCACACCGGCCCCGGAGCTGCCGCGCGGTGGGCGGGCCGTCTTCCCGGCCTACCGCCTGTTCGGCTATTCCGGGGCGCCCGGGGCCGAGGGACAAGGAAGGCTCGGCATCGGAGCCCTTGACGAGCGCATGGTGGAGATGGAGAAGCGCGCGCAGCCCTACGCGAAGGGCCGCAAGATCATGCCGGTCATGGAACTGATCGCCACCACCGTGCATGGTTCCGCTGGCAAGGACGGCATGTACCGCAGTCGGATCGACGACGCCGTGATCCAGGAGTGGCTGACCACGGCCCGCAAGCACAAGGCCATGTTGTTGCTGAACATCCAGCCGGGACGCGCCAGCTTCCCCGACGAGATCAAGGCCTATGAGAAGTGGCTCAAGGAGCCGGATGTCGGCCTGGCCCTGGACCCCGAGTGGCGGATGGGCCCGGGAGAGGTGCCGATGAAGACCTTCGGTCATGTGAAGGCAGCGGAGCTCAACGAGTGTGCCCAGTGGGTCTCGGAACTGGTCGCGAAGCACAACCTGCCGCAGAAGGTGATGCTCTACCACCAGCTCAACGAGGGCGTGGTGGTCAACGAGCCCACTCTTGTGCCGGCCAAGGGCGTCGTGATGATCAAGTCGGTGGACGGGATCGGCTCCCCGGGGGCGAAGGTGGACACTTGGAAGCGCGTGGTGGCCAAGAAGCCCACTTTCGTGCACGGAGGTTTCAAGCTCTTCTACCAGGAGGACGTGGAGACCGGGGGGCGGCTCATGACGCCCGCCGAGGTGATGGCCCTCAAGCCCACCCCGGAGTACATCCTGTTCGAATGAGCTCTGCCACCGTTCGAGCGACTCGCCCGTCTGTACCGGTGAACTCTCCCGCTTGCCGAGTTGGTCGAGGCCCTAGGCTGGCGCCATGACGGACTTCTACCTCACCGGAGATCCGGCCGCCGATGACCTGCTGGCAACCAATGACGACGCGCTCCTGTTGGGCATGTGCCTCGACCAGCAGATCCCGATGGAGAAGGCCTTCACTGGTCCCGCCGTGATCGCGGAGCGAATGGGTGGCAGTGTGGATGTGGCCGCCATCGCCGCGATGCCCGAGGAGGACTTCGTCGAAGTGTGTGCCCGCAAGCCTGCCGTGCACCGCTTTCCGGGATCGATGGGTGCTCGGGTTCACCAGCTGTGCACGGTGCTGGTCGATGAGTACGACGGGCGGGCAGCAGCGGTCTGGGAGCAGGGTGGTGGCCCGCAGGTGCTGAAGCGGCTCAAGAAGCTCCCCGGCTTCGGTGACCAGAAGGCGAGGATCTTCCTGGCTCTGCTGGGCAAGCGGCGAGGGCTGACCGCTGAGGGGTGGCGCGAGGCCGCGGGTGACTATGGACTGGACGGCTTCCGCTCGGTGGCCGACATCACCGATGCCGAGTCCCTGCTGCGCGTGCGGGAGACGAAGAAGGCCGCCAAGTCGCTGGCGAGGCAGGCCAAGCAGGAACTGGCATGACCGCCGCCCGCCGGCTTGTCGTGGCCGCCGTCATCGAGCACGAGGGGCGGATTCTGGCGGCCCAGCGTGCCACACCGACGGAGTTGGCGGGGCTGTGGGAGTTTCCCGGCGGAAAGGTGGAGGCCGGGGAATCGGCCCGCGAAGCCCTGGTCCGGGAGATCCGCGAGGAACTGGGATGCGAGGTACGGGTGGGGGCCGAGGTGCTGCACCCCGACGGACTGTGGCCGATCAACGAGCGCCTGGGCATGAGGGTCTTCCACGTCAGCTGCGCGGACGCGCTGCCCGCCGTCGGTTCCGAGCACCGGGCAGTGCGCTGGTGTCTTCCGGACGAGCTGCCGGGCCTGGACTGGTTGCCCGCTGAGATTGCGGTTGCCGCACGGCTGGCCGAGCCAGCGGGGCACGCGAACAGCGGTATACCCCGGTCCCCGGTTGCGATCCTCAACCCGGTGGCCAAGGGCTATCCCAGGGCCGTGGAACTGCTCTCGGCCGGGGCCGCGAGGCGAGGGTGGCCGATGCCGGTGGTCCTAGAGACCTCGCGGCAGGACTTCGGAGGGGGTCAGGCCGAGTCGGCCTTGTCCATGGGCGCAGATCTGGTCATCGTCGGGGGTGGTGATGGCACCGTGCGGGCCGTGGCGGAGAGGCTGCGCGGCACCGGTGTGGAGATGGCCATCATCCCGCTGGGCACGGCCAACATCTTCGCCCGCAACCTGGGGCTGTCTCCGCGCCGCCTTGAGGCGGCGGTCGAGGTGGCGATGGATGCCTCGGGGCGCCCACTGGACCTGGGCGTGGCACGCTTCAGGACCGCCGCGGTGCCGACGCAGGCATCTCGCGACCACCTCTTCCTGGTGCTCGCGGGGCTGGGCCACGATGCCGAGACGGTGCTGGCGACGCGGCCGGACCTCAAGCGACGTCTGGGCTGGGCCGCCTACTTCGAGTCCGGAGTGCGCCACCTGGTACGGCCTCCGGTGCGGATGATGATCGCCGTCGACGGACGTCCGGCTCACGCCCGGGCGGTGTGGAGCTTCCTGGTGGGCAATGCGGGGCGCATTCCACTGGGGATCGAGATCTTCCCCGAAGCTCGTCTCGACGACGGGCTGCTGCGCACCATGGAAGCGCGCGTCACGCACCTGTGGCAATGGATCCCGGTGGCCTGGGCGGGGCTTCGTCGTCGCGCCGACAGTCCTGTGCTGGTGCACGGGGTGGCGCGACGCCTGGTGATCGAGCCTGAGGAACCGACGGCCCTGCAACTCGACGGCGACGTCTTTGGCCCGGTGGTGCACCTCGAGATCGACGTGGACCCGCGGGCCCTGATGGTGCGCTGCCCCGAATCGCTGCGAAAGGACATCTGATGAGTGCGGAACTGGGCCTGGTGCGTGAACTGCTGGCGCATTCCACGGGGGAGGACGAGGAGGGGCGCCTGCTGGCGCTGCTCCGGGCCCTTGACACGGAGGAGCTCAATGAGCTGCTCGACGACCACACGGCGGATCGCCTGCTCGGTGCCCTTGACAACCATCTGCTGGGGCCCCGGAACCGCGATGCCGTGATCGACCTGGTGGCCGTCCAGCGGGCCGGCGAACTGGACCTGCACTCCCGGGCCGCGGTGATTTACGGCCTGCAGACCGGACGCACCGGCCACCGGGGCGAGGAGGCTATCGCGGGTCTGGTCTGCGCCGTCGAGGGCGCGGAACTCACCCACCTGAAGAACATCGTCAACCTGCGCAGCGACCACCATGACCTGGAAGGCCTGGTCTTCAAGGACCTTGATGACCGCGACATCCGCCAACGGGTGCTTGATCACATCCACGCGCAGGCGCAAGGAATGCCGGTCACCGAGGCGAAAGTGCTCTCGGACATCGATGACACCGTCTTCTGCAAGCTGCATGACCACCGCTATCCCCGGGGAACCCTCTACCCCGGTGTCCTGGCCTTCCAGGAGGCCCTGGACATGGGGCCGGACGATGATCCGCTGAGCATCGGGGACCTCACCTTTGTCACGGCGCGGCCGATGGACTTCTTCGGACTGGTGGAGAACCACTCGCGGGAGAGCCTCAAGAAGGCAGGCGTGGCGGACCTGTCGGTGATGTCCGGCAGCCCGTTCAGTCTGCTGAGCCTGGACACGATGGCCGGCAAGAAGCTGGAGAACATCGCCCACCATGTGCAGCTCTATCCGGAGTACCGCATGACCTTCATGGGAGATTCGGGTCAGGGTGACGTGCAGGTGGGGGAGCGGCTGTGGCAGGAGTTCCCCGAGGCGATGGACGCCGTCTTCATCCACGACGTGGTGGACACCGGGATCCAGGCGCGACGCGAGCATGCCGAACACCGGGTCTGGTTCCATGACACCTATGTGGGGGCCGCCGCGAAGGCCCTCGAACTGGGGCTGATCTCGCGTACGCGCTGGAAGCATGTCGTCGATGAGGCCGCTCAGGCACTGGAGGAGATCGTCTGGGATTCCGGTGAGCAGGAGGCGGCAATGCGTGCCCTGTTCGAGCGGGACTTGGCCGACGGGGCTGGAATGGCCTCATGAGTGCAGCTTTGCCCTATCTCGACGCCAGCCTGTCCGTCGACGCGCGTGTCAGAGACCTGTTGGGCCGGATGAGCTTGGCGGAGAAGGTGGGGCAGATGCTCCAGCTCGACGCGCAGACGGACCTCGAGGACATCGTCCTGCACCGTCATGCGGGATCCATCCTCCACACGGCACCGGAGCGCCTGGCCCGCGCCCATGCCCTGGTGGCACGCTCTCGTCTGCAGATCCCGCTGCTGGTTGCCGATGACTGCATCCACGGTCACTCCTTCTGGCCAGGGGCGACGATTCTCCCGTCGCAGCTGGCCATGGCCTGCACGTGGAATCCCACCTTGGTGGAGCAGGGAGCACGCATGACGGCGCGCGAGGTGGCACCCACGGGCATCCACTGGACCTTCAGTCCGGTTCTCTGCATCGCTCGTGACCTGCGCTGGGGACGAGTGGACGAGACCTTCGGAGAGGACCCGCACCTCTTGGGGGAACTGGGCGTGGCGATGGTTCGGGGCTACCAGGGCGAGGGCCTGGGTGATCCCACGGCGATCCTGGCCTGCGCGAAGCACTTCGCCGGCTACTCCGAGACCATCGGTGGGCGGGATGCCTCCGAGGCAGACATCTCACGACGCAAGCTGCGCTCCTGGTTCCTGCCGCCCTTCGAGCGAGTGGCTCGGGCGGGTGCCCGTTCCTTCATGCTCGGATACGAATCGATCGATGGGGTTCCGATCACGGCGAATGACTGGCTGCTCAACGAGGTGTTGCGCGGTGAGTGGGGCTTCGAGGGCACGCTGGTGACGGACTGGAACAATGTGGGTTCCTTGATGACGGCCCAGCGCATTGCTGCGGACATCACCGAGGCCGCGGCCATGGCGATCCGCTGTGGCAATGACTTCGTGATGACCACTCCGGACTTCTTCGAGGGCGCGCAGGAGGCGGTTCACCGTGGTCTGGTCAGCATGCAGCAGGTGGACGAGGCAGTGGGGCGCATCCTGCGCCTCAAGATGGACATGGGGCTCTTCGAGGATCCTCGCCATCCCCATGTCGAGCGCCAGCGGGAGGTGATCGGCTGCGCAGCCCACCGCGAGGTGGCCTTGGAGCAGGCCCGCCGATCCTTGGTGCTGTTGCGCAATGACGGAACGTTGCCGCTCTCCCCGCAGGCTTCCACTCGCCGTGTCGCGGTCCTGGGCCCCAATGCCGATGACGTCCAGGCCCAGCTCGGCGACTGGGCTGCCGCCTCGGGACAGGTGGAATGGATGCGCGAGTACATGCCGCGTGACCTGGTCTCCACGGTCCTCACGGGCCTGCGGGGGATTGTCCCGGAGGGCTGGGTGGTGGATCACGAACGCGGCGCCTTGATCGGGGAGGGCGCGAAACTCGTCGGCTACGAGGATGATCAGCCCGTGTGGAGCCCCTTCGTTGCGGCCCCGGTTGATGACGAAGAGGTGGAGCGTGCCGTCGAGTTGGCTCGTGGAAGCGATATCGCCGTCGTGGTGGTCGGTGACAATGTCGACCTGACGGGTGAAGGCAAGTCGACGGCAACACTGGAACTGCAGGGCGGGCAGGTGGCCCTGCTCGACGCCGTCGCTGCGACGGGCACGCCGATGGTGGTGGTCGTGGTCTCGGGCAAGCCCTTGGCGCTGCCGGCCAGCGCGCTGAACGCCGCCGCGCTGGTGCAGGCCTTCAACCCGGGCATGGAGGGTGGACGCGCCGTGGCCGAACTGCTCCTGGGCAGGATCGAACCCTCGGGCCGGCTTCCGATCACGATTCCCTTCCACGTCGGCCAGCAACCCGTTCACTACAACCAGGTGCGGGGCCAGCATGGAAGCCGATATGCAGACCTCACACAGGACCCTGCCTTCGTCTTTGGGGAGGGACTCGGTTACACCAGCTTTGCCTTCCGATCGCTGGAGGTCCTGAAAGATCATGTGGGCGTGGACGATGAGCTGAGGGCAATGGTGACGGTGACCAATACCGGCAGCCGCCCTGGACGCGAGACTGTTCAGGTCTACCTCCACGATGTGGTGACCTCCGCGACGTGGGCCGGCAAGGAGCTCAAGCACTTCTGTCAGGTCGACCTCTACCCCGGGGAATCACGCAGGATCGAGCTCCTCATGCCGGTTCATGAGTGTTCGATCGTGGACGCCGCGGGTGCCCGACGCGTGGAGCCGGGGGAGTTCCGGCTGCTGGTGGGGCACAGCTCCCGGGCACAGGACCTTGTCAGCGCCACCTTCTGGGTGGAATGACGGCACTTCCAAGTTGGGTCTTGCGCCGAAGGATCTGGCTGTGTATGCTGATCCAGCTCTCGAAACAAGGGACTTCGGTCCTGAGGAACGATGGGCTGGCGAAGTCGCCGTCCACCCAACTTCTTGAGTGTGGCGGCTGCATTACCAGAGCGGTATTGGAAAGCAGCCCGGTTTGCATCACAGGTGCCGGACGGGTAATGTTCTCCAAGCTGCTTCAAGCAGTAAATCGGAGGGAAATTCCGAAAGGAATTGAATTCCAATCAGGCGGAAAGCGAATTTGAAAATCGCTGGAAACCTGATAAAGTATTTGAAGTCGCCAAGCGGATGGTTGTTAGGCCTGAAGCGCGGATCGTGCCCGAATCTTGAGAACTCAACAGCGTGTCTAAAGTCAATGCCAAGTTTTACCCGTGGCCATTGCTTTCGGATCTCTCCTTTGTGGGGGGTTTGTGGTGGTGGTTATGGTTTCTTTGAGTATGATTATTGATTGGAATGCCAGTTTTGGTGTTTTTTTGTCAGTGGTTGGATTCATTGTTGATTGACGACGTTGCCATCCTTGTGGTGGTTGTCGATATTTTTCAACGGAGAGTTTGATCCTGGCTCAGGACGAACGCTGGCGGCGTGCTTAACACATGCAAGTCGAACGGTAAGGCCCTTCGGGGTACACGAGTGGCGAACGGGTGAGTAACACGTGAGTAACCTGCCCCAGTCTCTGGGATAACCGCCGGAAACGGCGGCTAATACTGGATATTCAGCGTCTGCCGCATGGTGGGTGTTGGAAAGCTCCGGCGGATTGGGATGGGCTCGCGGCCTATCAGCTTGTTGGTGAGGTAGTGGCTCACCAAGGCTTCGACGGGTAGCCGGCCTGAGAGGGCGACCGGCCACATTGGGACTGAGATACGGCCCAAACTCCTACGGGAGGCAGCAGTGGGGAATATTGCACAATGGGCGGAAGCCTGATGCAGCAACGCCGCGTGCGGGATGACGGCCTTCGGGTTGTAAACCGCTTTCAACGCAGACGAAGCGAAAGTGACGGTATGCGTAGAAGAAGCACCGGCCAACTACGTGCCAGCAGCCGCGGTGATACGTAGGGTGCGAGCGTTGTCCGGAATTATTGGGCGTAAAGAGCTTGTAGGCGGTTTGTTGCGTCAGAAGTGAAATCTCAGTGCTTAACACTGAGCGTGCTTCTGATACGGGCAGACTAGAGGAAGTTAGGGGAGAACGGAATTCCTGGTGGAGCGGTGGAATGCGCAGATATCAGGAGGAACACCGGTGGCGAAGGCGGTTCTCTGGGACTTTCCTGACGCTGAGAAGCGAAAGCGTGGGGAGCAAACAGGCTTAGATACCCTGGTAGTCCACGCCGTAAACGGTGGGTACTAGGTGTGGGTCACATTCCACGTGATCCGTGCCGCAGCTAACGCATTAAGTACCCCGCCTGGGGAGTACGGCCGCAAGGCTAAAACTCAAAGGAATTGACGGGGCCCCGCACAAGCGGCGGAGCATGCGGATTAATTCGATGCAACGCGAAGAACCTTACCTGGGTTTGACATATGCCGGAAACATTCAGAGATGGATGCCCCTTTTTGGTCGGTATACAGGTGGTGCATGGCTGTCGTCAGCTCGTGTCGTGAGATGTTGGGTTAAGTCCCGCAACGAGCGCAACCCTCGTCCAATGTTGCCAGCACGTAATGGTGGGGACTCATTGGAGACCGCCGGGGTCAACTCGGAGGAAGGTGGGGATGACGTCAAGTCATCATGCCCCTTATGTCCAGGGCTTCACGCATGCTACAATGGCCGGTACAAAGGGCTGCGAACCTGCAAGGGTGAGCGAATCCCAAAAAGCCGGTCTCAGTTCGGATTGGGGTCTGCAACTCGACCCCATGAAGTCGGAGTCGCTAGTAATCGCAGATCAGCAACGCTGCGGTGAATACGTTCCCGGGGCTTGTACACACCGCCCGTCAAGTCATGAAAGTCGGTAACACCCGAAGCCAGTGGCCCAACCGTGAGGAGGGAGCTGTCGAAGGTGGGACTGGTGATTAGGACTAAGTCGTAACAAGGTAGCCGTACCGGAAGGTGCGGCTGGATCACCTCCTTTCTAAGGAGCTTTGAACAGCTGCTTTTGTGGTTGTCATTCACCTGGTTCCGTGGCGTTCGTTCACGGCCAGTGTGGCTCTGGATTGTGGAACATTGACTGAGGCATCATCGGATGCTGGTTTTCGTGAGTACAGCCCCTGTTGTGGGGGAGTGGAAAGTGGGGATTGGTGGATGGTGGTGTGACACGCTGTTGGGTCCTGAAGGGTCGGTCATGTTGGTGACGCCTTCTTGTCGAGCCATGGATTGAGATCGGGTTTTGCCTGGTTGATGTTGTGGTGTCGCCCGTATTTTGAGAACTACACAGTGGACGCGAGCATCTTTGTAGAATTTTACAAGCTACTAAGTGCGATCGGTGGATGCCTAGGCACCAAGAGCCGATGAAGGACGTTGTAACCTGCGATAAGCCATGGGGAGCTGGTAAACGAGCTGTGATCCGTGGATTTCCGAATAGGGAAACCTTGAAATTACCGGAGTCATGTCCGGCAACCTCTACCTGAATGTATAGGGTAGTTGGAGGGAACGTGGGGAAGTGAAACATCTCAGTACCCACAGGAAGAGAAAACAACCGTGATTCCGTGAGTAGTGGCGAGCGAAAGCGGAAGAGGCCAAACCGTGTGTGTGTGATAGCTGACAGGCGTTGCACATGCGGTGTTGTGGGGCCACTCTGACAGTACTGTCATTCTGTCGACAAGTAAAAAATGATCAATGAAGGCGAACCAGTTGGGAAGCTGGACCAGAGCGGGTGATAGTCCCGTAGTCGTAAGTTGTTCACTTGTGAGTGTCACCCCAAGTAGTGCGGAACCCCTGAAATTCCGCATGAATCTGGCGGGACCACCCGCTAAGCCTAAATACTCCTTGGTGACCGATAGCGGACAAGTACCGTGAGGGAAAGGTGAAAAGTACCCCGGGAGGGGAGTGAAATAGTACCTGAAACCGATCGCATACAATCCGTCGGAGCCCTTTGGGGTGACGGCGTGCCTTTTGAAGAATGAGCCTGCGAGTTAGTGGTGTGTGGCGAGGTTAACCCGTGTGGGGAAGCCGTAGCGAAAGCGAGTCCGAACAGGGCGTTTGAGTCGCACGCTCTAGACCCGAAGCGTAGTGATCTATCCATGGCCAGGTTGAAGCGACGGTAAGACGTCGTGGAGGACCGAACCCACTTGGGTTGAAAACCGAGGGGATGAGCTGTGGATAGGGGTGAAAGGCCAATCAAACTACGTGATAGCTGGTTCTCCCCGAAATGCATTTAGGTGCAGCGTCGCGTGTTTCTTTCCGGAGGTAGAGCACTGGATGGTCTAGGGGGCCCACAAGCTTACCGAAATCAGCCAAACTCCGAATGCCGGAAAGTGAGAGCGCGGCAGTGAGACTGCGGGCGATAAGGTTCGTAGTCGAGAGGGAAACAGCCCAGATCATCAGCTAAGGTCCCTAAGCGATAACTAAGTGGAAAAGGATGTGGAGTTGCGCAGACAACCAGGAGGTTGGCTTGGAAGCAGCCATCCTTGAAAGAGTGCGTAATAGCTCACTGGTCAAGTGATTCCGCGCCGACAATTTAGCGGGGCTCAAGTTATCCACCGAAGCTATGGCATTCACATATTAACCTCCTTACGGCAGGTGTGTGGATGGGTAGGGGAGCGTCGTGTGCACGGTGAAGCGGCGGGGTGACCCAGTCGTGGAGAGCACACGAGTGAGAATGCAGGCATGAGTAGCGAATGACGGGTGAGAAACCCGTCCGCCGAATATCCAAGGGTTCCAGGGTCAAGCTAATCTGCCCTGGGTAAGTCGGGACCTAAGGCGAGGCCGACAGGCGTAGTCGATGGACAACCAGTTGATATTCTGGTACCGGCGAAACAACGTCCATGCTGAATCATTTGATGCTAAGCACGCGAGTGTGTCTGGATCCTTCGGGTGATGGTCACATGAGTCTGTGAACCAATGATGTAGTAGGCAAGCTGCGGAGGGACGCAAGAAGGTAGCTCATCCCGGGCGATGGTTGTCCCGGGTCAAGTGTGTAGGGCGAGACGTAGGCAAATCCGCGTTTCATCAAGCCTGAGACATGATGGGGAGACCAACTTTGGTTGGTTGAGTGAGTGATCCTATGTTGCCTAGAAAAGCTTCGTGAGCGAGTTGTGAGCCGCCCGTACCCTAAACCGACACAGGTGGATAGGTAGAGAATACCAAGGCGATCGAGAGAATCATGGTGAAGGAACTCGGCAAAATACCCCCGTAACTTCGGGATAAGGGGGACCTGACACGTCCAGGCACTTGCTGCTGACGGCGTTGAGGGTCGCAGAGACCAGGCCCAAGCGACTGTTTACTAAAAACACAGGTCCGTGCCAACTTGAAAGAGGACGTATACGGACTGACTCCTGCCCGGTGCTGGAAGGTTAAGGGGAACTGTTAGACGCAAGTCGAAGCGGTGAACTTAAGCCCCAGTAAACGGCGGTGGTAACTATAACCATCCTAAGGTAGCGAAATTCCTTGTCGGGTAAGTTCCGACCTGCACGAATGGAGTAACGACTTGGGCGCTGTCTCCACCATGAACTCGGCGAAATTGCATTACGAGTAAAGATGCTCGTTACGCGCAGTAGGACGGAAAGACCCCGGGACCTTTACTATAGTTTGGTATTGGTGTTCGGTACAGCTTGTGTAGGATAGGTGGGAGACTTTGAAGCGGCCACGCCAGTGGTTGTGGAGTCAACGTTGAAATACCACTCTGGCTGTTCTGGATATCTAACCTAGGACCATGATCTGGTTCAGGGACAGTGCCTGATGGGTAGTTTGACTGGGGCGGTCGCCTCCCAAAAGGTAACGGAGGCGCCCAAAGGTTCCCTCAGCCTGGTTGGCAATCAGGTTTTGAGTGTAAGTGCACAAGGGAGCTTGACTGTGAGACCGACAGGTCGAGCAGGGACGAAAGTCGGGACTAGTGATCTGACGGTGGCATGTGGACGCGCCGTCACTCAACGGATAAAAGGTACCCCGGGGATAACAGGCTGATCTTGCCCGAGCGCTCACAGCGACGGCATGGTTTGGCACCTCGATGTCGGCTCGTCGCATCCTGGGGCTGGAGTCGGTCCCAAGGGTTGGGCTGTTCGCCCATTAAAGCGGCACGCGAGCTGGGTTTAGAACGTCGTGAGACAGTTCGGTCCCTATCCACTGCGCGCGTAGGAATCTTGAGAAGAGCTGTCCTTAGTACGAGAGGACCGGGACGGACTAACCTCTGGTGTGCCAGTTGTTCTGCCAAGAGCACGGCTGGTTGGCTACGTTGGGAAGTGATAACCGCTGAAAGCATCTAAGCGGGAAGCACGCTTCAAGATGAGGGTTCCCACAGAATAATCTGGTAAGGCCCCCTGTAGACCACGGGGTGATAGGTCGGATGTGGAAGCACAGCAATGTGTGGAGCTGACCGATACTAATAGGCCGAGGGCTTGTATTTCTACAAAGGTGTTACGCGTCCACTGTGTGGTTCCCGAAATATGGTCGGGAATCGACTGATATTTCCATAGTGTTTCGGTGGTCATGTCAAAAGGGAAACACCCGGTCCCATTCCGAACCCGGAAGTTAAGCCTTTTAGAGCCGATGGTACTGCAGGGGGGACTCTGTGGGAGACTAGGACACCGCCGGACTTACAAACACCCCCTGGGTGATCAGCAATGATCAACCCAGGGGGTGTTTTCACATGCCCGGACACGGGGCGGCGGGCTGCCGTTTTGCCGCTGGTTCACCTCTCGGCATGATTTGGCACC
The DNA here is from genome assembly GCF_003752415.1 of Luteococcus japonicus. Taxonomy (NCBI): domain Bacteria; kingdom Bacillati; phylum Actinomycetota; class Actinomycetes; order Propionibacteriales; family Propionibacteriaceae; genus Luteococcus; species Luteococcus japonicus. Next base: position 499,643 of record NZ_RKHG01000001.1, on the reverse strand, counting down.
GCGGCTGGTGCTGGAGGACGGAACGCAATACGGTGGAGCCCAGCCCTGACCTTGGGCGTTTGCCCGTGCACTGCCGGGGGTCCCTCGCACGAAAGAGCGGGCTCCGACGGCCACGGCGGATGCCTGTTCGGGTCACCAGACAAAACATGTGTGCAAGGACCTGTGAGGAGTAGCCGTGGCACTGGCGAAGCGGAAGCCCAACAAGTGGCCTGTCGAGGCAGAAGAAGTCGACGTCGCACTGATTGGTGGTGGCGTCCTGAGTGCCACCATAGGCCTCATCCTGAATGAGCTGCAGCCAGATTGGAAGATCGTCGGCTACGAGCGCCTGCCCAAGGTTGCCAAGGAGTCCTCGAACCCCTGGAACAACGCCGGCACCGGTCACGCGGGTCTTTGCGAGCTCAACTACACCAAGGAACGTCCCGACGGCACGATGGACAATGCCAAGCCGGTCCAGATCAACGAGCAGTTCCAGCAGACCCGTCAGCTGTGGGCCCACCTGGTGGAGAAGGGGATCCTGGGTCTCCCGGAGACCTTCGTGAACCCGTGCCCGCACATGTCGATCGTCACTGGCGACGACGACGTGGAGTTCCTCCGCAAGCGCTGGGAGTCCCTGCGCACCAATCCGCTCTTCGCGGCCATGGAGTTCAGCGATGACCAGGAGAAGATCCGCGAGTGGGCGCCGATGCTGGTCGATGGCCGGGATCCGCAGGAGCACATCGAGGTCACCTATGACCCCACTGGTACCGACGTCGACTTCGGCTCGATCACCACGCAGATCTTCAACTACCTGGACTTCCACGGCGTCAATGTGGAGACCTCGAAGGAGGTCACGGACCTCAAGCAGAACACCGACGGCACCTGGACCCTGCGAATCGTCGACCGCGGTGAGTTCGGCGGGAAGAAGAGCGGCGAGAAGTTCGTCCGCGCCAAGTTCGTCTTCAACGGCTCCGGTGGTTGGGCGCTGAAGATGCTGCAGAAGGCCGGAATCCCCGAGGTCCAGGGTTACGCGCTCTTCCCCGTGACTGGCGCCTTCATGTCCACCGATGACCCGTCGGTCGTGGAGCAGCACAAGGTCAAGGTCTACGCGAAGCCCCCGGTCGGTGCGCCGCCGATGTCGAACCCGCACATGGATGCGCGCATCATCAACGGCAGCCGCTCGGTGCTCTTCGGCCCCTATGCCGGTATCGACCCGCGCTTCCTGAAGTACGGTTCTGTCCTGGACATGCCGAAGATGATCCGTACGGACAATGTCGGTGCCGTGCTGAACGTCGCGAAGGACAGTATCCCGCTGATCAAGATGCTGGCCACGATGATCTTCATGACGCCCGCGCAGAAGCTGGCCGAGATGCGTGCCTTTGCCCCGAAGGCGAGCATCACTGACTGGCACATGATCAAGGCGGGCCAGCGCGCGCAGATCATCAAGACTGACGCCAAGGGCAAGGGCGGCAGCCTGGAGTTCGGTACCGAAGTGGTCACCTCGGCCGACGGCACCCTGGGCGCCGTGTTGGGCGCGTCGCCGGGCGCTTCGACGGCCGTCCCGATCGTGCTGGACGTGCTGTCTCGTTGCTTCCCGGACAAGATCGGGGAGTGGGAGCCCCGCTTCAAGGAGATGATTCCCTCCTACGGCGAGAAGCTCTCGGACAACCCCGAACGTGCGTATGAGGTCATGGAACATACCGCCAAGGCGCTCAAGCTCGCGGGACCTGCGAAGACCCAAGGCTGACGCACCCATCGGAGAGCGAGGAGGGCGCCACACCATGCGGTGTGGCGCCCATTGTCCTGTCCGGGGGCGCACAAGCCGGGCCCGACAGAGCGACCACCACGCGCGTGATGGGATCGAGCAACGGTGCCCAGACGCGCTTCACTTCCACCGAGCGCCTCTCCAGCTCTTCGGCTAGGTGCTGCACCCCGTTGATGTGGTCACTGTCGAAGTGAGACACCACCAAAAGGTCGATGTTCCGCTCCATCTCGCTCAAGTACAGCACGTGTCCATCAATCGGACGGACCACACTTGAGTCAGGGGTCTTCCCACGTCCCGAGCCGCAGTCGCAGACGACTTCAAAGAGAAGCGGTGGGTTCCTTGTCGGGAACGGCCGTGGGGGAGTACGTGCGCACGGAGTGCGGACCTATCGTAGGCTACGGCCAGACGCTCGATCCTGCCGACTCCAAGTTGTGGTTTGAGGTGGAAGGCCAGAGATTTGGAGTCCCGATCGGTACTGATGCCGAGTCCATCAGGGCGCGCTTTAGCTTGACACGGTCCTGTCCTACGGCGATGGCCACGTCCACGAACATCGATGAGGTCGGCGGCTACTCGTCTGGAAGTGGGGCCTTACGTGCCAAAGGCAGAATGGATCCCCTTCGAGGGGTCTGCCTCGCTAGTGGGGTGGTGGGGATGGGTGTTAGCCGATCCAGGTCCAGGCGGGCCAAAGCATCGAGCGGTTGCCGGGCTGTCGGTTCGCCTGTCTGAAACGGCATGTTCAGTGTCAACGGACATCAAGTGTCCGGCGCCACGGAACATGTCATGGGGCCGAGACGGTGACTAGGGGTTTGACACGAACGTGGCAGACGAGCAGTACGAATCCGTGACACGGATCATGTCACATCCGGATCGCTGCCTAGAGGCGATCAGGGGTTAGTTGCCTCAATAGAAGCGAGTGGCTGGTCGCGGAACTGTGGAAGGGGCGCTGTGTGCGGATAGCCCCTCTCCTTACACCCGTGGGTGGGCGACTGTCAGCTACGTTCTCAAGCGCTAACCAGCCGGCATCTCCAGGTGCTACTCTCCAAGTGTCGGTCGCGTCACGGATCCCAGTGTCGGTGTGTTCGATCAACACCCGGTTATTTCGGGAATCACGTGTCTAGTCGTGCTCGCAGCGGTTTGTCTGCTAAGCGAGAGGCCTCCGAGGTCTTTTGGGAAGGAGACGCCTATGCAGTGTGGCGAAGTATGTGTAACGAGTAACGGCTCAACGAGTCCTCGCAGATTTTACCAGTTCGTATTGGAGACAGTATGGACGGGCGCTGTGAGTGCGATGGTCGGGCACTGGGTTCCCTGATCTGACCGGCGCCGGCGGGTTGGCTCAACGTCACCACGCGCCGCGCGGGGCTGCAACAGGAATCTCATGTTGCCGCTAAGAACAACTGCGTGTCAAAACCGATCGATCTCGGAGAAGGACACGCGGAATGTCTGAAACGCCATGTTCAGGAGAAATCAGACGAAGAGTCTAAGTTGCAGACTGGATACCAGATTTTGACAGTGCCTCCTTCCATTTGGTGTTTCGTACCTCTGTCCAACCAGGCTCGATTCCATGGCTGTAGGCCAAGCAGCCATCAACATGATTCACCATCTCAAAAATTGACATGAATCCGCGCTCTTCTGCATGTTTTGAAGCGCCGAATTTTGCGACGCAACGAATGTGGTTGTCCACGCGTCGCTTAAATTCTGGCAATAGGCGAACGCTGGACTCATCGACCAAGAGCCCTAATATGACTTTTCGGGATCCTGGCGAGAGGATGCGCGTCTTTCGGCGGTGGACAGAAAATCCCTGCAAGGCACACAGTTCCGTGACATTCGACACAAAGCCATGTAAGTGTGATCTGTCGACATCTTGAGCCCACGAGAAGGCTAGGTCGTCCGAGTAGCGCGTGTAGATCCCTCCGGACGAAGCAGCGAGAGAAGCTAACTTGCGATCAAGCGGTCTAGCGGCTTCATTTGCAAGCGCGCCGCTGGTGGGAGCGCCTTGCGGTAGCATGCCCACGGAACCACATGCGTAGCCCGGGATACGTGGGTATCGGTCCACGTATTCACGTGCCCCTCGTCTTGGGGACCTGTCCCGAGTGCAAATACGGGCCATTTCAAAAGCCATCAGAGAGGCGTATCCCCTTTTGATGAAAGTTCTGTACGCAGATCTCTCGTCGACTGATGAAAAGAAGTCTCGCAAATCCATCTTGATTACCCATCTAGCACCTACATGACGCTTGGCGCAGTCGAGCACCGATAAATTTTTGGTGTATGCAAAGCTAGAGGGATTTGGATCCAGGTTCCTTAGCGCTCGGTAAAGGATGACTTGCTGCACCGCTTTTAGTTCTTGATTGGGGGCCGAAATAGGGCGGATCTTCCCTGAGGGCTTTCTCATGGTGATCGATTGGTACGGATCGACCTTGCGGCAGACGACGTCATGCAGAAATTGATAGTCGACGTTTGATAGCCTCGCCAGGTGACCGAGAGAAAAGATTGGCACGGCACCCCTCAGTGCCGTGGTGTGAGCTCGCGAGAGAGTTGCTTCAACGGCCGCGTTGGACCTACCCGCGGCGAGCGCCGCCTTTCGGTAGAGATGAGGAGCATCTATAGACATGAACCTACCCAATATTTTGACGAAGTCCCCTCGGTTGCGGGCTCCTGCACCCGGAAAGGCACACGCCACCGGGGGTGGGAGGTCGCAACTCAGGCGTAGCGGAAGCTCGTGCGGAGGCGGGACTTTAGAAGTCCAACCCGAGATCCGACCACCGCGATGGGTGGCAATCTAGGCGCACCTACGGATGCTCCTCATCCGAGTTCAGGATAGTACGGATGCTCGGTCTTTGGAAGCATGGGTGGTCGAGCCGTGCGCTTCTTTGCTCGAAGCAGCTCGCGTCGGCCACTCTCCGTGATGCGCAGGTTGTCGTCCACCAGGCTTAGGCCACGAAGGACTTGGGTTAACTCGTGGACCCTGGATTCAGACAGAGATCTATTTTGTGAGACAATCGCTTGGGTTGGCAAGCGTAACTCGTAGGCGCTCAGGCAGAATAGGAGTTTTTGAGCAAAGGTATCGTCCTTCGCCAACTTGCGGCCTCTAAAATTGTGGTTCAAAATTCCATCGTGCTCTACCTTTTGTTTTAGGACTTCCGACTGTTCAATTGGGATTTGTCGACCACCTTCCCCTATACCAAATGACTTCCAGCCACCACCCGTCTTCCGGAGAATATAGGGCGTGTTATTTGGGATTCTATACTCTGTCGTGAACATTCCTCGACTTTCGGCGTAGCCTAGTGCTTGGCTGCGATTCTTCCGGCCAGCCTTGCGAATGCAAAGGTTCTCGATTTCTGCTTTGGTTTTCGAATCCCATCCGCAGGTATTCAGAGTTCGAGCCTCCATGACTCGACTTTGAGTCTGGATCAATTTGTTCCGCGAGAGTGAATCGATCGATGCTGGAGATTCTGCGTAGCACAGGGAGTGAAAGCGGACCCAACCGAATGAATGCCAGCTGCGGAAAGTGGTGTTGCGTGCGAATGTTGCAAGCATTCGTGACACCTGGGATCCCGAGCCCGAGTAGTCGGTGAGCAGCACACAACTCCGCACTCGTCGCCTGCGAACCTCATCAATGCTGGATGACGGGGCAACCCAACGGCTAGGATCCTCGTTTGTCAAATCTCGGATGATGTTTCCTAGAATCCCTTCACTGCCCGGCGTGCCAGCGATGAATTTTCCTACATGAAAGTCTTGATAGGCAATCAGGGATTGCCTCAAGTTATCCCCGCGTTGTCTCCGGCTTTCGCCGGCTCGGGTAAGAGAGTATGGTGCCAAGTCAAGGATATCCTCGATCGCGACCACTGGTATTAGCAGCGTAGGACCCTTGTAGTTGGAATCACTCAATGCGCGTCTTAAGCCTGCTTGGATCTCTTCCGTGGTAGCCATCTGCAAAGAGTCAAGGAGCATCTCCGCAAGCGTTTTGTCTTGTTCGTCGAAGTTTTCAAGCCATTGCTGGCCGCGGGGTGTCAAGCTGGGGAGCTGGAGAGGCATGTCTAAAGATCCTCTACTTACTGGTTGGGTCGGGCGTGGCGTGGGTGTACTGTCGCCGTTCTGTTATGGATGCTTCTTGAGCGCTCGATAGAGGGTCGATCTATTTACTCCGAACTCGCGGGCGATACGTGTCTTGGGGATTCCTTGCGCGTTCAGTTCTTTTGCGCTTTCGATCTGCGCCGGACTGAGGGACTGAGCTCGCCCCTTATAGCGTCCGTTCGCCTTCGCAATGGCGATCCCCTCCGCCTGACGTTCTCGGATGAGGTTACGCTGGAACTCGGCGAAGGCTCCAAGGATCTGCAAAAGCAAGCGGCTCATGGAATCATCAGTCGAGGGGGAGTAGGTCTGCCCCTCCTTTACAAACTGCACCGACGCACCCTTCTGAAGGATCTCGTCGACGATCTGCTGCAAGTCGACGAGGGAGCGGGCGAGCCGGTCCATCGAAGCAACGCGCACTGTGTCGCCGTCGCGGATGTAACGCAGGCACTCGGCAAGGCCGACCCGTGCCGATCGCGATCCACCGCTGACCTTGTCCTGGAAGAAGCGGTCCACCTCTCCGATGCTCTCAAGCTGACGCGCCAGATTCTGTTGCTCGCTCGAGACGCGAACGTAACCGACCACCTGTCCCTGTGGCGCCATGTCTAGACCTCCGAACAGAAGTGTTGCACTGCATGTTTGTGACTTCGTCTGCTGAATGGCGGGGTTCTTCGGTCGCTTCGTGGCGGGGTCAGGTGACACCGATGACCAGGGTGCTCTGTGCGGCTTCGATGACGTCGTTGGTGATGGTGTCGAGTTCGTTGATCTTCAGGACCCGCTGGATCTGGGGGAAGAGGCGTTCGAGGAGCCGGAAGTTGCCGCGGGTGATCCGTGCGATGGCTGCGATGGCTTGGGCATCGGTGAAGTCGTCGGGGTCGAGGGTCTTGCCGAGGGATCGCCAGTGTCGCTCGAGGACGAACAGCAGTTCGTCTTGTCCCAGGGGCCGGTACTGGTGGGCGAAGCCGACTCGGCTGTAGAACTGGGGGTAGTGGCTGAACTGCTTCTCCAGGCCGGGCATGCCGATCAGGATCAGGGCGATGTCGTCGCGGTCGTAGCGATCGCGCAGCAGTTCCAGAGCGGCGGGACGCAGTCGTTCGGCCTCGTCGACGATGATCAGCTCCACGTAGTTCCTGCCGTGTCGCCATCCCCAGGCCTCGGGAGTGGCCGTGCCGGGAGGTACGAGGTGCTGCTCGATGCACATGTTGGTGCGGGTGATGGCTTGGGTCAGCTCGTCCTTCAGGGTCCGCGGGGTGGTCAGCACGCTGGGGGTGTAGAGCACGGTGCGGCTCCGGTTCAAGGCGGCGTAGATCTTGGCGTCGTTGTCGGAGCGCGGCCCCCAGTAGGTCAGCAGGTCATGAGCCTTCTCGTAGTGTGCGTAGCGGCGCGCGGAGAGTGTCTTTCCTACGCCGGCTGATCCGAAGCACAAACCGATGGTGTGCCCGCGGCGCACGGCGTCGGCGAACTCGGTGAAGCGGCGGTGCTCCTTGGTGACGATGAAGCGCTGGCTCACCTGAGGTCCTCCTTGTAGATCTTCAACGCCGACCTCGGCGCCGGAGCCGGTGCTTCGGTGATCCGTGGCGTCTCGGTAGGTGCGGCCACGAGGGCGATGCGTTCGTTGATGCCGGCTCGCAGCGCCCGGCGGCGGGCGTTGCGCGCGGCCTGGATCTCCTTGAGGCTGACCTTCTGGTCGTGGTGCTCTTGGTTGACGGCCTTGCAGACGAATTCGTCGTGATCGAAGACGCGGATCTCGGTGATGTCGCGGGGGTCGTAGCGGATCACGACCGAGCGTCCGACGTAGCCGGCCAGAGTTGGCGAGACGTAGCGCAGGCCCTGGAAGCGGATGCCATCGCGGCGCACGACGCGGGTCTTGGCGACGGTCAACAGCAGTCTGTCGAGGTCTTCCAGGCTCTCGGGCATTCGGGGCAGCCAGCCATCGGCGATCCACGCGCTGCGCGGGGAGGTTCCGAGCTCGCTGTGCGTGCGGTCGTTGTAGGTGGCCACGAACGCCTCCAGGGCGCTATCGAGGGCGGCCAGGGACAGTTTCGGTGTCGGCCAGGGGTGCCCTTCGGTGATGTGTCCGGGCAGGGTGGCGAGTAGCTCGGTGTTGATGGTGCCGAAGAACCGCTCGATCTTGCCCCGTCCCTGGGGTCGGGCGACGGTGGAGTGGATCAGTCGGATGTGGAGGTCGACGGCGGTGTGGGCGAGCTTGTCACTGGTGAAGTCGCTGCCGTGGTCGACGTAGAGCACGTCGGGCAGGCCGCACATCGGCCAGGCCGGGTCGGTCTTGTGCCAGATCGCTTGGCGCAGCGCCAGGGCGGTGCTCATCGCCGACGGTGCGCCCAGGAAGACTGTGTAGCCGCAGACCGCCCGGGAGCAGTCGTCGAGGATCGTTGTCAGCCATGGCCGTGCGGGCTTGCCGTCGGTGCCCACCACCAGGATGTCGAGCATGGTGTGATCGGATTGCCACATCGCGTTGGGCAGCTCTGCTTGCCGGCGTAGCACCAGCTCGTGCTTGTCGCGGTAGGACGCTGCGCCCTCCAGGGCGAGGGTGACCATGCCGGGATCCAGGGTCCGCACGATGTCCCAGACCACCGAGTAGGAGGGGACCGGCCATCTCCGGGCGGCGCAGATGCCGGTGACTTTGCGGTGGATGGTGGCGATGGCCGGCCGCGGCTTGCTCAGTGCCAGGCCCTCGATCAGGTGGACGAGGTCGGGCGGAAGGCGGCGGGAGCCGGTGTCCGCTCGCGAGGCTGTCTCCAGTCCGGCGTAGCCGTCGGCGCGGTAGCGGGCGTGCCAGCGCTCCAGGGTCCGCAGCCCAACATCGGTCTCGCGAGCTAAGCGCGCGAGGGGCACCTGGTCCTCGACGTGGAGCCTGAGGATTCGCCACCGCGCTCGAGCGTCCACGACGCACCTACTGCAAGGCGTTCTCGCGCCCGCGCTCGGCGCGCTGAAGGGCGCGGTAGACCGTGGAGCGGCCCACGCTGAACAGCTCGGCCAGCTCGCCCACGGTGTGCTCGTCGGCGGCATGTAGCTGGACGAGGTGAGCTTCTTGCCGGGGGGTGAGTTTCGGTGACTTCCCGCGCAGCCGGCCCTTGGCCTTGGCGACCTTCATCCCCTCGCGGGTGCGGGCACGGATGAGGTCGGCTTCGAATTCGGCGACCATCGCCAGCACGTTGAACAACAGTTTCCCCATCGGGTCGGTCGGGTCGTACACCGATCCGGCGATGCTCAGCTTCACTTCCCGCGCCGCGAGGTCGTCGGCGATCTGGTGGGCATCACGGACCGAACGCGCCAGCCGATCGAGCTTGGGGACCACGAATGTATCGCCGTCCCGACACGCTGCCAGCGCCTGCCGCAGTCCCTCACGGTCGGCGTTGCGGCCCGTGAGCCCGTGATCGACGTAGATGCGCTTGGGATCGACGCCGAACGCCGCGAGTCCGTCACGCTGCGCGGTCAGGTCCTGCTCGTCGGTGGAGACTCGGGCATAGCCGACCTTCAAGGGGGACATGCTCCCCAGTGTGTCATATAGCCTCCCTTCACCGGACAGTTCACCGGACGGGTCTTACGGGACAGCCCGCCAGGCGTGCCGTCGTTCCTCTCGATAAGTAGCGGTGGTCTCCGGTGAGGGTTCCCCTTACGGGCATGCGATCTGGGCTGACGCCTGTGACCGAGTGTTCAGTGCGCGCTGTATAGTTCAGTCCATGCTGACTATTGCTTCGCGTCTCGACGTGATGAACCGCCTGGGTCGTGCACTGGCCGACCCCACTCGATCCCGGATCATCTTGACCCTGCTCGACCATCCCGCTTACCCGGCGGAACTGGCCCGAGATCTGGACCTGACACGCCCGAACGTGTCCAACCACCTGGCATGCCTGCGCGATTGCGGGATCGTCGTCTCCGAGCCCGAGGGTCCTCGGACACGATATGAGATCGCCGATTCGCACCTGGCGCAGGCGCTGACGGCACTGGTCGATGCCACCCTGGCAGTGGACGAAGACGCCCCGTGCATCGATCCCGCCTGCTCGCTTCCCGGATGCGACGCAGCTGGGGAGGGCGCATGATCCTCACCTCGGTCTTGCAGGCGATGGGCCTGTTCGCAGCGACCAACATCGACGACATCATCGTGCTCTCCCTCTTCTTCGCGCGAGGGGCAGGCCAGCGCGGCACTACCGCCCGCATTCTGGCCGGCCAGTACCTCGGATTCGCCGGCATCCTCGGTGCCGCGGTCCTGGTGACTATCGGTGCCGGAGCATTCCTGCCCTCGGCAGCCATCCCGTACTTCGGTCTCATCCCTCTGGGCCTCGGCCTCTGGGCCGCATGGCAGGCCTGGCGCGGAGACGATGACGACGATGACGACGAGGTCAAGGTTGCCGGCAAGAAGGTCGGCGTGTGGACAGTCGCAGGCGTCACCCTTGCCAACGGCGGCGACAACATCGGCGTCTACACCCCTGTCTTCCTCAGCGTGGAACCTCTCGCAGTAGTCGCCTACTGCATCATCTTCCTCGCGCTCGTCGCGGTCCTGGTGGCCCTGGCAAAGTTCGTCGCCACCCGCCCCCCGATCGCCGAAGTGCTCGAACGCTGGGAGCACATCCTCTTCCCCATCGTTCTCATCGGCCTCGGCATCGTGATCCTCGTCAGCGGCGGAGCCTTCGGACTCTGACGTAGCGGCAGCGATCCAAACGGCCCCGACCGGGCGCACCCCTCTCGGTTCAGACCGCGACACCTACCTGCAGCCAGTCCTGCGTGATCGCGGCAACAAGACCGCCACGGAGCGCTGCAAAAACCCCGCCACCAAGCGAACGAAGCCACAGCATGTTCCAGCGCCCTATAGCGACACGCGTGGCGGGATGCGCCTCATGTTGCAATGGGGTGTACCCCATTGCAACACCCTTCACGCTCCAGTATTGAGTCTCTTCGGCTCATGTCTGGGGTGTGGACTTGAGTTGGGTGCAGTCAGGGCGAGCTGTGGTCGGACCAGCGGTACTCGGTCCTAGTCCGCGGGGGCCACCAGTTCCATTGGCGGGTTGGAGCTCGGCGAGGCGAGTGCTGGCCAAGTCCTCGTAGTAGATGTCGCGCTCGCGCCAGTCGCGCCACTCTGGATGGGGCGCAGGTTGGATTCGCGCACCGGCCGCGAACTTCGGTTCAGTGGCGGCCAAGCCGAGGTCCGCTTGCGCCATACCTACGTAATTGTCGCGTGCCAGCGAGACCGCATCGCGCTCGGGGCGGCTGGCCCGACTCCAGTTGGGAATGAAGTTGTTCTGGACTTGCTGCTGGCGATACAGGCTCTCGTCCAGGTTGAGTTGGTTCATCGCTGCCTTCGCTTACTCCTCGAGGAGGTGGGCCAAGAGATCCGGAAGGGGTTGTGAATGAATTGCGTATATTTGTTCGAATAGTCGAGCGAAATGAGCATGTCGACTTCGCTGAGGGTTGAGAAGGGCACGCTGCGGCGCACGGACGCCAACCACCAGTAGCCGGAGTAGCCACGCCGGCCGCTGTACGCCGGCGCCTTTGTGATCGGGGTGAGGCTTGCCAGATCGGTATGAGCAAGTTCTGATGCGGCCTGTTCGGTGGCGTGTTGGCCGTCCAGGCAGAACTTCACTCGGATTTCTGCGGCGTCGATTGCCGAGGTGCTCACACCTTCTGACGTCGCCATACGGGAAGCCTAGGTGGCTGCGGACATCTATGTGTCAAAACTGCTGAAGACCGGAGAAGGACACTATGAATGTCACAGTAGACATGTTCAATGTCAACGGACATCAAGTGCCGCCGGGCGGTGGGCAACTCGTGGAGATATGACCGATAAGCGACATTATGACAATATGGCATGAGGAAGGCTCTCCCCTCGGGTCTACTGGTCCTCGTATCTACTGGTCCTCGTATGACTTCAGGACTGCCGACACAGTCGACGCATGCCACCGTGCGCCACCCTGTGCCGTCGGGACTCCTTCGGCGTTGAGCTGCTCCGCGATTGCTCGCAGTGACTTCTTGTGCGCGCGCTGCTGCTTGATTCGCTCCACCACGCCCGCATCCACATTGCGCGGTCTGCCCAGGCTGCCACCCTGGGATCTGCGGTGTGCCAGCGCCTCTCGGGTTCGCTGGCTGATCAGATCGCGTTCGTACTGGGCGGCACAGGCCAGGATCGACGTCGTGAAACGGCCCGCTGGCTCCGTGGTGTCGATTCCTGGCGACAGCAGCACCAGTTCCCATTGATTGGCCTGCGCACGGGCCAGGATGGCGCCGAGGCCCGCCACTGAGCGGGTCAGGCGGTCGAGACGGGTTACCATCAAGACGTCATGTGATCCATCATCGAGGCTTGCCAGAGCAGCTTTGAGCGACTTTTGATCCCCTCCCGCGGCGGAAATTCCCGCGTCGGAGACGATCTCGATCTCCCAGCCGCGACGTCGTGCATCGCGCAGCAGTGCGTCGGTCTGTACCTCCAGGCTGGTGCCCTCAGTGGCCTGTTCGCTGGTGGAGACGCGAATGTAACCCAGTGCTCGCACGGTGATCCTTCTGTCGGGGGCTGCTCTCCCCCGCAGCGTACAACAAACGGTCCCTACTTGTACAGCAAAGGATTGTTGTCCTGGGCCGCGATGGCGCCCAGCAGGAATCCTCGCTGTGCGGCAGTTGCCGTCAACTCACCCGCATCGATGAGCGCCACGACCTCGCGTATCGCAGCCATGGCAACGGCCGTTTCGCTCCGCCGCTCCCCCGGCGTCGGTTCGGCCTCAGGCATCCCTGACCCATTCCCGGGCCACGGCCACCGAACCCAGCGCTTGACCCTCGGCATCGGTCACCACGGCGAATGTCATGGTGACGTAGACCGTGGAGCCATCTGGCCTGAGCGCCTTCGTGCGTCGAGCCCGGCCGTCAGAGGCCAGGTGTCCGCTGTCCATGGCGGCCTTGAATCCCTTGTCATGCGGGGCACGCAGCCGCTCGGGGATCATCGCGGTGAGCGGCTCCCCCAGCATGTCCGCTCCCTTGTGTCCGAAGAGCTCCTCGGCCTTGCGGTTCCATGCACGGACCAGGCCCTCGCGGTCGATGACGACGATGGCATCGCCCGCCTGGTCGACGGTGCGGGACAGCAGTTCTGCGTGCTCCATGGGCCCAAGCTACTTCGTGCCGGTCCAGCCGGTCCAGCGACCGTCCGGGGAAGCTTGCCGCATCTGGGAGAATGTCGGGGTGAGCGGATACTTCTCCAAGGGCAATGACCTGCGGGACCACTGGTTCAAGGCTGGACGCACAGAGGTGGGCACCACCCTGCTAGTCGTCGGCGCCGTGCTGATCTCCTGGATCGTCGACGTGCTGGTGACGATGTCCACCGGCGGCACTGGTCTGGCGGAACTGTTCATGTTCACTCCCCATCAGGTGCTGAACGGTGAGGTCTGGCGGGTGGTGAGCTGGCCGCTGGCCAACCAGATCAGCATCTGGGACGTGCTCAACCTGTTCTTCTTCTACATCTTCGGCACCGAACTGGAGGTGCAGATCGGCAAGGCGCGGATGGCCCGCCTGCTGGTCGGGATCTGGGCAGCCCTGACCGTGGCCGCCACCATCGTCGGGCTCGGCCTCAACTCGTGGGCTGCCTTGGCCGGGATCGGCATGGTGCAGTTCATCGTGTTGCTGCTCTGGATTGCCGAATACCCCAGGCGACCCTTCTTCTTCGGCATCCCGGCATGGTTGATCGGCGCCGTCCTGGTGGGGGTGCAGGCACTCCAGATGCTGGCCGGGCGCAACGTCTTCGGGCTGCTGGAGATGGCCTTGGCCTTCGTGCTCGTCGCCCTGATCGCCCGTCGCCTCGGCCTCCTGCGAGACTACGACTGGATCCCCCGCCTGGCCTCGGCCTCTCGTCCCGCCAAGCCGGGCAGACCCACTCGCGCGGCCAAGGAACAGGCCAAGCGTCAGGCGTCGCGTGCCAAGGATGATGCCCGCCTCGACGAGCTGCTGGATCTGATCAGTGAGAAGGGTATGGAGTCGCTGAGTGCGGCCCAGCATCGGGAACTGATGAAGCTCCGCAACCGTCGCTGAGACCCACTAGATTGTGGTGGGTGAGCACTCCCAAGAACACCACTCCCGAGCCCCTGCAGGGCGATGACGTCAACGCCGAGGGCGTTCCGCTCGAGGAGATCCTGCCCGAGATCAGCTTCGAGCAGCAGCGCTTCGCCGCACGGCCCCCGATGGTGCGGCCCCGGGCCACGCGACACCGGGGTGGGCGCGATGCCAGTCCGCTGACGCCTCCCTTCGAGGCCGACGGGCGCAACCATGCCTATGTCGAGTGGCTGGAGGGCCAGTCCATGCTGCACGACGCCACGACCGTGGCGCGTCAGCTGGCCGGCAGCCACCAGATGTGGGCAAATCCATTCGCGGCCCCGGACCCGCGTGCCGCGCTCCAGACCGCATCGGTCTGGTTCACGGCCTATCCGCTCAGCATGATCAACGAGCCCGGCCAGTCCTTCCTGGGTGCGCTGGGCTCGGAGGCTCTCTGGGAGGCCTTCGAGCAGGTGGGGATCGACGCGGTCCACACGGGTCCCGTGAAGCTGGCCGGTGGAGTGACAGGCTGGAAGCCCACACCCAGCGTCGACGGTCACTTCGACCGGATCAGCATGGCGATGGACCCGGTCTTCGGTACCGAGGCGGAGTTCCGCGAGATGTGCGAGAACGCCTCCAAGCACGGCGGCACCATCATTGATGACATCATTCCCGCCCACACCGGCAAGGGTGCGGACTTCCGCCTGGCGACGCTGAACTACCGGGACTACCCAGGCATCTACCACATGATCGACATCCCCGAACATGCCTGGCACCTGCTCCCCGAGGTTCCCGTCGGTGAGGACTCCGTCAACCTTGACCCGATGCACGAGCGTGCCTTGGCCGAGGCCGGCTTCATCATCGGCGAGATGCAGCGAGTCATCTTCTACGAGCCCGGCGTCAAGGAGACCAACTGGTCCTGCACCCCGGAGGTCTACGACCACAAGGGCGTGAAGCGTCGCTGGGTCTACCTGCACTACTTCAAGGAGGGCCAGCCGTCCATCAACTGGCTCGACCCGACCTTCGCCGGCATGCGCCTGGTGATGGGCGATGCCCTGCACTCCCTGCTGGATCTTGGTTCCGGTGGTCTGCGACTGGATGCCAATGGCTTCCTCGGCGTCGAGAAGTCCACCGACCAGGCCGCTGCCTGGTCCGAGGGACACCCGCTGAGCCAGGCCGCGAACCAGCTGATCGGCTCCATGGTGCGCAAGGTGGGTGGTTTCACCTTCCAGGAGATGAACCTGGGCATGGACGACATTCGCAACACCTCCGCGGTGGGCCCAGACCTCAGCTACGACTTCGTGACCCGGCCCGCATACCAGTACGCCATGGCCACCGGTGACAGCGAGTTCCTTCGCCTCACCCTGCGCGAGGCCGCGGCGACCGGCATCGACCAGGCCTCCCTGGTACATGCCCTGCAGAACCATGACGAGCTGACCTACGAGCTGGTCCACTTCGCCAACAACCACAAGGACGAGACCTACCACCTTGACGGCAAGGACTGGACCGGTGCGGACATGAGCGAGCACATCCGCGAGACGATGCGCCAGAAGCTCACCGGCAATGCCGGCCCCTACAACGCCGTCTTCACCCAGAACGGCATCGCCTGCACCACGGCCTCCATCATCACGGCCACGCTCGGCATCACCGACTTCGACGAGATCACCGACGCCGACGTCAAGCGGATCATGCAGGCTCACCTGCTGCTGTGCATGTACAACGCCTGGCAGCCGGGCGTCTTCGCGCTGTCCGGCTGGGACCTCGTCGGGGCCCTTCCCGTGCCGCGGGAGCAGGTCAAGCAGCTGGTCAGCACCGGTGACACCCGCTGGCTGGAGCGTGGAGCCTATGACCTGCTGGGCAGCAACCCGGAGGCGGAGTCCTCCTCATCGGGAATGCCGCGCGCCCGGTGCCTGTATGGATCGCTCCCGGAGCAGCTGGGCAATCAGAACTCCTTTGCCTCGCGGCTCGCGCAGATCCTCAAGATCCGCAAGCGCAATGGCATTGCGTCGGCCGCACTGGTCGACGTTCCGGAGGTGGCGCACAAGTCCCTGCTGGTCCTGGTGAACAAGCTGGAGATCGGTGCCACCCAGGTGACCGTGCTGAACTTCGGGGCCGAGAAGATCCAGGGGCGGGTCCAGTCGCACAAGATCCCCGCAGGCCGCGTCTTCGACCTGTCCGCCCGTCGCAAGGTGGACAATGTCGATGACCTGGGCGGCTTCCACGTCTCTCTGCCCCCCTTCGGTGGCATGGCGCTGATCGTGCGCGAGCCAACTGCCTGAGTCCGGACACCGATGTTCGTGCGGGGCGGGGACCCTCAGCCCTCGCCTCGCACGATGTTCATCGGGTCGAGGTCGTCGCGCCATCCGCGCCATACCGGGTGACGCAACCTGCCCGCCGCGGTCCACATCGAGTGCGAGACCTCGGCCGCCAGCCCAGGACGGACCCATGTGAGACCGCGTGACTCCGCGGGCCGGACACCCACGACGCCGGGATTGTGGTCCACCTCGCACAAGGCCAGCCGTTCCCGTGCCTCCTGCTGTGCGGCGACGCTGAAACCACTGCCCGCGCTGCCGACGCAGTGCAGCACGCCTGACTCGTCAGGCACAGCCAGTAGCACCGAGCCGAGGCCGTGACTGCGGTTTCCGCTGCCACGACTCCAACCGACCACCACGACCTCCTGTGTGAAGACATTCTTGATCTTGACCCAGTCCTCGCTGCGGCGCCCCGGCTGGTAGGTGCTGCCCACCCGCTTGGCCACCAGCCCCTCCAACCGCAGCTGCCCGCTCGCGGTCAGGGCGAGTTCCCGCTCGGGGCCGAAGGTCTCGGGCACATGGACATGGGCGGTGCCCCTCCCAACCAGGGCGAGGAGCAGTTCGCGGCGCTGCAGGTAGGGCATGCGGAGCAGATCGTGACCGTCCAGGTGGAGCAGGTCGAAGAGCATCAGGTGTGCCCCCGAGGAACCCGCCCGTCCGTGGTTCTGCAGGAGTTCGAAGTCAGAACGTCCGTCGGCTGTCAGCGCGACGATCTCCCCGTCGAGGACGACATCCTGCCCCTGCAGAAGCTCCTGCACCTCCCGCAGCTCGGGATAGGACGGCGCCAGGTCCAGCCCCGTTACCTTGCTGGTGACCCCGTAGGGCGGGGTTACGGTCGCCGGGCCCGGCATGACTTACTGCCCCTGTCTTTGATGATCCGGGGGGTGTTGTCACCGGGCCTGGTGGCGCCAGCCGACCGCTGATAGGGACACGGCCCAGCATTGAGGTCTCTTCGTAACGTGGGTGCCGGCAGCTGACGCATCACCAACCACGACGACCGTCGCTTCGATGCAAGGATGGTGGGCGTCATGAATCAGGACAGCGGTTTCGACATCTGGTGCGGGCTCGACGTGGGCAAACAAGCCCACCACGCCTGCGCCCTCGATGCTGCCGGCAAACGTGTCTTCGACAAGCCCCTGCCCCAGGACCAGAAGCGACTCGAGGAACTGTTCGACAAGCTCCAATCCCATGGGCGGGTGCTGGTTGTCGTTGACCAGCCGAACACGATCGGTGCGCTGCCGATCGCTGTCGCCCGGTCGATGGGCATCCAGGTTGCCTACCTGCCCGGGTTGGCGATGCGCCGCGCCGCCGATCTCTATCCGGGAAACGCGAAGACTGACGCCCGGGATGCGTTCATCATCGCGGATGCCGCGAGGACGATGCCCCACACGCTGCGCCGGGTCGATGCCGGCGAGGAAACCCTCGCCGAGTTGAAGGTGTTGGTCGGGTTCGATGAGGACCTCGCAGCCGAGGCGACCCGGTTGTCGAACCGCATCCGCGGCCTGCTCACCCAGATCCATCCCGCCTTGGAGCGCGTTGTCGGACCCAGGTTGACCACCAAACAGGGCTTGGCCGTTGTCGAGCAACTCGGCGGCCCCCAGGGCATGGCAGCAGCGTCGAAATCGAAGCTGCTCAGGGTGATCACGAAGGCCTATCCGCGCAACGCGCAGGACTTCGCCGACGCCATCACCCAAGCTCTTACGGAGCAGACCGTCACCGTTGCGGGCACGGCAGCGGCCGAGCAGGTCCTGCCCAAGCTGGCCGCGTCGCTGCGCGCCACCTTGGATCAGCGCGCCGAGCTGGCTGTCCAGGTCGAGAAAGTGGTTGATGCTCACCCTCTTGCCGAGGTCCTGACCTCGATGCCAGGCGTCGGGGTCAGGACCGCAGCACGGATCCTGCTCGACGTCGGCGATGCCTCACAGTTCCCGACCGCCGGGCACTTGGCGGCCTACGCCGGCCTCGCACCGGTCACTCGCCGTTCCGGCACCAGCATCCGCGGGGAGTTCCCCGCCCGCTCCGGGAACAAGCACCTCAAACGAGCCCTGTTCCTGTCCGCCTTCGCGGCACTGAAGGACCCGACCAGTCGGGCCTACTACGACCGCAAGCGAGCGCAGGGCAAGAAACACAACGCCGCCCTCATCTGCCTGTCCCGCCGACGCTGTGATGTCCTGTTCGCGATGATCAAGAACCGGGAGCCCTACCGGGCACCCGCCCCAACACCAGAGCCATCACCTATGCCCCTCGCCGCTTGACGAGGAACATAGGTCCAGCCCCCCGCGGGAGCGGAGTCGCAGGCTGTGGTCGGATGTCTGGTGGACGAGGGCGCGGTAGCCGTCCCACTTCACCTCGAAGTGCCACTGGCCCTCATCCGGACCCAGCGCCTCCATGCTCCCCATGGTGGCCAGCATCGGCTGCCAGGCGTCGGTCATGGCCGTCGGACTAGGTGGCGCCCATGCCGGCCAGCAGCATCACAGCCAGCACCGGCGTGCACGCGGCAAGCGCAATTGCCCAGACCCCGCGATTGAAGCCGTCGGGACGACGCACCAGACGGACGCCGGCCACCAGGCCCACCAGTGCCAGAAGGGCAGCCAGGGCCAGGCCCCACGTGCCGAACTGCATCCACTGCATCGGGCCTTGGGTCTGGGGCGTGTCGGGCACCTGGTCGAGGGGCGGCACCTCACCTGGCAGCCGGGCAAGCGCCAGATAGCCACGGAAGAGGATCCCGCAGGCGGCGGCCGTCGCGATCACCGCGAAGGCGGAGACCACCACGGCCCATGTGCCGGACGTGGTCCCGTCCGCCTCCGGACCGACCACTTCACTGCTTGCCACTCTCATCCTCCTGTGCCTTGTCATTCTCGTCGTTGGACTCGACATGCCACATCTCCCGCGGGGTGAAGCCGAGATTGCGGGTGATCACTGCCAGCGTGTCTCCCAGCTCGTGGATCTGTTCTTCCGGCATGTCGGTGAACAGCAGGCGTCGCACCAGTTCGACGTGGGCTGCCGCCGCCGCCTCCTGCTCGGTCAGGCCACGGTCCGTGGCGATGACCCAGGCGCCCCGGCCGTCGCCGTCGACCCTCTCCCGGCAGACCAGGCCCCGAGCGCCCATCCGTGCCACATGGTGTGACGTGCGGCTGCGTTCCCAGCCCAGCGCCTCGGCCAGTTCACCGATCCGCAATCGATTCCCTTTGCTCTCGCGCAGATGTACCAGGACGTCGAAGTCCTGGAACGACAGCCCCGCATCCGCCTGGAGCTGGCGATTGAGGTCGCTGGGCAGCTGGCTCATCACCACCAACAACAGACGCCAGGCCCGCTGTTGATCAACGGTGAGCCATTGCTTGTCAAAGGGCTGGGGCATGCGGGCAAGACTACTCGAGCCGTCGCGTGCTCAGCGTCGGCCGACGAGCACAAGGGTGGACACGACGCCCACCAGGACGCCGGAGATGAAGGCCGGCATCATGTAGCGGATGCGCCAGCGCACCACGTTGTAGCCCTGCGCGGCGAACCAGAACAGGACCAGCGCGAGGACGAGGGCGACGAGGGCAGCCAGTGGGGAGGACTTCACCGCACCAGCATGCCAGCCCGGACCTGCGAGCAGTTGGAGGCATGGGCCAGACTGGACGGGTGAGCATGATGATGGACGCACCCGGTGACGCCGAACGACGCGCAGACCTGCGGAAGATGCGCGCGCTTGCCACCGGCCTGTTGGTCCTGGCCGCGGTCCTGTACCTGGTGACGCTGCGCGACGTGCGCAGCGGCTGGATGGGTTGGGTGAACGCCGGGAGCGAGGCGGCCATGGTGGGCGCGCTCGCCGACTGGTTCGCCGTGACCGCGATCTTCCGTCACCCCCTCGGGATCCCGGTCCCCCACACGGCCTTGGTGAAGCGGCGCAAGAATGAGCTGGGACGCAGCCTGCAACAGTTCGTCACCAATAACTTCCTGACCGCCGACATCTTCCGCGAGCGCGTCCGCGACGCGCAGGTGGCCCAGCGGGTGGCCAACTGGCTGCAGTCCCCCGCCAACCGACGTCGCGCGCTGGGCCAGGTGGTGCGTGGGTTGCGTGCCTTGTTGGACAGGGTCCGCCCTCAGGACGTGGAGGGCCTGGTCACCGAGACAGTCCTCCCCCGGCTGCGGCAGCAACAGATGAGCCCACTGGCCGGCGACCTGCTGGCGGACGTCGTGCGGGATGGTTCCCACCAGCAGCTGGTCGACGTGCTGGCCAAGGAGCTGCACGGCTGGCTCGAGCGCAATCCGGATGCAGCCCGCCACGTGATCGGCGAACGGGCGCCGGCATGGAGCCCTCGTTGGATCGACAAGCAGGTGTCAGGCTTCGGATACCAACAGGCCCTCGAATGGTCGATGGCCGTGCGCACGCAGCCTGGGCATCCCTTCCGCAAGGCCGTCGACACCTATCTGGCCAAACTGGCCGACGACCTGCGCCACGATCCGGCCATCATGGCGAAGGCCGAGCACATCAAGGAGCGGCTGCTGGACAACCCCTCGGTGGGGCCGGCCGTGGTGGAGCTCTGGGAGAGCGTGCGGGAGTCCATCGCCGTCGCTCTGGACGACGACGCCTCGGGGCTGTGGCAGCGCGCCGACCAGTGGCTGGCTGATGCCGCGGAGCACCTGGCCGGCGATGACCAGATGCGGTCCCGGCTCGATGGCCGGGTGGTCGATGCGGTGGGCTTCCTGGTGGACACCTACGGGGAGGAATTGGCGACCGTCATCTCGTCCACCGTGGACCGGTGGGATGCCGATGAGGCCTCGGAGCGGATCGAGCTCTTCGTCGGACGGGATCTGCAATTCATCCGGATCAACGGCACCGTGGTGGGTTGCCTGGCTGGTCTGGTGATCCATGCCGTCAGCCAGCTGGTGTGAGACGAGGCGGCCGGGACCTCATAGGGACCCGGCCACCTCGGCCATTGTGTTGGTGCAGCAGGCGTGGTGCAGCAGGCGTGGTGCAGCAGGTGTGGTGCGGCAGGTCAGGCCTGTGTCGCCTGCTGGTCGGCGGTCTGGGCGCTGCCTGCCTCCTCGGTGGACGCGGGTGCCTGCGTGTGCTCGGTGGGGGCGGGAGCCTGCGCTTCCTGCGCCGGGGCTTGAGGGGTCGGCTCCGACGGCTGTTCCGGAGCGGGGGCGCTCGGCTCGGGCAGCCCCAGGCGGCCCTCGACGGCATTGCCCGCCTGGTCCACCTGCTGGCTGTACTTGCCGCCCGTGCGCGCGTCGATCTGGTCCTCCACCGCGTCGATGGCCTTGCGGACCTCGTCCTGGTGCTCCTTGGCCAGTGCCTCGGCCTTGTTCACGATGGCATTGATGTCAACCACTGGGATTCCTTTCGTCGGGCGGCACGGCCGCCGCTGCCCGAAGCCTAGGGCGTTTCAGGCGGGCAGCAGCCAGTCATTGGGCGAGAACAGCTCGAAGTGGACGGACTCCGCGGGAACTTCCCGCTCGGCCAACTGGGAGCGCATGGCCTGCAGGAAGCCATTGGAACCGCAGAGGTAGTAGCTGGCGCCCTCGGGCAGTTCGACGCGCTCCAGGTTCATCCGCCCGCTGGTGGAGCCCAGCGTCGAACCGTGGGTGAACCACGGGTGGAAGGTGCCCCCTGCCTGCTCGGTTGCCTGGGAGAGCTCCTCGACGAGGGCGGCGTCATTGGCGTCGTGGTCCGCGTGCAGCACCACGAGTTCCCGCTTGCCCGGCCGTGTCGCGAGGTGACGGGCCATGCCCAGCATGGGTGTGGCGCCGATCCCTGCGCTGATCAGCACGACCGGGTTGGTGCCCTCGTCGAGCACGAGGTCTCCGGTGGGCAGGCTGACCTCGAGCTCGTCGCCGGCGTGCAGGCCGGCGATGATCGAGCCGGACACCTCGCCGTCGGGGGACCCCTGTCCGAGGGTCTTCTTGACGGTGATCTGCCAGGTCCCGTCACCACCGGCATTGCACAGGCTGTACTGGCGTAGCTGCCCGGCGCCGTCGGCCAGGGTTCGGCGCACGGAGATGTACTGGCCGGGCGCGAAGCCGTTGAGCGACCGGTCCCCGTCGCGGGCCACGAGCTCGAAGCTGGCGGTGTCGCTGGACAGGTCGGTGCGACGAGCGACGGTGACGGTGTGGAAGACCTTGCCGTCGGGGACGCCGAGTTCCGCATAGCGCTTCTTCTCGAAGCGGACCAAGGTGCGGGCCATGATCCAGTAGACCTCATCCCAGGCCTCGGCCACGTCGGCGGTGACGACGTCCGCACCGAGGACCTCGACGATGGCGGCGAACAGGTTGTCGTGGACGATCTGGTACTGGTCCTCGGTGATGCCGAGGCTGACGTGCTTGTGTCCGATGCGGCTGAGCAGGTCATCCAGGTTCGGCCTGGCCGGGTCCACCAGCATCATCGCGAAATGGGCGACAGAGGCGGCCAGGGCCTTCTGCTGGGCTCCCTGCTTCTGGTTGGCGCGATTGAAGGTGTCGCGCAGGAGCTCGGGGTGGGCATCGAACATGCGCTGGTAGAAGATGGGGGTGATCTCGTCGATCTTGGATCCCACCAGCGGCAGCGTCGCCTTGATGGTCTGTGTGTGGGCGGCGCTGAGTTGCTCGTCGACGGGGACGTGCTGGGCCATGGTTCCTCCTGTGGGTCGGTACTCCCCCACAATATTCCCCGATGGAAACCGTGCAAATTATCCGTTCTGGTTGGACGGCAGGTGTACACGGGGCGAACTCTGCGAACGAGCTCCCCTCTTCGGCGTCGGAGCTGCGGCCTGTCTCCCTAGGATGGTGCGGGCGTTCTGGACCACTGAGGGGCAAGTGTGAGCATCGAGTTCGAAGACATGAGCAACATGGACTTTCGCGAGTACATCGACCGGCTGCGCGAGAGCGGCTACAGCGTGCTCCCAGACGTTGCGGGCTCGGACCCGGACCTGATCGATCCCGGCGGCTCGGCGGTCGAGACCTGGCGTGAGGACTACCCCTATGACGAGCGCATGGAGCGCGACGAGTACGAGCAGGAGAAGTACGCCCTGCAGGTGGAGCTGCTGAAGTTCCAGTACTGGACCCAGGAGACCGGTGCCCGGCACATCATCGTCTTCGAGGGCCGGGACGCGGCAGGCAAGGGCGGCACCATCAAGCGCTTCGAGGAGCACCTGAACCCGCGCCACCTGCGCACCGTCGCCCTGAACAAGCCGACCAGCACCGAGCAGGGCCAGTGGTACTTCCAGCGCTATGTGCAGCACTTCCCCACCGCCGGGGACATCACGCTCTTTGACCGCTCCTGGTACAACAGGGCCGGCGTGGAGCGTGTGATGGGCTTCTGCGCGGAGGACGACTACCAGCAGTTCCTGCGCCAGGCGCCGATGCTGGAGCAGATGATCACCGATTCGGGCACGTCCTTGACCAAGTTCTGGTTCTCCGTGACGCAGGGTGAGCAGCGCACCCGCTTCGCCATCCGCCAGATCGACCCGGTTCGCCAGTGGAAGCTCTCCCCGATGGACATCGAGAGCCTCGACAAATGGCAGGAGTACGGGGCCGCCAAGGATGCCATGTTCGCGGCCACCGACACCGACACCGCGCCGTGGTGGAGCATCAAGAGCAATGACAAGAAGCGAGCCCGGATCAATGCGATGCGCTTCTTCCTGAACCAGTTCGACTACGAGGGCAAGGACAGCTCGGTGGTGCATGAGCCCGATCCGCTGATCGTCACCCGTGGAAGGGACACCCTGGGCTGACCGCCCTCGCGACGGCCAGCCCGGGGTCTTCGTTCAGGTCAGGACGCTGCGGGTCCCGTGCCCCTCACGCACCCTTTGCTGGTGCAACTCGTCGGCCCGCGCGAAGAGTTCCGTCAGCTCCCGCTGGTCTCGGATGTCGTCGCGGTAACGGGTCGGCAGCAGCTCGATCTGCGCGCGCTCCCGGGTGAGCCGGGCGTAGATGCGTTCCCGCTCGGTCTGGTCGCTCTCCCACTCCAGGTCCACATAGGTCTGGGCGTGGGTACGGGCATTGTTGACCGCGGTCTGCGCCTTGCCCTTGGGAGAGACGAGCGAGGCGATGATCGTGAGGGCGAGGACCCCGAGGATCACGCTGAGGCTCAATCCGGTGCTGATCTCCACCACTTTGACGTGCTGGCCGTCGTTGATGAAGCCGAGCGTGTTCTCGTGTAGTGCGTGCAGGATGAGCTTGACGCCGATGAAGCCCAGGATCGCCGCGAGGCCGTAGGACAGGTAGATCAGGCGGTCCAGCAGGCCGTCGATCAGGAAGAAGAGCTGGCGCAGCCCCAGCAGGCTGAAGGCGGTCGCGGTGAAGACGATGAAGGTGGACTGCGTCAGACCGAAGATGGCCGGAATGGAGTCCAGCGCGAACAGGATGTCCGTGCCACCAATGGCTGCCATCACCAGCAGCATCGGGGTCATCACCTTCTTGCCGTCGACCATGGTGAACAGCTTGTCGCCGTCATAGTGCTCGCTGGTCTTGAACAGTCGACGGGCGATGCGGATCATGAAGTTGTCCGCGCCATGGTCATCCGAGGTGTCCTCGGGCTTGAGCATGTTGCCTGCCGTGACCAGCAGGATCAGGCCGAAGATGTAGAAGACCCAGGCGAAGGAGTTGATCAGTGCGGCTCCCACGAAGATGAAGCCGGTACGGGCGATCAGGCTGACCACGATGCCGAAGAGGAGGACCTTCTGCTGGTCCGCACGAGGCACCTTGAAACTGGTCATGATGATGAGGAAGACGAACAGGTTGTCGACGCTGAGCGCCTTCTCCGTGATGTAGCCGGCGAAGTACTCGGTGCCCATCTGGTTGCCTGCCAGGGCCCAGATCCCCAGGCCGAAGATGATGGCGATACCCACGTAGATGGCGGACCAGATTGCCGCCTCCCGCAGCGTCGGGATGTGGGCCTGGCGGACGTGGAAGACGAAGTCGAACAGCAGAAGTCCGATGATGAAGGTGACGGTCAGGCCCCAGACCAGCGGGGAAACGTGCACGGGAAACTCCCAGAGGATCGCTTTCCGGGCCCGCGACGCGGATGCGTTGCGGGCTGGTGCGGCTCGGTGTCTTGCACCGAGACGAGACCATCTGGTCGTTCGCCTCAGGAGGGCCGACGAGAGCGATGCCCAGCCGTCGACCTGATGAATTCTAGAGAGTCGATGTGTGATTTGTCACATTGGTTCTGTCGGTGCCGGTGGAAGACTGGGCCCATGGACGAACTGGCTGAGGTACTGGCAGGGACGGCTTCGACGGTCTTCTTCGGTGGCGCCGGGATCTCCACCGAGAGCGGGATCCCAGACTTCCGCTCCTCCGCGGGGCTCTATGTCAGTGCCACGCCCGACGCTCCCCCACCCGAGTACTTGCTCAGCCACAGCTGCCTGGTGCAGGATCCAGAGGCCTTCTTCGACTTCCACCGCACGAGCCTGCTGCACCCCGAAGCCCGCCCCAATCGCGCCCACACGGCGCTCGCACGTCTGGAGGAGGCCGGGAAGCTGGCGGCCGTCATCACCCAGAACATCGACGGACTGCACCAGGCCGCCGGTTCGCGACGAGTGCTCGAACTGCACGGCTCTGCGCACCGCAACCACTGCGTGGACTGCGGCGCCCCGCAGGACATGGCCTGGATGGTGACTAGCACCGGGGTGCCGGCCTGCCCCGCGTGCGGCGGCATGGTCCGGCCCGACGTCGTCCTCTACGAGGAGGCCCTCGACTCTCGGGTGATGGACGAGGCCATCGAGGCAATCCTGGGCTGTGACGTCATCATCGTCGGCGGCACGTCGCTCAACGTCCATCCCGCCGCCGGACTGCTCCGCTTCTTCCGAGGCCGGCAGCTGGTCCTCGTCAACCGCGATGCGACCCCCTACGACGACCAGGCGACGCTGGTCATCCACGACAGCCTCGGCGAGGTGCTCGGCAGCGCTGTGGATGCGGTGCTGCCGAGCTGAGTCGAGCCGATCAGAAGCGGCTCACAGCTGCCACTGCTTCTGCAGCTGCTTGGCGCGCTTGCCGGCGGCGCGGCCACCCCACCAGCCCTGGGCCTCGGACAGGTGCTCCAGGGCACTGACCAGCTCGCGGCCGTGGCGCTGCGGATCTGCCTGCGCCGGAGCCTCCAGGGCGCCGATCAGATCCTCATGGGAGCTCTCGATGAGTGCCTTGTCCCCGCGGCGTCGAGCCTCGGCGGCACGCTCGCGCAGGGCATCCAGCGGGCTGACGGCTGGGGTGGTCGGTCGCTCGGCCTCTCCACGCTCCGCCTCCCGACGCTCCGCCTCCCGACGCTCGGCCTCGGCTCGCTCTGCCTCGGCACGCTCAGCTTCCTGACGTTCTGCCTCGGCACGCTCGGCAGCAAGACGGTCCTGTTCGGCGTGCTCGTGCTCCCGCTGGATCAGGAGCGCCTCCGCCTCCATGCGCGCGTCCTCCTCCTGCTGGGACTGTTCCTGGGCGGCGGCCTCACGCTCGGTCTGCTCTCGGGTGGCCTGTGCGGCTGCCTCGCGCTCAGAGCGCCGCTCGGCATCCTGGCGTTCGCGTTCGGCGCGCTCGGTGGCCTGGCGCAGTTCGGCGACCGCCCTCTCGCGGGCCTCCTGGTCGCGCACCTCGTCGATGCGACGCATGGCCTCCTCGTCGCTGACCTGCTCCAGGCCAGCCAGGCGAGCGCCGCTCGGGGCCAGGGACGCGGCGGAGTCGGGGACCTCCCAGTGCGGGGTGGGCAGCTGGCTGGGCAGCACCATGCCGCGTGAGCGGCCACGGGCCAGGACCAAGCCGTCCTGGGCGGAGTGGTGCGCTCGCTCGACCTCGCGGGCACGCACGTCCCCCACCAACTGGTCGGCCTGGGCGCGGGAAGTGGCGGCCGCACCGCCATCGGCCAGGGCATCCTGGACCTGGGCTCGGACGAGCAGGGCGACGGCGCGTGCGGCCGCACCGACCGGAACGGACTGGTGGGCCTGGAGCCGGTTCGCAAACTGGTCGAGGGCGGCCAGCGCCCTGTCCGGGTGGCCGGCGGCCAGCTCGGCGCGAGCCAGCGCCGGGGCGACGAGTGCCTGGGTGGGCAGGTGGGAACCAACCGGCTTCTCCGCCTTGAACAGGGCTTGCAGCGCCTGCTGGGCATCGGCGCCGGCCCGGAGCGCCTCCTGGGCACGGCCCGCGTCGGCCAGGGTCCACGTCTGGTCCCCGCGAGCGACCGCCAGGTCGACGCGTCCCTGCTCGCCACGGCGTGCGGCGGTGCGGTGCAGCAGGGTGGAGAGTTCCTCGCGCACCGTCAGCGCCTCGTCCCAGCGTCCTGCCCAGGCGAGCCGGTCGGCGAGGTCGCGTCGCAGTGGCACGACGGGGCCGACGAGGCGTTCCAGGTGGGCCTTTGCCATTCGGGGAAGTTGCTCAAGGTCCGCGCGGGTCCACTCCTGCCAGCGGGCCACAGCCTCGTGCAGGAGGTCGATCGACTGGTCCGTCAAGTCCACGGCGAAGCGGGCATCGGCGTCGGTGCGCAGCGCCTCCAGCAGGATGAGGGTCTCGGCGCCGCTGAATTCGGCCTCGCGGGCGCGGTTCAGGGCGGCATCCGCCTGGGCATTGGCCTGGGCCAGGTCTCCGACGGCAAGGGCACCCCGGGCGCGGGCCAGCAGTGCCCACACCGCGGTCCGGGGCAGGAGTTCATCGGCCAGGCCGTCGCGGGTCAGCTGGTCCTTCCAGGCAAAGGCGGCGCCAATGGTCATGCCGGCATGCTCGGGCAGGTTCATCCCGCTCTGGACCGTGGCGACGTGGGTCAGGGCCGTGAAATAGCGGCCGGCATCCACCAAAGGGGTGTAGGGACCGACCGGCCCACGGGAGGCGACAAGCTTGTCCGCGGCACCGACGGCCTCGGTGGCCTCTGGGGCGGCCTCTGCCCACAGCCGGGAGAGCAGGCGCAGACCGGTGGCCTCGTTGAGGGCGTCCACGAAGTCGTCACTGCGGCCGGGGTCGCTGGAGACCCAGCCCCGCAGCTGCTTGGTGCGGGAGATGGCCTGCTTGAGCTGCTTGGCGTGGTCGTCGCGGGGTTGGTTGTCTGCCATGGCTCCCATTCTGGCAGCACATCCGCGGGCGCTCGACGTGCCCGTTCCGAGGCCCGGGCGGATCGCCGCCCCAGGAGGGCCCGGCATGGTTGGCTTGAGGCATGCACCTTGGCATCGACTTCGGAACCACCCGTACCGTCGTGGCGGTCGCAGACCGGGGGAACTACCCCGTCGTCGACTTCCTCGACCTGGATCACGACTATCACTCCCACTTCCCCACCGTGAGTGCCCTGGTGGACGGGAAGCTCGTCCACGGCTTCGCGGCCCAGACCGCCGCGCGTTCCGGGGCGCGTCTGATTCGTTCCGTGAAGCGTCACCTGGCTGACCCTGACCTCACGCTGGAGTCCGTCATCGACGTCGACGGGCAGCAGATTGCCCTGCTGCACCTGGTGACGAGCTTTTTCACGGCCCTGAGAGAGGCCTTGCAGCAGTCCTCCACCCTGCCCGAGGGCGAGCCGATCGGAGCGGTCGTCGTCGGCGTGCCGGCCCACGCCCACACCGCCCAGCGGCTGCTCACCCTGGAGGCCTTCCGGCGAGCCGGCTTCGAGGTGGGCGCCATGCTGAACGAACCCTCGGCAGCAGGATTCGAGTACACCCACCGCCAGCACCGCACGGTGACCTCACGACGCAACTGCGTCCTCGTCTATGACCTGGGCGGTGGCACCTTCGACGCCTCGCTGGTCAGTGTCGAGAATGCGGACCATGAGGTCCTCGGCTCCGTCGGCATCAACCGGCTGGGCGGCGATGACTTCGACCTGCTGCTGGCGGACCTGGTCCTGGAGAAGGCCGGGGTGCGGGAGCAGGACCTCCCCGAGCGCGCGCTGGACGAGCTGGTGGAGCAGTGCCGCGAGGCCAAGGAGGGTCTGACGCCGCAGACGCGTCGGCTGGGCGTCGAGGTCGGGGACCAGATGGTGGCCCTGGATGTCGCGGACTTCTACCGGGCCTCGACCCCGCTGGTCGAGCAGAGCCTGCAGGTCATGGAGCCGCTGGTCACCGGATTGGATGCCGCCGCGAGTGACCTCGCGGGGCTGTACCTGGTGGGCGGCTCATCGGGCCTGCCCCTGGTGCCACGGGTGCTGCGCGAACGCTTCGGACGGAGGGTGCGCCGCTCCCCCTATCCCGGCGCCTCGACCGCCATTGGACTGGCCATTGCCGCAGACCCGGAGGCGGGCTACACCCTCACCGAGCAGCTCTCCCGCGGCTTCGGCGTCTTCCGGGAGGGGGATGCGGGGCGCGAGGTGCGCTTCGACGCGATCCTGGCGCCGGACCACCGGGTCAGCGTCACCGACGAGGTGGTGGTGACCCGCCGCTACCGTGCGGCGCACAACATCGGGTGGTTCCGCTTCGTGGAGTACGGGCGCCTCGACGATGCCGGACAACCCGTCGGGGACCTGTCACCGCGTGGTGAGCTCATCTTCCCCTTCGACCCCGAACTTCGCCGCGGACAAGACCTGCTCCAGGCGCCGGTGGTGCGCCTGGAGCAGGGGCATCTTGTCGAGGAGGTCTACACGGTGGATCCCCACGGGATCATCACCGTGCGGGTGACCGATCTGGACGACGGATTCAGCGTGACGGCTCAGCCGAGGGCTGCGACGGCCGCGTCGTAGTCGGGCTCGGTGGTGATCTCAGGAACCAGCTGCGAGTGCAGCACGGTGCCGTCGGCATCGATGACCACCACGGCGCGTGCCAGCAGGCCCTGGAGCGGGCCCTCGGTCTGGAGGACGCCGTAGTCGTCGGCGAAGCTGCCGCGGAAGTCCGAGCCGACGGTCACGTTCTCGATGCCCTCGGCGCCGCAGAAGCGGGCCTGCGCGAAGGGGAGGTCCTTGCTGACATTGATGACGGTCGTGTTCTCGAGGCCGGCAGCCAGCTCATTGAACTTGCGCACGCTGGTGGCACAGACACCGGTGTCGACGCTGGGGAAGATGTTGAGCACGACGCGCTTGCTGGCCAGCGACTCGGAGGTCACGGGCGACAGGTCTGCGCCGACGAGGTCGAAGGCGGGGGCGGAGGATCCGACGGTGGGCAGTTCGCCGGAGGTGTTGACCGGGGTGCCCTTGAATGCAGTGGTAGCCATGCCTCTTGTCTAGCACAGCCGGTCTCGACGTGTTAAGGACTCAGGCTTAAGATGTGAACATGAAGGATCCAGACTTCACGAGCGTGTTCGCCGTGACCGCCGACCAGCGACACTCACGTCGATCCGAGGATCGAGTCCCCGAGGCGCTGGCCGCCCTGGAGCACGGCCTGCGAGGCCAGGAACTCCTCCCGGCTGAACGCACCGCCGGGGATGAGCTTCAGCTGCTGCTGCCCAACCCGGACATGGTCCTCACGGTGTTCGAGCAACTGGTACGGCTCGGTGACTGGCGAATCGGCATTGGGCTGGGAGGCGTCGAGTCACCGCTTCCGCGCTCCACCCGCAGCGCCCGCGGGGGCGCCTACCTGGCGGCCCGTGCCGCCATCGAGCGAGCCCACTCCACCCCCACCGGGCTGGCCCTGGAGTGCCAGCGTCCGGGCAGGGCCGGCAATGTCGGTGCCGGCCCCTATGGTGACGACAGAAGGGACACGCAGCGGGCGCTGCACGACGCGGAATCGGCGCTGTGGCTGCTGGAGGGCCTCCTGAAGGGGCGAAGCGTGGAAGGGTGGCAGATCGTGGAACTGCTCGACGAAGGCATCGGTGTGGGCCAGGCGGCGCAACGCCTGGGGATCAGCCCGTCGGCCGCCAGTCAGCGGCACCAGCGAGCCGGCTGGGAGGTGGGTGTGCGCGGGCGGGAGCTGTGCGCCGGACTGCTCGGATCGCTCCAGGAGGGGCTGGGCTCCGGGACGGGTGGTGCGGCATGAGCCCGCTTCTGTCCGGAGCGCTCCAGGCCCTGGTGGTCATGGTCGGCGGCGTGGTCGTCGTCCTGGTGGGAGCGCCGGTGGTCCAGGCCGTCTTTCGCCGGGTCGACCGCAGCACGGTTTCTCCCCGCGGTGCCGAGGCGTCCGCCGACTCCCAGCCAGCGGGCGTTGTGGCTGCGGCGACGCAGCTGCGCGGCGGAGCATGGATCGGGCGGCTGGAGCGGCTGGCGATCTATGCCGGCCTGGTGGCCCACTACCCGGAAGCCATCGCCATCTGCCTGGCCATGAAGGGCCTGGCCCGCTATCCCGAACTGAAGGCCACCACCACGGGTGCCGCCGAGAGGTTCATCATCGGCACCTTCGTCAGCGTCCTGGTGGCATGTTCCGGCGCCGGGCTCGTGCTGGGGGCCTGCCGACTGGTCGAGCCGTGAATCCACCCAAACCACTGGAGGACCCCCATGGAAGTTGACACGCAGTCCGCAAGCGCCCCGCAGCCTGGCCGCCGGGGGCTGCACCGCGTGATCGACGCGTCCTGCGCGCCCGCGGAGGATCGGCTGGACCCATCCTTGGCCGGTGGCAGTCACCCGGACCTGCGCCGGGCCATGGAAGCCCTTCTGGGAGAGGAACAGGTGCACGCCCGCGCATCGGACCTGGTCAGGCATGCCAGCGATGCGAGCCCCTACCGGCTGGTCCCCCAAGTCGTCGTCAGCCCACGCACCGCCGAGCAGGTCGCGGCCGTGCTCCGCCACTGTGCCGAGCATGGCCTCAACGCCACCTTCCGGGCCGGTGGCACCAGCCTGTCCGGGCAGTCCCAGTGCGACGGCGTGCTCGTGGACGTGCGTCGGCACTGGTCCGGGATGGTGGTGGAGGAGGACGGCCAGACCCTTCGCGCCCGGCCTGGAACCGTCCTCGAGCACGCGAATGCCGTGCTTGCACGCCACGGCCGACGGCTCGGCCCGGATCCGGCAAGCGCGCGTGCGGCATGTCTCGGCGGAGTGGTGGCCAACAATGCCGCCGGGATGCGCTGCCGGATGGAGCGCAGCGCCTATGCCACCCTGCGCTCGGCCACCTTCGTCACCGCCTCGGGCACGATCATCGACACCGCCGCCCCCGATGCCGAAGAGCGCTTCGCGAGCGCCGAACCGGCCCTCGCCCAGGGGCTGATGGAGCTGCGACGAGAGGTCCTGGAAGATCCGCAACTGACGGACTTCCTGCGTCGCAAGTACTCGATCCGCAACACCACCGGCTACACGATGCGAGCCCTGCTGGATGGCAGCACCCCCCTGGAGATCTTCCGACGCCTGCTGGTGGGTTCCGAAGGAACCCTGGCCTTCATCGCGGAGGTCGTGATGGACACCTTGCCGATCCCCCCTGTCCTGGGACTGGGCTGGGTGCACCTCCCTGATGCCGCATCCGCCGTGGAGCTGGTGACCCAGGTGCGCGAACTCGGTGCCGAGGCGGTGGAGATGATGATGTCCTCCAGCCTGGTCTCCGCCGCTTCCCGGTTGCCGGGAGCGCCGGCCGACTGGGCCACATTGCCGCCCGACGGTGTCTCCCTGCTGGTGGAATTCGGTGGGCAGGACGAGGCCGAGATCGAGGCACTGCAGGAGCAGATGCGTCGGTGCGCCGCTCCCCTGTCTCCGCTGCTGCCCGTGATCCTGAGCACGGACCCGGCAGTCATGGCCCTCGGCTGGCGGGTCCGTAGCGGTCTGGCCAGTGACATGGCCCTCAACAAGCCCGTCGGTGCCGTCAATGTCAACGAGGACGTCTGCTTTCCCACCGACCGGCTCGCGGAGGGTGTGCGGGACCTGTCGGCACTGCTGACGCACCATGGCTTCAACCCGCAGGTGGTGGGGCATGCCGCCTACGGAAACATGCACTTCACCCTGGCCACCCACCTCGCGACGCCCGAGGGACGCCAGCAGTACTCGGACTTCATGGAGGCCTTCGCGACGCTGGTGGTGGACAAGTACCAGGGGTCCTTGAAGGCCGAACACGGCACCGGCATCAACATGGCGCCCTTCGTGGAACGTGAATGGGGCGAACGGGTCACCGGCATGATGTGGCGGATCAAGCAGCTGGCGGATCCACACGGTGTCCTGGGCAGGGATGTGATGCTCACCAAGGATCCGCAGGTGCACCTGAAGCGTTTCAAGCAGGATCCGCTGGCGGACCCGGTGATAGACGGATGCGTCGAATGCGGCTTCTGCGAGCCGGTCTGCCCCAGTCGCAATGTCACCACGACACCACGCCAGCGGATCGCCTTGCGGCGGGAGATGGCTCGTCAGGAGCCTGATTCCCCACTGACCCGGGCCCTGTTGGACGAGTACCGGTACGAGGCCGTGGAGACCTGTGCCGTGGATTCCTCGTGCGCGGAGGCCTGTCCGTACGGCATCGACACCGGCGCGATGATGAAGTCCCTGCGTGTCGCCCAGGCCTCCCCCACGAGCCAGCGCACCGCTTCCTGGATGTCTGACCATTGGGGGCCCGTCAGTGCAGTTGCCCGGGCGGCGGTCACGGCCGCCGACCTCGTCCAGCAGCGTGTGGGCACGGAACCATTGGCACTGGTGACGGGGGCCTTGCGACGGGTTGCCAGCGCGGACCTCGTGCCTTCGGTGGCCGGACCCATGCCCCGGCCCGCCGCGCGGAAACTGCCTCGGACGGCAAGCCAGGAGGCCTGTGCCGTCTACTTCCCCGCCTGCGTGAACCGGATCTTCGGGCGGGACCCGGGGGTCCAGGGCGGCCTGGGGCTGTCCGAAGCCCTGGTCAGTGTCTCTGCCCGGGCGGGACGGCCGGTGTGGATTCCCGACGACGTCGACGGCCTGTGCTGCGGCACCCCCTTCGGCAGCAAGGGATACCCCGACGCCCGTGACGCGATGTACGTCCGGATGGCGCGTGCCCTGCTCGCCTGGAGCGAGGAGGGGCGCCTCCCTGTGGTGATCGATGCCTCGTCCTGCGCCCAGGCGCTCATCCAGGAACTGCCATCGCACCTTCCTGCGGATCTGGCTGAGCGCTTCGCCGCGGTGCAGGTGATGGATCCGACTCGATGGGCGGCCGAGTTGTTGCCGACGCTCGAGGTGTCGCGCCGCCTGGACCAGGTCACGGTGCACACCGGGTGTTCGGCACGCCAGCTGGGACAGGCCGCGGACATGCTGCGGATCTGCGAGGCGCTGGCCCGCACGGTCCATGTGCCCATTGCACAGGCCTGCTGTGGCACGGCCGGGGATCGGGGGCTGCTGCACCCAGAGCTCGTCGCCTCGGCCACGGAGCAGGAGCTGGCGGACCTGGGTGACAGCCAAGCCTATGTCTCTTCGAACCGCACCTGCGAGATGGGCTTGCGGCAGGCCACCGGCAAGCCCTTCGAGTCCGTGGTCCTTCTGCTGGAGGAGCTCACCCGGTGATCCTTGTCGACACGCCACGCTGGCCGGCACACGGCACCGTCTATGGCCACCTGGTCAGCGACGCGAGCCTGTGGGAACTCCACGACTTCGCGCTCACCCTCGGTCTGGATCCTCGCGGATTCGACCATGACCACTACGACCTCGCCGTCGACCGTTGGGAGCCCGCTCTCGCCCAAGGGGCGACCCTCCTCGACGAGCGAGACCTGGTGCTGCGGCTTCGCACCGGTGGCCTGCGGGTCCTGCCGGCGGACCACGCCCCCAGGCGGCGACGCGCTCGCGCCCGGGTGTCCACGGTGGCCGAGGAACTGCTGGCCGGATGGGGCGCCGGACCACACCTGGTGACGGCGGCGGTGGACGCCCTCGTCGAGGCCCACACCGAGCCGGCCCGGCGGTACCACGACCTGCGTCATGTCGACGAGATGCTGCGTCACCTGGAGACGCTGGCGCAAGCAGACGGTCTGAAGACGGCACCGGTGGCGGAGCGGTTGGCGGCGATCTTCCACGACGTCGTCTACAAAGGACGGGCGGGCGAGGACGAACGCGCCTCGGCCCGGTGGGCCGTAGAGACCCTCGGCGCCGTCGGAGCGCCCGCCGACCTTGTACGCGAGGTGGAGGGCCTTGTCCTCCTCACCGTGGACCACCGCCCGGCGCCGGGTGATGCCGCGGGAGCCCGGGTCAGTGACGCGGACATGGCCATCCTCGCCAGCGTGCCCGGGCGCTACCACGTCAGCGTGCGGGACATCCGGCTGGAGTACGCACATGTCTCTCCCCAGGACTGGCGCAGCGGCCGGGGGCATGTGCTGGACACCTTCCTTGCCCAGGACCGGATCTTCCACACGGAGCACGGGCATGGTGTCTGGGAGGAGCGCGCCCGGGGCAACCTGGCCAACGAGCGGGCCCATCCCGGTTGGCCCTGACCGGGCGCAGCTGCCCGGTAGGGTCGGGGCCATGAACGGCCTGTCGGTGCTGCGTGCCATGACCACCCGCGTCCACGTCCCCTTTGGTGTGTACAACCTGCGCCCCGTGACGTCGACGACCCGTCCCGGAACGGGCGTCTATCGCTCGTCACTGCTCTGGGGGGCCACTGCGTCGGATCGTCGGCGGCTGACGGAACTCGGGATCCGGCTCGTCATCGACCTGCGCACCCAGGAGGTCGCCGCGAACTTCCCCGACCCCCATGTTGAGGGGATCCGCAACACCCTCGTGGACCTGCACGGCACGGGACACACGACCCCTGGGCAGCGGATCACCGAGGCCGACACGATCGAGGCGATGAAGGCCCGCTATCGCCGGATGGTCACTGACCAGGGCCAGCTTCAGCGCATCGCCCAGACCCTGCTGTTGATCGCCGATGAACCGGGTGCCGTGCTCTTCCACTGCACGGACGGCAAGGATCGCACCGGATGGATCGCACTTCTCCTGCAACATGTCCATGGTGACTCGCTGGCCCAGATCCGGGCCGACTACTTGGCCAGCCAGCCCCTGGTTGACCACATGGCCACCTTCCGGTGGCGCACCGACACACTGCGTGGGGGCCGACGCCTGGCCCGCCGCAACCGCCCGATGAACCGGGTTGACCTGGCCTTCCTACAGGCCGGTCTCGACGAGGTGGCCGCTGGGTACGGCGGCCTCGACGGCTATCTCCGCGAAGGTTTGGGCCTCGACGAGGTCACCCTGACCAAGCTGCGCCGCAAGCTCTGACGACCCGGCTCGGACCGCCCCAGGCGGTGCACCGGCATCCCTCCACGGCAGTCACTCGGAATCCTGCTGGTCGAGCAGGGTGTGGGGTGTGGACAGGGCCTTGCGTCGTAGCTCCTGCCGCAGATGCGCTTCGCGTGCGGCAGACCACACCAGCAACACCAACAGTGGCAGTGCGAGCAGGACGAGCCCGGCGGCGACGAACAAGAACATGCCGAAGACCCTAGCGGGGCAAGGGCTCTACGGAGGGGCTCCCGGAAGCACCGGCCGCCCCGGATCATTCCCTGAGTGCACCCCGGTCCACCCCGTGGGCGGCCCCATGGCGGCCTTGGACTGGGTCACCATGGAGTCATGAGCAACTACGGCTACCCCAACAATGCCTACCCGAACCAGTACGGCCAGCACTATGTGATCCCCACCGAGGATCGCAGCGCGGCCGCCCTTGCCCACGGCTCGACGCTGATCGCGCTGGTCTTCAGCGTGGGGTCACTGCCCTTCCTGGGGCCGCTCGTGATGTGGCTCCTGTACAAGGACCGCTCCCCTACGTGCGCCGCGCGGCGGCCAGCGCCTTCAACTTCAACATCTGGCTCACCCTGGCCAATGTCGTCGCCTGGATCCTGGTCTTCACCATCATCGGCTCGCCGGTGGCCGCGATCATCTTCATCGTGACCACGATCATGCAGGTCTGGTGCCACCTGCGCGGCACCCTGAAGTCCCTGCAGGGAGAGGACTACCGCTACCCCTTCCAGACCCGGATCCTCAGCTGACCAGTTCGCGGTAGTGGTAGCGGTGGTGCACGCGGAAGCCGAGCGATTCGTAGAGTCGCTGGGCGCGTGGATTCTCGTCGGCCACTTGCAGGTAGGCCCATCTGGCGCCCAGCTCACGTGCCCTGGCCATCATGGCGATGGTCAGGGCACGGCCATGTCCGTTCCTCCGCAGGGCAGGGTCCACGACGAGGCAGCTCAGGCCAGCCCAGTCGTCGGTGATCGCCATCCGGCCAGCTGCCACGGCCCTGCCGCCGGTCAGCCAGGTGGAGTAGTGGGCGTCGGCCGAGGCGAGCACCTCGACCCGGTCGGGATGTTGCGAGGGGTCGACGCCGAGCCAGATGTCCCCGGGCGTGGTTGACCACTCCAGCGGTGTGGGGGGATCCGACGGGGCGGCGCGCAGGTCTACCGTCATCACGCTTGAGGGGGTGGCCGTGTGCCATCCGCGGGCGGCCAGCGCCGCATCCAGCAGGGCGCCCGGCTCGTCGCCGGTCAGGTCCCGTGCCGCCACCTGCAGGCACGGCCTCAGCCCGCGGTGGCGATAGGAGGCGCTGAGCCCGTCCAGCGCCTCGTCCAAGGGCCGCTCCGCATCGCCCGTCGGATGACAGGAATTGGCGCGGCGCGAGTAGCCACCGCCGGCGTGCAGGCTCCAGCCACCCATCCGGACCACCTCGGTGCCCGGCCATCCCCGTGATGTGAGCCGCACCATGTCGTCCACGGACGAGGTGGGACGCACCACGCGCGGTGGCACGCGTCGCATGACCTGGACGGCGCTGCGCGGAAGCTCCACCGGCCCGCGGCCGGCGGGGAGCACCACCACCCGTTCCTGGTCAGAGAGCACGAGGTCCCCCACGAGGTCATGGGCCCGCCCTTCGGCATCGACATGGCGCAGGCTGATCCGGGCGGGTTGGTGCATGCGCTACAACCTAGCGCGGCACAATGGCGTGGTGACCCACGATGATCTTCCCGGCCCCAGCCTCGACGACTCACCCGAACTTCGCTCCGGCCTGCGCCGCACCGTCCTGCTGGTGGCGCTGCTGAACCTGGGCTACTTCTTCGTGGAGGGCATCGTCGCCCTGGCGATCGGCTCGGTGAGCCTGTTCGCGGACTCGGTGGACTTCTTCGAGGACTTCGCGGTCAACAGCCTGATCGCGTTGGCCCTCGGCTGGAGCCTGTCCCGACGGGCCGTCGCCGGGAAGGTGATGGCCGGCATCATCCTGCTGCCTGCCTTGGCGGCCGTTTGGCAGGCAGTGAGCAAGTTCCGCAATCCGGAGCCTCCGCAGGTCCTGTCCCTGCTCGTCACGGCCGGTGGTGCCATCGCGGTGAACCTGCTGTGCACCTGGGTGCTGGCCCGGTGGCGCCACCATGGCGGGTCCATGACGGCGGCCGCTTTCCTGGCCGCCCGCAATGACGTCATCGCCAATCTGGCCATCATTGCCATGGGTGGCCTCACCTGGGCCACCAGGTCCGGATGGCCGGACATTGCGCTGGGCCTTTTCATTGTCGCCCTGAACGTCACGGCCGCCCGCGAGGTGTGGGAAGTGGCCGAGAGCGAGACGCTGGCCGCGAGGGCGCTGGCCGGCGAAGAGATCGACGATGACTAGGACGTGAGACGGGCCATCTCGCGGCACGAGACTCTAGTTTGACGTCAAGGGATCCCGTAGCCTCGTCGCCAGAACCACCCGTTCGACGACGAGAGGCACTCACGTGACCGACGCTCCCACCATTGGCCCCGACCTCGCCCGCTCCTGGCTGCTGGTCAACGGACTGCACACCGACCGCTTCACGCACGTCGGGCAGGCGGACATCGTCGTGCTGGACATCGAGGACGCCGTGGCCCCGGCCAACAAGGCCCAGGCTCGCGAGAACGTCGTCCAGCACCTGTCCAGCGGGGAGCACCACGCCTGGGTGCGGATCAACGGATTCGGCACCGAGTGGTGGGAGGCGGACCTCAAGTCCCTGGCGGCCCTCCCCGGCCTGGAAGGCATCTTCCTGGCCATGGTCGAGGGACCCGAGCACGTCATGCGCACCGCCGCCATGCTGCCCGACGGCACGCCGATCGTGGCCCTGGTGGAGACCGCTCGCGGGATCACCTACCTTCCACAGATCGCCGCCAGCCGCCACACCTTCCGGCTCGCCTTCGGCCTGGGTGACTACCGACGTGACACGGGCTTTGACGACGACCCCACCACGCTGGCCTACACCCGCAGCCAGTTCACCATCGCCTCCAAGGCGGCAGGCCTGCCCGGCGCCATCGACGGCCCGGCCGTGGGTGCCACGGGCGTCGCCCTGGCCGATTCGGCCGGTGTGACCTCACAGTTCGGGATGACCGGCAAGATCTGCCTGATGCCTGAGCAGACCCCCATCGTCAACGAGATCCTTGCGCCGAGCATCAACGACATGTCCTGGGCGCTGGACTTCCTCAAGGAGTTCAACGAGGCGGGCGCCGAGATCCGCAATGGCTCCGACCTGCCGCGGTTGGCGCGGGCGAACAAGATCCTGACCCTCGCGCAGGCCTTCGGGCTGACGCCGCCGGACGGCTACCACCACTTCCCCGCCCCCAGCGACACCTACCACTGCTGAGGCGGGCCGAACTCACCCGAGGCCGCGACGCGCCAGGAGCGGTTCGATGCGCGCGTCGCGGCCCCGGAAGGCTCGGTAGCCCTGCAGAGGGTCCCGGGTCAGTCCGCGGCTGAGCACCTCGTCGCGGAAGCGTTGGCCGTTCTCCCGGAGCAGGCCTCCGTTCTCGGTGAACCATTCGACGGTGTCGGCGTCCAGCACCTCGGAGAAGATGTAGGAGTAGTAGCCCGCGTCGTAGCCGCCGGCGAAGGTGTGTGAGAAGTAGGTGCTGCGATAGCGCGGCCCGATCCACGGGTTGGCCAGCCCGATCCTGTCCAGTGCCTCCCGCTCGAAGGCCTGCACATCGTCGACGACGGCGCCGGGCTCCAGCCGGTGCCACTGCTGGTCCAGGAGTGCCGAGGCCAGGTACTCGGTGGTGTTGAAGCCCTCGTTGAAGGTGCTGGCCGCCTCCATGGCCTGCAGGACCTGGGCCGGGATCGGCTCGCCCGTCGTGTGGTGGCGGGCGTAGTGCGCGACCACCTCCGGCCAGGTGATCCACATCTCGTTGACCTGGCTGGGGAACTCGACGAAGTCACGGGAGACGTTGGTGCCGGACAGGCTCGGGTAGGTGGCATCGCTGAGCAGGCCATGCAGGGCGTGGCCGAACTCGTGGAACATCGTGGTCACCTCGTCCAGGGTCAGCAGCACCGGCTCCCCCTCGGCAGGTTGCGGGACGTTCAGGTTGTTGCAGACCACGGGAAGCTCGCCGAACAGGTGGTTCTGCTCCACAAGATTGTTCATCCACGCCCCGCCACGCTTCGAGTCACGCGTGAAGACGTCGTGGATGAACAGGCCCAGCGTGCTGCCATCGACGTCCAGCACCTCGAAGGTGCGCGCCTGGGGATGGTAGGCCACCAGGTCCGGGCGCTCGACGAAGGAGATGCCGTAGAGCTGCGTCGCCGTCCAGAAGACACCATCTGTCAGGACGCGTTCGTACTCGAACCAGGAGCTCAGGCCAGCGGTATCCACCGCGTGGCGCTCGCGGCGCACCTGCTCCGCGTAGAAGGACCAGTCCCAGGGTGCCAGCGGCTCGGCGGGAACTCCCCTGGCCGCATGGTCCGCGTCCATCCTGGACTGCAGGGACTGCGCCTCGCCTTCCAGGTTCGCGAGCGCCGGTGCCACCAAGGGTTGCACCACCTCGTCGATCCGTTCGGGCGTGCCCGCGGTCTCGTCCGCCGCGACGACGGCCGCGTGGTTGGGATGTCCCAGCAGACCCGCACGCTCGGCGCGCAGGGCGGTGATCCGTGAGACCAGGGCGTTGTTGTCGTGCTCCTTTCCGCGGTTGCACCGCTGGGTGGATGCCTCGTACAGCCGTCGCCGACTTTCGCGCTGGGTGAGCTGGGCCAGGAAGGGATGGTCGCTGAAGAGCACCAACGTCACCAGGAAGCCGTCGAGTCCGCGCGCCTCGGCCGCCGCTCGGCAGGCACTCAGCTGGGAATCGGACAGCCCGTCGAGTTCAGCCGGATCTCGGAACGGCACGGCCAGGTCATTCGTCTCCGCGAGCAGGTTCTCCTGGAAGCGAGTCATCAGCCGGGACAACTCCTGGTTGACCTCCATCAGCCGGAAGCGCCGTGGGTCGTCGAGCCCAGCACCGGCCAACTGCATGCGTCGCCAGGTGCGTTCGACCAGGAATCGGGACTCCGCGTCCAGCCCGAGCCCGTCCAGGGCCTCGCGCACTGCGCTGACCCGCGCAAACAGCTCTGGATCCAGCAGCAGGGCATCTCCATGGGCCGCCAGGAGGGGCGCGAACTCGCTGTCCAGGGCGCGCAGGGCGTCTTCGGAGTCTGCCGCGACCTGGTTGTGGAAGATGCGCCGTGCCAGTCCCAGCAACCGGCCCGAGGCCTCCAGGGCCCGGACGGTGTTGTCAAAGGTGGGTTCATCCGGATTGCCGACGATGGCCTCCAGTTCGGCGCGCTGTTCTGCCATGCCGGCCTCGAGTGCCTCGCGATGGTGCTCGGTCTCCAGGACGGTGAAGTCGGGGAGCCCGAAGGGACGGTCTGCGGCGTCAAGCAAGGGATTGGGCATGCGCCCACCCTAGCCACGGCCGGGCCGGGTCACCCCTCGAAGGGTGCGGGGTCTCCTGCGCCCGTGCGCGCCACCTGGACCTCGTCGCCGGTGAAGTCCACCACCGTGGTGGGGCCTGCGCCCACATCGCCGGAATCAAGGACCAGGTCCACCTCATGACCGAGTGCGTCGGCGATGGTCCAACCATCGGTCTGCGGCTCGTCCTCGCCGGGAAGGATCAGCGACGAGGAGGTCAAGGGCTCCCCCAGTTCCGAGAGCAGGGCCAGTGCCGTCACGTGGTCCGGGATCCGTACGCCGACGGTCTTCTTGCGCGGGTTCAGCATCGCCTTGGGCAGTTCCCGGGTGGCCTTGAGGATGAAGGTGTACGGGCCGGGCGTGGCCGCCTTGATGGCACGAAACTGCCAGTTGTCCATCTCCACCCACTGCCCCAGCTGGGCGAATTCGCTGACCACCAGGGTGAAGTGGTGCTTGTCGTCGAGCTGGCGGAGCCGGCGGATCCGGTCCAGTGCGTCCCGGTTTCCCATGGCACAGCCCAGCGCGAAACCCGAGTCAGTCGGGTAGGCCACGAGGCCTCCGTCGCGGATCACGGCGGCCGCCTGTGCCAGTGCACGCGGCTGAGGATTGGCGGGATGGACGTCGAGATAGCGGGCCATGCCCGCAGTCTAGGCCCCGTTCACCATTCCAGCCGGTGGATTCCGGCGGCAGCTTCGGCGATGCATGTCTGGACCTGTGGCCCCGCAGGCAGCTCGGTGCGGGATGCGGTGCCGTGCTGGGCGAGGTGGGCGTGGACGACGGTGCGCGGCGGGTCACCCTCGAAGGCGACGGCCAGTGCCAGGCGCCCCAGCACGATGGGCAGGCGTCTCGTGTACTGGGTGATGGGCTCGTCGCACGCCCAGCTCACCTCGTAGCGGATCTGCCCCAGGTCACCCCGCCGCAGCTCGTGGTCCAGCCGGACCTCCATGGCGAGGACGCCGGCGGCCGGCAGGATCTGGTGACTGCCGAGGTGTGCACCCGCCTCGGCGGAGGCGGACTCCAGCCGGGCGTTCGGGTGTGGCAGGGGCATCAGGACGGGGAACCGGGAGACCTTCTTGGCATCCGCCCAGTGCAACTGGTGAGTGGTGAGCTGCATCCGCTGCCCATCCTCCGACACGGTCAGTTCGTCGGTGATGACGCGTGCCTCCAGATGCCGGTCGAGGTCCATTCCCATTCCGGCCACAGCCAGTTGCACGGCCTTGAGGTCCGCCACGCCGACCGACGGGTTCCAGCGGGCATTGAGGGCCCCCGGGAGTGAGCTCACCAGGTGCCCGGGGACGAGGTCCAGCAGCCGTTCCAGATGTGTGACGGCCTGGCGAGAACGCGCCCGGGCCGGGACGGAGCGGCCCGAGCACCAGTAGCTCAGAGTGGCGGCCGACAGCGGGGTCCCCAGCTCGCCGAGACGTTGGCTGAGTTGTTGCAGGGTGAGAGAGCCTTCGGACACGGCCCGGCTGAGGGCTCCGGCGAAGGCAGTGCTGGGGCTGGTGTCGGTCATGACTGTCCACCGTTCTCCTCGACACCCTCGAAGTCCCAGGACAGGCAGTGCCAGCCGGGCGGTGGGTCGGCCAGGCACACCTGCGCATGACGCCCCCGGGGCACGGTCTGCCGCAGGGGATGGCGCTTGGCGATGTCCGGCTCGTAGTCGTAGGGCGTCGTCTCGTAGGCCGCCACCGACGGCACAGAGCCCAGGAAATGGGCCTCGAAGACCAGGAAGGGGATGCTGGTCTTCAGGACGCGCTGGACATCGCCGCCTGAATCGGGGTCGGTGCCGTGCCATTTCGTCGTGAATGACCGCATGTGTGGCTGACCGGCGGTCAGTGGGTGTGGCAGCAGGAGTTCGACCGCCATCAGGCCGCGCTCCCCCAGGTCCACCACGCGGCCCAGCTCGCAGCCCGTCCCGGCTTCCACCAGGGGGAGCTCGTCCTCGGGTCCATTGGTGCCCAGCACGACGGCCGTCCGGTTCAGGCCGTCGTGGAGCGCACGTACCACCTCCCGGGTGGTCTCCACCCGGGCGCGGTCGTCCTCGAGGACCGTCACGCGGGCATGTACGTAGTCGGTGGCCACATCGCCGTAGGGATCAACTTGCAGCGCCTCGAGCAGGGCGGTGACCCGGTCCGAGAGGGCCAGGTGGTGCAAGGGCTGCCAGCGGCTGAAGGCATCGCTCGGCAGGGAACTGGTGAGGTGCCCGATGGGCAGGCGCAGGATGCGCTCGAGTTCTGCGATCGCCGCCAGGGAACTCTCCCGGGTGGGCAGCGCCCGGCCACGTTGCCAATAGCTGAGGGTGGCCTGGGAGACGGGCTTGCCGGCCTCCTCGAGCCGACGCACCACCTGTTCCAGCGTCAGCCCCTGACGGGCCAGAGCCGTGGACAGCGCCGTGGAGAATCGGTTGTCCTGCTCCGCTGCGAAGGCCCGGGCTTCCTTGTCTGGCACGCGCCGGGCCTCCTCTGGGTTGGTCACACGCGAACTGTCATCATGAATGGTGCCCCATCGTGTCTGACTCATCAAGACTTTAGCGTGTGCGACGAGGGGAGCATTCAGATCCGGTGCAGCTCGCCGCGCGCCGCGCCACTGGCCGTGAGCTGTTCCACGCCGAGCAGTGCGAGGAAGGTGGTCGGCACGGTGGTGCTCGTGGTCACGTCCAGCATTCCGTCGTGCATGCTCGCGGAACCGTTCAGGCCCTCGTCGTCCAGCACCTGGCGTGCGGCACGGAGGGCGGCACCGGAACCGTCCTGACCGACCAGGCGTCGTGCCGCACCGGCATCGCAGCCGGAACGCACTGCATGGGCCGCGACCACCTCGGCCCGTCGATGGGCCCGGACCTGTGCCGTGCCGTCGACGACCAGCCCCGCGACCAGGAAGAGCGCCATGATGACGGGGGCCGTCATCGCCGTCAGGCTGGAGCCGCGGTCGTCGCCGCCGGCGCTGGCGCTTTGGTGTGGGGGTGGGCA
Source organism: Luteococcus japonicus (assembly GCF_003752415.1). Taxonomy (NCBI): domain Bacteria; kingdom Bacillati; phylum Actinomycetota; class Actinomycetes; order Propionibacteriales; family Propionibacteriaceae; genus Luteococcus; species Luteococcus japonicus. Next base: position 455,196 of record NZ_RKHG01000001.1, on the reverse strand, counting down.
GGTCATGCCCGGAGTCTGGCAGCGGGGACAGCCCTATGACGAGGCTCACAGGACCGCCCAGTGCACCCGGTCTGGCTCCCCCGCCCGTCGACTTGGATAGGCTGGAGCCACATAGCTTCTACGAAAGGTCTGGACCAACATGGTCAAGAAGGTTGCGCTGCTCACCGCGGGTGGTTTCGCCCCGTGTCTGTCGTCTGCCGTCGGCGGTCTCATCGAGCGCTACACCGAGGTTGCCCCCGACGTCGAGATCATCGCCTACAAGCACGGCTACCAGGGCCTGCTCAAGGGTGACTACTTTACCGTGACCCCCGCCGTGCGTGAGAATGCCGCAGTCCTGCACCAGTACGGCGGCTCCCCCATCGGCAACTCCCGGGTCAAGCTGACCAATGCCGCGGACCTGGTCAAGCGTGGTCTGGTCAAGGAGGGCGAGGATCCGCTGAAGGTGGCCGCCGACCGTCTGGTGGCTGACGGCGTGGACGTGCTGCACACCATTGGTGGCGATGACACGAACACCACCGCCGCCGACCTGGCCGCCTACCTGCACGAGAACGACTACGAACTGACCGTCGTGGGCCTGCCCAAGACCATCGACAACGACGTCATCCCGATCAAGCAGTCGCTGGGGGCCTGGACCGCCGCCGAGCAGGGCGCCGGTTTCGCCCGCAACATCATCGGTGAGCACAACTCCGGCTCGCGCATGCTCATCATCCACGAGGTCATGGGCCGCAACTGTGGCTGGCTGACCGCCGCCACTGCCCAGAAGTACCGCGAGTGGCTGGACAGCGTCGAGACCTGGATCCCCGAGATCGGTCTGAGCAAGGACGCCTGGGACGTGCACGCCGTCTACGTACCGGAGGCCGAACTGGACCTGGGGGCCGAGGCCGAGCGCCTGAACAAGGTGATGGACGAGGTGGGCAATGTGACCATCTTCCTGTCGGAGGGCGCGGGCCTGGAGTCGATCATCGCGGAGATGGAGAAGGCCGGCGAGGAGGTCCCGCGGGATCCCTTCGGCCACGTCAAGCTCGACAAGGTCAACCCCGGCAAGTGGTTCGGCGACCAGTTCGCCAAGCTGCTCAAGGCTGAGAAGGTCATGGTGCAGAAGTCCGGCTACTACAGCCGCGCCGCTGCCGCCAATGACGCGGACCTGGCCCTGATCAAGCAGTGCACGGACCTCGCCGTGGACTCGGCGCTGGCCGGCAAGCCGGGCGTCGTGGGCCAGGACGAGGAGGCCGGCGACGTGCTGAGCGTCATCGACTTCCCGCGCATCAAGGGTGGCAAGCCCTTCGACATCAACCAGGAATGGTTCGGTCAGATGCTTGAGACCATCGGTCAGGGTGCGCCCAAGCCGGTGGCGCACGCCCCCGAGCACTGAGATCTGGGGGCTGTGCCCCCGGACCCTGACGCTGAGTCACGAGGGCCCGGCCTCCACTTCGGTGGTGGCCGGGCCCTCGTCTTGCCACGCGGCTCCGGATCAGCCGAGCAGGGCCAGTACCCCGGGCATCAGCAGCGACGTGCTGATCCCGGACAGTGCCATCGCCAGGGCGGCGAAGGCCCCCGCGAGCGGATCCTCCTCCAGGGCGCGGCTGGTGCCGATGCCATGTGATGCCACGCCCAGCGCGAGTCCACGGACCCGGGGATCGTGAATGCCCACTGCTCGGAGCAAGCCGGGGCCGGCGACGGCGCCGAGCACCCCGGTCAGCACGGTCACCACGGCGGCGAGCGCCGCAACTCCACCTGTCGAACTGGCCAGCACGATGGCGATCGGGGTGGTGGCGGACTTGGGTGCCAGCGTCGCCTCCAGTTGTGGTGTGCCGCCACACAGCCTGACGACCACGACGGTGGTGGCCATGGCCGCAGTGCTGCCGACGAGGACGGCCATCAGCACGGGCCTGAGCATGCGACCGATGGACGGTCCCGCCCGGTGCAGGGGAACCGCCAGGGCCACGGTGGCGGGGCCCAGCAGGAAGCTCAGGAGGTCTCCCCCGGTGAGGTAGTCCGCATATCCGACGCCGGCGACGTGGAGTACGGCGACCACCAGGGCGATGGCCACCAGCACCGGGGTGAGCAGCGGATGTCGGCCGCCGCGCAGCCACAGGCGGTGTGCCACGCCGTAGGCGCCGATGGTCAGGGTCACGCCGAACAATGGGGTGGTCGTGAACTGGTGCAAGGACGGGAGCATGTGCCTCACTGCCCCTCGTCCGGGTCCGACGCATTGCGCGCCAGCCCGCCCCGCGAAGCGAAGACCGTGCCCAGCAGACCCGCGGCCCAGCCCAGGAGCATGGCGGCGCCGATCGGCAGCCATTGGTGCCGCAAGAGGCCCAGACAGGTCACCAGGCCGACGCCGGCCGGGATGAAGAGCAGGGGCAGGTCCTGCAGGATCCGTCCACCGGCACGCATCACCGGGGCTTCAACCCCCGGGCGACGCACCGTCAGGATGGCCAGCAGGAACAACATGCCGGCCACGGGGCCCGGAATCGGCAGGTGCAGGGCCTGGGAGAGCAGGGTGCCCACGAGCTGGCACATGAGGAGCTGGAAAAGTCCTTCGATCATGGTCTCTTTCCCGCGGCGACGGCGCACCGCGTCGTCATCGTCCGGGAACTGCCCCACGAAGGGTCAGTGGTAAGACCATACTACGCTCCCGCAGCGCCCCAACCAATCACACGGGCGCTGCGTCAGACCTTGAAGATCCTGCGGTGCCGCCGGTGCTCGCTCTCCAGCCGCCGGGCCTCCTCCTTGGCGAGCTTCTCCCGCTGCTTGGCCTTCTCGTCGTTGAGCCGCGCGGCCTCGGCGGCCTCCCAGTGACCCGGTACCGTCATCACGTCGGAGCGTCGACGCAAGGGCAGGTCGACCTCGGAGTACTTGCGAGGCGTGGCCGGTTGGTAGCTGGTGGCGATCCACGCGGCCGCGAACAGGATCAACCTGGCGAACAGGTTGAAGAAGAGCATCACGATGATGATGTTGCCGAAGACCACGGTGGACAGGCTCTTGGAGAACCAGGTGATGAGCTGGGTGGTGCCGTAGAGCAGCGCCGTCATCGTGACGCCGGACCCGAAGGAGCCCTTGAGCATGTCCTTCAGCGGTGCCCGGTACTGCGGGAGCACGTGGAAGAGGAACCAGAAGAGCAGGCTGGACAGCAGCACGGTCAGCAGCATGGCGCCCAGCTGCAGGGTGCTCTCCACCCCTGCCGTCTGATCGATCCCCAACCAGTCCACCACTCGGCCCGCGAAGTTCCCGCTCAGCGTCACGATGGTGAAGGAGACCATCAGCGCCCCGATCAGGGCCACGAAGTAGAGCAGGTTCACGAAGCGCTCCGCCACCCAGTTGCGGCCCGGAGGACTCATGTCGAACTCGGGGCGCCACTGGGCGCGGACGGCACCGCGCAGGTTGCCCATCCACCCGGAGCCCGAGTAGGCGGCCACCGGCACGGCGATCAACAGGACCTTGGGCCAGTTGTTCAAGGCCAGGTTGATCTGCTTCACGGCGGCCGCACCGCCGGCGATGGCGCCGACCTCACGAATGGCCCGGTCCGTCAGGGTGATCAGCCACTCCGGCTTGTAGACCGTCAGGGTCCAGCCCAGGAAGCTGAAGGCGAACATCAGGGCCGGGATGAGTGTCAGCACGGAGAAGTAGGTGATGCCGCCCGCCAGCTGGTTTCCCATCCGGTTCTGGAAGCGGTCATTGGCGCGAATGAGGTGGGCAGACCACGGCGTGCGCTTCAGCCACCGCCACAGCCCCATCGATCCCCCTAGGTCACGTTTCCGTCCCCAAGAGGGTAGCGGCCCGCGCCGCTTGACGGGCAAGCGGCGCGGGCCGTGTTGGGGATCCGGTGTCGGTCAGTCCTGGTAGCTCTCGATGGGCGGGCAGGAGCAGACCAGGTTGCGGTCACCGTGCACGCCGTCGATGCGCGCGACGGCCGGCCAGTACTTGTCCTGGCCCACCCCCGCGATCGGGCCCGCATGCCGCCCGGCCGGGTAGCCCGCCTCGCTGCGGCTGTACGGATGGGTCCACTCATCGGCCGTCACCCGGGCCAGGGTGTGCGGGGCATTCGCCAAGGGGTTGTTCTGGCCTTCCCACTCCCCCGCCTCGACCTTGGCGATCTCCCGGCGGATCGCGAGCATCGCGTCGCAGAAGCGGTCCAGTTCGTACTTGCTCTCGCTCTCCGTGGGCTCCACCATCAGGGTGCCGGCCACCGGGAAGCTCATCGTCGGGGCGTGGAAACCGTAGTCGATGAGGCGCTTGGCGACGTCGTCGACGGTGACATGACTGGTCTTGGTGATGCCTCGCAGGTCGAGGATGCACTCGTGGGCCACACGGCCGTCCGCGCCGGCGTAGAGCACCGGGAAGTGCCCCTCCAGGCGCTTGCCGATGTAGTTGGCGTTCAGGATGGCATTGAGGGTGGCCTCACGCAGCCCCTGCGCGCCCATCATGGCGATGTAGGCATAGGAGATCGGCATCACGCCCGCGGAACCCCACGGGGCACCCGCCACCGGCCCGTAGGAGCTCTCGGGGCCAGCCTCGGGCACCAACGGGTGGTTGGGCAGGTAGGGGGCCAGATGCTCCCGGACCCCGATCGGGCCGACGCCGGGACCGCCACCGCCGTGCGGGATGGCGAAGGTCTTGTGCAGGTTCAGGTGGCTCACGTCGCCGCCGAACCTGCCGGGCTGCGCCAGGCCGGCCAGGGCGTTCATGTTGGCACCGTCGACATAGACCTGGCCACCGGCCTCGTGCACCAGCCGGGACAGTTCGGTGATGGTGTCCTCGTAGACGCCGTGGGTCGACGGGTAGGTCACCATGATCGCTGCGAGCTGGTCGCGGTGTTTGTCCACCTGGGCCCGCAGGTCATCCATGTCGATGGAGCCGTCGGCCAGGGCCCTGACCACCACCACCTTCATGCCCGCCATGGCGGCGGAGGCGGCATTGGTGCCGTGGGCCGAGGACGGGATCAGGCAGATGGTGCGCTGCTCGTCACCACGGGCGAGGTGGTAGCTGCGGATCGCCATCAGGCCTGCATACTCACCGGCGGCTCCGGAATTGGGCTGCAGGCTGACGCGGTCATAGCCGGTGATGGCCTCGAGCCACTGGCCCAGGCGTTCGATCATCATGGCGTAGCCCTTGGCATCCTCCAGCGGGCAGAAGGGGTGCAGGTTCGCAAAGCCCGGGTAGCTGATCGGCTCCATCTCCGCCGTCGCGTTGAGCTTCATCGTGCAGGAACCCAATGGGATCATGCCACGGTCGAGTGCGAAGTCCCGGTCCGAGAGCGCACGCAGGTAACGCAGCATCAGCGTCTCGGAGTGGTAGCTGTTGAAGACCGGGTGCAGCAGGTAGTCCTCCCCGCGCTGATGACCCGCCAGGTCACCCACGCCGGCCTGCTCGTCGAGACTGACGCCGAAGGCTTCTGCGACGGCCTGCAGGGCCGTCTGGTCACTGTCCTCGCCCACGCTGATGCCGACGTGGTCCGCGTCGATCTGACGGAGGTGGACTCCCCTGTCGCGAGCGGCCGCGACGATCTGTGTCGCCCGGCCGGGCGCGGCCACGGTCAGGGTGTCGAAGAAGTGCTCACTGGCCAGCTGGAAGCCGCCGGTGCGCAGGGCGGCAGCCACCATGCGCGCCTTGCCATGGATCTGGTCGGCGATGCTGCGCAGGCCCTCGGGGCCGTGGTAGACGGCATACATGCTGGCGGTGACGGCCAGCAGCACCTGGGCCGTGCAGATATTGCTGGTGGCCTTCTCCCGGCGGATGTGCTGCTCACGGGTCTGCAGTGCGAGCCGGTAGGCGGGGGTTCCGTCGGCGTCCACCGAGACACCCACCAGGCGTCCGGGCATCGAACGCTCGAGCCCGGCGCGGACGGAGATGTAGCCGGCGTGCGGACCGCCGTAGAAGAGCGGCACGCCGAAACGTTGGGTGGAACCCACCGCAATGTCCGCCCCCCAGGAGGCGGGCGACTCCAGACGTGTCAGGGCCAACAGGTCGGCCGCGGCCACGACAGTGGCGCCGTTCTCGTGGGCCTTGTCGCTGATGGAGCGAAGATCCGCGGCCCCCCGCACGACACCGCTGGCACCGGGAAGCTGGACGACGACGCAGAAGGCCTCGTGCTGCTGGAGGGCGGCCACCAGGTCCTCGGCCTCGACCACCTCCCACCCGAGGGCGGCGGCGCGGGTGCGGACGACGGCTGCCGACTGGGGCAGGATCTCCGCATCGAGCAGCACCACATTGCCCTTGCGAGTGGTGCGTCGGGCCACACCCACCGCCTCCGCAACGGCAGTGGCCTCGTCCAGCAGGGAGGCGCCGGCCGTGGGCAGTCCGGTGAGGTCACTGACCATGGTCTGGAAGTTCAGCAGGGCTTCCAGACGGCCCTGGCTGATCTCCGGCTGGTAGGGCGTGTAGGCCGTGTGCCAGGCCGGGTCCTCCAGCACATTGCGTCGCACGACCGGCGGCGTGATGGTCCCGTGGTAGCCCAGGCCGATCATGGCGCGCTTCGGATGGTTCATCTCCGACAGGGCCCGCAGGTCGTCCAGCACTGCCGACTCGGTCAGGGCCTCCGGAAGGTCGAGTGGCCCGTCCATCCGAATTGCCGCGGGCAGGGCCTGGGCAAGGTCCTCGAGTTCCTGCAGACCCAGGTGCTCCAGCATCTCGCGACGTTCCGCGTCGCTGGGGCCGATGTGGCGGGTGCTGAAGATGTGTGCGCTAGCCGTGGTCACCATGGATTCACACTAGCGGCTGGCGGGGCTGCCCGGCAGTGCCAGGAGGCTGTTCAGATCGCGCGCAGCATGGGGCGTGTGACGGGTGGGTCGGCCTGCTCCTTGCGCGCCTCGGCACGTTCGGTCGGCAGGACGCTCAGGGTGCCCTCGATGTCGCGCCAGACGCCGCCCAGGGCAATGGCGAACATGCCCTGACCTCCGCGCAGCAGGTCGACGACCTCCAGGTCGCTGGTGCACTCGTAGACGCTGACACCATCGCTCATCAGGGTGACCTGGGTCAGGTCCTCCACACCACGCTCACGGAGGTGGTCGATGGCAACCCGGATCTGCTGCAGCGAGATGCCGGCATCGATCAGGCGCTTGATCACCTTGAGCATCAGGATGTCGCGGAAGGAGTACAGGCGTTGGGTGCCGGAGCCCTCGGCGCCCCGGATACCCGGGATGACCAGGTTGGTGCGCGCCCAGTAGTCCAGCTGGCGATAGGTGATGCCGGCGGCCTTGCAGGCCACGGGCCCACGGAAGCCCAGGTCGTCGGGAAGGGGGGCGAAGTCGCCATCGAAGAGGGCGTCCTGGGCGGCCGACGCCGTCACGGGAAGTGCCTCGTTCGCCTGGTTCATCTGGTCCTGCCCTTCGAAGTGCAATGTCTGTGTATCGACCGTAAAGGGCGACGGTGGGTTGGGGCAATGAACACGCCGCAACCCGCTCGCGATATCGCCAAGGACCAGAAAAATCGCTTTGACAAGGGGAAATGCTCGAACGCGAGGTGAAGCTCTGCTTGAGAGTGCCCGCTGACCAGTGGTTATGAAGCCTCGAAGTCGTCTGGATTGACCTGGTCCAGGAAGGCCCGGAACTGCTCCACCTCGTCCTGGGCTGGTTCCTCGACCTCAACCCCAACTTCATCCATCAGTGACTCCGGCGCGGTGATCACGATGCCGCTGCGCACCGCCAACGCCGCCACGTCCGAGGGACGTGCGGCCAGGACATGGCCGTCGACCTCGAGCTCTGCATGGAAGACGCCATCCTGCATCCCGGTGATGCGTCCACTCACCCGGTCATGGCCCAGCTCCGCGAGCAGGCGAACCATCAGGTCATGCGTCATGGGACGGGGTGGGACCAGGCCTTCGAGGGCATTGGCGATGGCCGAGGCCTCCGCAGCACCCACCCAGATGGGCAGGGCCCTGGTGCCACCGGATTCCTGCAGCAACAGGATGGGGGCCCCGGAGGGGGCGTCCACCCGGACTCCCACGACGTCAAGTTCAGGCATGCCTCCACCCTAGCTCGCGCGACGGATGCTCAGCGTTCGATCAAGGAGTGCATCATGGCCGCGTGGGCGTGAATGACCAACTGGGTCACCTCCCGGGCGGCCTCCGTGGCCTGCGAGTTCTGTCGACGGAGGAAGGGGGCGACGGCCTGTTCGACGAGCCCGGCTTCCCGCTCCGCGGACTGCTTGATGGCCCGCAGGTGCCGGGAGTCCATGCCGTAGAGCTGCAGCTTCCTGGCGACGACGCAGATGGTCAGTGCCTCGCGCCCGTAGAAATTGGTCTGTCGCCGCGGGCTGACCAGCTGTTGGCGTTCCAGGTCCACCAAGACCTGCTCACTGATTCCCGAGGTGGAGATCAGCTCTCGGCGCGTGAGACGGATGGGCTTTCGGGGGCCCGCCTGCCGATCCTGACGTGCGAAGGGGACGGCAGGAGGCAACTCGGCCTCCGGCGGTGTCACCGGGGCGCTCGGGGTGGGTGGGGGTGCCTCCAGGTTGGGAGGCTGCTCGCCACGGTCCATCATGTCCAGGTGCTCGCGGATCACCTTCAGCGGCAGGTAGTGGTCCCGCTGGACTCGCAGGATGTACCGCAACCGGTCGATGTCGGCCTGGGAGTAGCGGCGGTAGCCCGAGGGCGCCCGCTCGGGTGACAGCAGGCCCTCGCTCTCCAGGAAGCGAATCTTGGAGATCGAGACGTCGGGGAACTCCACCTTCAGGATGGCCAGCACCTGGCCGATGGAACGCAGCGGCTGGGGCATCAGCGCAGACCAGGCTCACTCACGAAGAAGATCATGCGGAACTTGCCGATCTGCACCTCGTCGCCCTGGCGCAGCTGCGCCTGCCCGTCCACCAACGTGCGGTTCACGTAGGTGCCGTTGAGGCTGTTCTGGTCCTCGACGAACCAGTTCTGGTCCTGCTTGGTGAACTTCACGTGGTGCCGGGAGACGGTGATGTCGTCCAGGAAGATGTCTGAGTCCGGGTGCCGTCCAACGGTCACCTCGTCATTGTCGAGCAGGTAGCGCGCTCCGGCCCCGGGGCCGCGCTCCACGATCAGCAGGGCATGCTCCATGGGCAGGGCGCTGACCGCAGCGAGATCATCCGGCCCCAGCTCGAGGGTGCCGGTCACCTCAGTGACCACGGGGATCATCCGGGTACTGTCCCCTGCCACCTCGGCGGCCTGTCCGTCGACGGCGACGATTCGCTCACCGCAGTGCGAACAGAAGTTCGCCTGGGGGTCCACCTCACGACCGCATCGGCTGCACTCCACCATTGGTCCGTTCTCCATTCGACTGGCGCGGAGGGACATCCGGAGACGTCCCCCCTGAGGTACGAGGCATGGTGACGGGTTTGCCCGTCGCCGGCGCTGTTCGCCCCGCCGGGGCGAACAGCCTTCATTCTGTCAGGTTGTCGTCCTGCCGTGCGCGATCACTCGCCGACGAGTTCAGCGTACGCGTCGCTGTCGAGCAGGGAATCGGTGTCCGCGTCGGCGCCGAGCTCCACTTCGAAGAGCCAACCATCACCGTAGGCGTCACTGTTGACCGTCTCGGGAGCATCGGCAAGGTTGTCATTCACCGCGGTGACCACACCGGAGACCGGGGAGAACACGTCGGAGACGCTCTTGGTGCTCTCCAGCTCGCCGCATGAGTCTCCCGCGGCGATCTCCTCACCGACGGTGGGAAGGGAGACGTAGACGATGTCGCCCAGTGCCTGCGCCGCGTAGTCCGTGATGCCGACCCGAACAGTTGATCCGTTGCCGGCGCGCACCCACTCGTGCTCTTCGCTGTACTTCAGGTCCTCGGGAAAACGGGACATCGCAATCGCTCCTTTGCAGGTCTGCCCGACGTTGCCCGTCGGGGGCGCCACTAGCCTAACGCCCAGATGGGCTTCGCACGCCAGCCCTCACAGACATTCTCCTAGTCAGGCTGCGCTCGTCACGCCCTTCGGGTCAGGCAGGGCGGGCCCACTGAGGCGTGGTGACGTGGTGCAGGGATGAGACCTGGACGCTCTCCAGCCGTGAGATCAACACGTGCCCACCGACCTGTTCGGCCTGAACCTGACTGACCAGACCACCGCGGAAGCGCGCCCCCTCCTCCAGCGCGTGAGGCTCCCCCACCACATCGAGCGTGATCGGCGTGCGGACCTGCTGGCCGTCGACCACCAGCGAACCGTCCTGTTGGGAGAACCACGTCTGTGCCACCACCCGGACCTGGTCGTCGATCTCGATCGCCTCGGCACCGGCGTCCCGCAATTCCTCGACGGCATCGAGCAACAGGTCTGCTCCCACCTTGCCCTGGGGATCGACGATCGTGATGCGGATGCCGGGTCCCTTGGCGGGGGCGGTTCCGGCGAGGATCGCCAGCTCGTCGCGCCGCTTGCGGTTCTCCGCCTCGGCGACCCGGCGGGCATCCGCGCCGCTCGCGAGCTGTTCGCGAGTGTGTTCCAGCCGGGCCGACTCCTGCCCGAGGCGCTCCTGTTCCGCATTGAGCTGGTCGAGCAGCTGGACCAGGTCTGTGCGCCGCATCGAACCCAGGGAGTCGTCGGCATTCTTGGCCCGGACCTGCATGACCACCAGCAGGCCCACGAGGCAGAGCACGACTGCCATGATCGCCTGACCGGTGGAGGGACGGAAGAAGTCCGACAGCAGACGGTCCCAGGCCGGGTACTCCGAGCGCAGGACCTCGCGGTGGCTGCGCTCCGCCTCGAGCTGCCCGTCGGGTTTTGGCGTCGGCTCAGGCATGGATCAGGGCTCTGCGGATGGCAGCCGAATTGGTGAAGATGCGGATGCCCAGCACTACGACGACGGCCGTCGACAGCTGGGAGCCGACCCCGATCAGGTCACCGACCCACACGATCATGGCCGCGATCAGGACATTGGAGATGAAGCTCACCACGAAGACCTTGTCCGTGAAGGTCCCCTCCAGATAGGCGCGAAGTGCGCCGAAGAGCGCGTCCAGCGCCGCGACGATGGCGATCGGCAGGTAGGGCTGCAGGGCCGTGGGGAGACTGGGTTCCAACCACAGGCCCAGAAGGACCCCCAGGACGAGGCCGAGCAGTGCGATCATCGTGATCCTCCGGAAGCTGTGGTCATCGGTCAACCCGGGCCTTGGAGACCCCCAGGCCGGGATCGGCGGGCAGGGTGAGGTCCTCGGCCGTCGTGACCTGGTATGCCAGGCCGTAGTTGTCCTTGAGGAAGTTCCACCAGTGGCCGGCCGGGGCGGCGGCCAGCCGAGAACCCAGCTGCCGGGGATCTCCGATGGCCTCCACCCGATAGGGATGGTTGAGGGAACGGTAGTCCACCGTGATGGCCGAGCCGGCCTGGCGGATGGCGGTCCGCGCCGTGATCCGGTGCCCGTTCACGGCGATCGCCTCGGCACCGGAGAGCCACAGTCCGTTGACGAGGCGACGAAGGTCCTGGTCAGTCACGCGTGCAGGCTGGGCGCCATCGGTGGCCGACAGGGCATCATCCAGGTCAAGGACGATTCCTGGGCCGGTGACTGCCACCCGGCCGGTGACGATGCCTTCTGTCTGGTCACCGTCGTGCGAGCTGACGAGGTTCTCCTCCTGCAGGCGGCGGACGTCGGCGTCGAGGGACGCGATCCGGGCCACGGACTCCTCCTGGCGGACCTGCGCGGAGCGAACCCTGTCCAACAACTCGGTGCGCTCGGCCTGGGCGCTGGGAGCAGAGCGGCTCGTCTGTGCTGCGGCCATCGCCAACAGTCCGGTGGCCAGGGCGATGCCCACCACGCGAAGTGCGGGCCGCCGCCCGGCCTCTCCCCCGGGACGCGCCCGGCGGTAGTCCGGTTCCAGGGCATTGCGCTGGATCGAGGCGAGCAGGTCCATGCTCGCGGCAGGGGAACGGCTGGGCTGGGTCATCGCGGGATCCGTGGAGTCTGCATCAGGTGCCAGGTCTGGCGGACATACAACAGGCCGGCCCACCAGTACAGGGCGCTGCCCCAGATGGCGAAGGACCAGCCCACCACGCGGGCGAGGGTCGCCACGCCCGAGTCCCCGGCCCCCAGCAGCACCAGCGGAAAGGCGTAGAGCAGGCAGAAGGTGGCGGCCTTGCCGATCAGGTGGACGGGCAGACTGGTGTAGCCGCGGGTCTTCAGCAGGGGCACGAGCGCCACCATCATCAGGTCGCGGGCCACCAGGAGGGCCACCAGCCACCACGGGATCACGTCGCGCAGGGCCAGGGCGATGAGCGTGGAGCCGATGTACAGGCGATCGGCCACCGGGTCGAGCATCTGGCCCAGCCGTGAGGTCTGATGCCAGGCCCTGGCCAGCGTTCCGTCCAGCCAGTCGGTGAACCCGGCGAACATCAGCAGGATGACCGCCCAACCGTCGGCATGCGGACCCAGGATCATCCACAGGAACAGGGGTACCCCGGTGAGCCGCAGGAAGCTCAGCACATTGGGCAGCGTCAGCACACGATCCGTGTCATAGGAGCGCTCCGCCGGGCGCACGCCGCGCATGTCTGGCCCGGGGATGGAATTGCTCACACCCACAGCCTAGGCGATCGCCCACGTGGTGCCGCCGAGGACGCGCTCCCCGCGGCATTGCGGTAGACCTCCAGGACCTGGGGCCCCACGACGCTCCAGTCGAAGGCCTCGGCGCGACGCCTGCCGCGCCGTTCCCACTGGCCGCGGGGCCGCGCGAGGCTGGTGAGCAGCGCCTCGGCGAGGGCCTGCGGGTCCCCCGGGCGGAAGAGGTCTGCCACCGGGCCGTGCTCGTCGCTGACCACCTCGCGGAAGGCGGGCAGGTCGGAGGCCACCACGGGCGCGCCGGAGGCCAGGGCCTCCAGCAGGACGATGCCGAAGCTCTCTCGTCCCGTGTGTGGTGCCACGTAGGCGTCGGACGTGGCCAATGCCTCGTTGCGGCCCCGGTCATCCAGGGGGCCGGTGAACTGCACCCCCGCTGTCCTCCTGGCCGTCCCGGCCCCGACCACCTGCACGCGCAGGTCGGGATGACGGCGACGCACGACGGGCAGCGCGTCGAGCAGGACGGAGAGCCCCTTGCGCGGTTCGTCATAGCGTCCGACGAAGGTCACTCGCGGATGGTCGCCGGCCCGCCAGCGCGCGGTGCATTCGGCCAGCGGGTGTTCGCGGACTGAAATGGCATTGCCGATCACCGTCGAACGTGGTCCTCCGTGTGCCTCGGCCACCCGAGCTGCCGTCCGCGAGACGGCAATCGAGCGGTCGATCCGCTCGGCGGCCTGCGGCAGCAGCTGGTAGGCCAGCCCCATGGTTCGAGAGCCGGGGGTGGCCGTGTGGAAGGTGGCCACCAGGGGCACCCGGGCACGGCCCAGTGCCAGCAGTGAGATGGACGGCGTCATCGGCTCGTGCACGTGAACCAGGTCGAAATGCCCGTGCTTGAGCCAGTCGCGCACCCGCAGGGCGGCGGCGGGTCCGAAGTTGATCCGGGCCACCGAGCCGTTGTAGGAGACCGGGATGGCCGGGCCCGCGGAGGTGAAGTCCGTGGCGCCGAGGCCCGCGCCGTGCAGCATTGCCGCGGTGGGCCGCCCGGGCGCCAGGATCGAGACGCTGTGTCCCTGCGAACGCAACCAGCCGGCCAGTCCGAGAACATGGTTCTGCACGCCCCCGGCACGTGCGAAGGAATACGGGCAGACCAGGCCGACCCGCAGGCAGTCGTTCACCGCGCCACCACTCCGGGGAAGAAGCGCACCAGGACGTGCCAGTCGACGACGTCCTGCTGGACCTGGGCAGCGAAGAAGTCCGCCAGCCCCTGTGTTCGGCCGGCCACGTCGCCGCCGGCAATGGGCTGGGAGACGACCAACCGCATCCGTCGGCCCTCGTAGCGGCACGCGACACCGAGCAGGGTCGCGCCGGTGGTCAAAGACAGGTGCGCGGCGCCGCCCGGCATCCGCACCCGCACCGCCCCCGTCGCCGTGGGCCAGGAGACCGGAACGCCGCCGCGGCCGAAGTTGCGGTCCCCCACCAGACAGACCAGCCGACCATCGCGCGCATCGGCTTCCAACAGGCTGAGGATGTGGGGTGTGCGGTGTCCGTGGATGCGCATCCCGAGCCGCTCCCGCACACGCGTGAAGTAGGCGAATTCTGACTCCTCGAGCTCCTCGGCGACGGTGGCAACCGGCATCCCCTCCAGACAGGCCCAGGCACCGGCCAGATCCCAGGAAGCCATGTGCGGCAGGGCGATGACCGCTCCCCCCTCGCGATGGGCGACCAGCAGCCGTGCCCGGTCCTCGTCGTCGACAAGGATGCTGGCCCGGATGTCCTCATGGCTCCAGTGCTCCAGCTGGGTGGATTCGAACAGATTGCGCGCCCAGCTGGCTGCTGCCCGGGCGGTGTCGCGGCGGCCGGGCATGGTGCCGGTCACCACGCAGGCGTTGAGCTGCCACTGCCGCAGCGGCCGAGGCGGCCGAAGGGCCACGGCCCACGATGCGATCTGCACCATCGGCCGCCACAGCACGGGTGGCACGTCACCGGCCACAGCCAGGGCGAGGCCCATCCTGCTCATGGCTGCGAACGCTCCTTGCGGTGCAGGGTCTGCTCGCCGGCATGCTCGGCAGCGACGGTGGCCTGCGGATCGATGACCTCGATGCCCTGTGCCTCGGCTTCACGGGCCTGCTGCTTGACCTGGCCCATGCGCTGCAGGACCGTCCAGGTGCTGGCGAAGAGCAGGTAGCCCAGTGCCACCGGCATGGCCCACCACAGGCCAAGACCGGTCAGCAGCATGCCCAGCAACAGCGCCAGCAGACGGTCGCCCCGGGCCGCGAGCCCACCCCAGACCTTGAATCCGAGCGCCAGCCCGCGGGCCTTGGCGTAGCTGGTGACCTGTCCCATGACGAGCGCCCCAATGGCGGCTCCCGCCAGCAGGACCGAGTCCCCGCCCCCGGCATACCAGAGGGCAACGGCACCGAAGATCGCGCCATCGGCCACCCGGTCCAGGGTCGAGTCCAGGAAGGCGCCGTAGGCGGACTTGTGGTTCGTCATCCGGGCCATCTGGCCGTCCACCCCGTCGGTGAGGACGCAGAAGGTGATGGCCAGTGCTGCCTGCCACAGGTGTCCTGCGGGCACGAGCCACAGGGAGACGACGATCACCAGCAGGGTCCCCAACCAGGTGACCATGTCCGGTGTCATGCGCAGCGCCATGAACAGACGGGCGGCCGGTGTCATGGCGGCCGCATAGCCCTTGCGGAGTCGTTCAACCATTCGGATCAGTCCTTGCTGGTCGTCGGCCACGCCGCAGCGAGCGCCTGGCGCGCATCGTCGAGGAGCTGGGGTACGGCCTTGGTCTGGGCAATGATCGGCAGGAAGTTGGAATCCCCCTGCCAGCGTGGAACCACATGCTGGTGCAGATGGGCGGCGATGCCGGCGCCGGCAACCTCCCCCTGGTTCATCCCGATGTTGAAGCCGGCCGGACGGGAGACCTCCATCAGCACGTCCATGGCCGTCCTGGTCAGGACCGCCATCTCCGCAACCTCCGCCTCGTTGGCGTCGGTGTACCAGGAGATGTGCCGGTAGGGACAGACCAACAGGTGACCCGGCGAGTACGGGAAGAGGTTCATCACCACGAAGCAGGTCTCGCCCCGGTGCACGATCAGCCCGTCATCGTCGGGTCGCTGCGGCTTCACGCAGAAGGGACACTGGTTCTCCGTGCTGTCCGTCGGCTTCGAATCCCCCTTGATGTAGGCCATCCGATGGGGGGTCCACAAGCGCTGGAAGGCATCCGGGACACCCGCCATCGAATCGGCGAACTCGAGCAGGGGCTGGTCGTCGCTCACGCCTGGGATTCCTCCGCTTCGGCCGCCGAGGGCGAGTCATTGCGACGGGACTCGACCCATTCGACGATCTGGTCGACGGCCTCGGCCACCGGCAGGCCATTGCGCTGCGATCCATCGCGGTAGCGGAAGCTGACCGCACCTGCCTCGCGGTCCTCACCACCGGCGATCAGCATGAAGGGCACCTTCTGCTTTGTCGCATTGCGGATCTTCTTCGGGAATCGGTCGTCGGAGGTGTCCATCTCCACCCGCACCCCGCGCTTCTCCAGCTGGGAGAGCACCTCGGCCAGGTATTCGTTGAACTCGCCGGCGACGGGGATGCCGATCACCTGCACGGGGCTCAGCCACGCCGGGAAGGCACCGGCATAGTGCTCCACCAGAACACCGAAGAAGCGCTCGATGGAGCCGAACTTCGCCGAGTGGATCATCACCGGCTGCTGGTGGCTGCCATCACTGGCCGTGAACTGCAGGCCGAAGCGTTCGGGCTGGTTGAAGTCGTACTGGATCGTCGACATCTGCCAGGTCCGGCCGATCGCATCCTTGGCCTGGATGGAGATCTTCGGGCCGTAGAAGGCGGCGCCACCCGGGTCCGGCACGCACTCCAGCCCGGATTCCTCGGCGCACTGGCGCAGCACCTCGGTGGCCGTGGCCCACTGCTCGTCGGAACCGATGAACTTGTCCTTCTTCTTGCCGTCCTCGTCCCGAGTGGACAGCTCCAGGTAGAAGTCGTCCAGCCCGAAGTCGCGCAGCAGCTTCAAGATGAACTGCAAGAGGTGCTTGATCTCCTCGGGGGCCTGCTCCGGGGTCACATAGCTGTGCGAGTCATCCTGGCTGATGGTGCGCACGCGCGTGAGGCCCTGCAGCACGCCCGACTTCTCGTTGCGGTACACGGTGCCGAACTCGAACAGCCGCAGCGGGAGCTCACGGTAGGAGCGACCACGGCTGCGGAAGATCTCGTTGTGCATCGGGCAGTTCATGGCCTTGAGGCGGTAGGCGGTGCCGTTGTCGTCCATGGCGGGGAACATGCCATCGGCGTAGTAGGGCAGGTGACCCGAGGTGAAGAACAGGTCCTCCTTGCTGATGTGGGGCGTCTTGACATAGACGAAGCCGTTGTCGACGTGGGCCTGGCGGACGTAGTCCTCCATCTCACGGATGATGACGCCACCCTTGGGGTGGAAGACCGGCAGGCCGGCACCCAGCGTCTCGGGGAAGCTGAACAGGTCCAGCTCGGCGCCCAGCTTGCGGTGGTCACGCTTGGCGGCCTCGGCCAGCCGCTCCTGGTAGGCCTTGAGGTCCTCACGACTGGCCCAGGCCGTGCCATAGACACGCTGCAGGTGTGCCTTCGCCTGGTCACCGCGCCAGTAGGCGGCGGAGCTCTTGGTGAGGGCGAAGGCGTTGATGTAGCCGGTGTGGGGCACGTGCGGGCCGCGGCACAGGTCGTACCAGGCCACGCTGCCGTCGCGGCGGACGTTGTCATAGATGGTCAGCTCGGCGCCGCCGACCTCGACCGAGGAGCCGTCCTCGTCATTGCTGCCGCCCTTGTCCTGGATCAGCTCCAGCTTGAAAGGCTCATCCTTCTCGGCCTCCAGGGCTTCGGCCTCGGAGACGACGCGGCGCACGAAGCGTTGCTTCTCCTTGATGATCTGCGTGGCCTTCTTCTCGACGGCCTTCAGGTCCTCGGGGGTCAGCGGCTCGCACTGGAAGTCGTAGTAGAAGCCGTCACTGATGGGAGGCCCGATCCCCAGCTTGGCTTCGACGAAGATGCTCTGCAGCGCCTGGGCAGTGACGTGCCCGGCGGAGTGGCGCACGATGGACAATCCCTCGTCGCTGGTCATCAGCACGGGCTCGACGACATCCCCCTCGTGCAGGGTTCGCTGGAGGTCCTGGGTCTCGCCATTGACGTGCATGGCCACGATGGAGCGGTCGTCGCCGAAGAGGTCCAGACCCGTGGTGGTGGTCTCGATCACCTGTTCCGTCGTCTGGCCTTCGCGTTGGATGGTGATCGTGCTCACTGGGCTTCCTCTCTTCGTGCGCGCGCCCAGACAGGGGACGTGCGCGGTGGCTGCGTCAACGGACGCGCACCCCATTCTGCCCGATCGGCGAGAGGACTGCTCGCGGCCCGCTCAGAGGAGGCGACGCAGGAAGAGCAGGAGCTGCACCGCGACATACTTCGCAGGTAGCACGCGGCGCTGTCCGGCCCAGTCCCCCACGAAGCGTCGCACGGTGGGCCATCGGGCTCCCGTTCGGGGAGTCTGGTCCGGGAAGACGTGCACCTCGCGCCCGTGTAATGGCCGAGGACGCCGGGGCTGGGCGAAGTCAACACCCAGACACTCCAGGTAGGACTCCACGAAGTGGTGCCCGGCGGCTCCGAGGGCGACGATCGAGTGCCACGCCCTCAGATTCACGTCGACGACCTGGGGTGTGCCCTGCTTGTCGCGGACGAGGTCCAGGTTCACCAGCCCCAGGCCCTTCATCTGCCTGACCAGAAGATCTCCCACGCGGGCGACCTCGGGATCGTCGGTCACCTCGATGGTCGATGAAGGGCCCTCCGCGGCGGTCGCCTGGATGGTGCGATAGACAGCGTGTTCCGTCACCACCCCATCGTGGTGCGCGGCGGCATAACAGAGGGTCTCGCCCGGTTCGAAGCGTTCGGCGTAGAGCTGTTCCGGGTCGCCGCCGAGCTCGTCGACGACCCCATCCAATTGCGCGACGTCGAAGACGATGCGCACACCCTCGCCGCCCGACCCGATCCGCTGCTTGATCACCAGGGGAAGGCCCAGGTCGTGCACGAGTTGAGGGCCAGACAGGCCCAGCAGGGGCTCGACGGGAGGAACGGGAAGCCCTTCCTCGGTCAGCGCCCTGGACACCACCAATTTGTCCCGCCAGGTGAAGCGATGCTCCAAGGCCTCCACCACCCTTCCGGGGAAGCCCGCACGGTGAGCCGCATGGATCACGTCGTCGAGCAGGAATTCGGGGCACTGCACGTCCACCACCCGCTCGGCCGGCAGGGCCCCGAGGATCGAATCGAGGTCCTCGGGAGTGCTGAAGTAGTGGCTCTGGTCATAGAGGACGCGTGAGCTGACCCGGGCGAGGAGATTGTCGGCGACCGTCACGTGGACCACCTCGATCCCGCGACGGTGCAGGCAGGCAGCGAGTTGGTCGAAGGAGAGCATCGTGCCCAGATCGACGAAGACCACCATGGGACGCGGAGCGCTCCGCTCTGCGCTCATGGGTGTGGGCATGGATTCGATGTTATGTGGTGCCTGGGTCTCCACGCCCCGTGAAGGCGCAGCCGGGAACAGCCTTCAGCCAACACCAAGTCTGGAGGCCCGTCGTTCTCAACGCAGCAACGCAAAAAGAAGGCCCGCAGAAAATCTGCGGGCCTTCTTGGTGGTGGGCGATACTGGGTTTGAACCAGTGACCTCTTCCGTGTCAGGGAAGCGCGCTACCACTGCGCCAACCGCCCGAGGTGGAGACGGGATTTGAACCCGTGTACACGGATTTGCAGTCCGTTGCCTCGCCTCTCGGCCACTCCACCGTGAAGGATGGACCTCACCGATGGGGATGGGGCGAGAGCCTCTCCGAGCGGACGACGGGATTCGAACCCGCGACCCTCACCTTGGCAAGGTGATGCTCTACCAACTGAGCCACGTCCGCATGTTTGCTTGAGTTCATCCTTGCGGACTCCCTCGCGCTTCGCACCAGAGGACTCTATCGGATCTTGCGATTCGGTTCAAATCCTTTTTCGGCTTGCCAGCTCTTCGAACCAGCGCCCCGAAGCGGTGCGTTGAGAACACTAGCGGAGGGATTTCTGGATGTGCAAATCGAGAGTCACATCGGCGTGATTCACCCGTGTTCACCGTGCCGAAACCATGCCCTCGGTCCCCTCCCGTGGCCCTTGCCTCCTTCGTTCGAGCTCATGTCACCTGCCCGTGGTTCGCTCGTTGAGGGCAGGTCATGTGGCCGATTTGTGCTTTCGCCCGGGATGGCACTAGTGTTTCTCAACGCAAGGGCGATTGGCGCAGTGGTAGCGCGCTTCGTTCACACCGAAGAGGTCACTGGTTCGAACCCAGTATCGCCCACCCTTGTGAAGTAGCCCCTGGCAAGCGGAAACGCTCGTCAGGGGCCGTCCTCATTTCGGCCCGTGTCGGATACGTGTCGGACGCAGAACACCCCCAGCAGCTTTCCACGGCTGCTGGGGGTGTTCTGTTCTGCGCAGGTGCGATCAATGCTGGCTCCGTCGCTTGGACCGGCTCCCGCCCTTCGCTCCCGGAAACATCGAGCCTGACCGTCTCGACTTGGGCGCGTTGACGCAGAAGTCTCAGGTGACGTGCTTCACGACGACGGTCTGGTGGTGGACATGCCCACCGACCATGTGTCGCTCGGGATCGCCGGTCAGCTCGTAGGTACGCCCGTCGATGGTCACGCGGTCGGCGCCGCTCAGGGCCGCGTGGGCGGGAAGGTAGACCTTCTGCAGGGTGACGGTGCTCTGGGCGCTGATCGGTCCCTTCTCGACGCTCGACAAGGGCTGGATCTCGCCCCAGTAGGTGACATCGACGCTGGGGCCGTAGATCGGGTTGCCGTGAGAGTCCCAGTCGATTTCCTGGCCCTGCCGAGCGAAGCGAATCTTCGTGCGAAAGCCCATCATGCTGACCTCACCCGGTAGCGGTTCAAGACGAACGTCTCAGCCAACGTCCAGCCCTGCCATCCGGCCAGCGTCACTTCCCCGACAGTGCTGGCGAGCTGCTCCGGGTTGGCCATCAAGCGGGCCGTAGCGGTCACCAGGACTGCGGCCACGTCATAGGCGGGGTCTCTCTCGTCGAAGCCACGGTCGCGGGTGTAGGACCTCGCCATGGCGGCGACGATGGGCAGGGTCTCCCGAGCCGCGGCGACGGTCGCTGGATCGTCACCACGGCCCAGGAAGGCCGCCACGGACTCGGGAGTCGGCATCATCAGGCGGCACTCACGATGGCGACGGCCTCGGGGCGCAGCAGGCCCAGGTCGTAGCGGGTGACGACGCGGATGCCGGTGGAGTCCTTGGTGGCGAAGGCCTCCTTCAGCGGGGTCACCTGGGCGGCCAGGTCGCGCACGATGGCCACCTCGGACATGTTCACCAGCATGGTCTTGCCCGCGGCCAGCTTGTTGGTCACCACGAGCTTCACGCCGTGCAGCTGCATGCCGGCGGCGCGGGTCACGTCGGGCTGCACCAGGGGACGGTTCTGGCCGTCCTTCAGGCCCAGGATCTTGAAGTAGTCGGCGCCGGACATGAACGCAACGCTGGGCTGCTCCTCGACGGCGGCCATGGCAGCCAGACCGGCGAGGAACCCGTCGATGGTGGCGGGATCGGCCGTGACCTTGGTCACGCCGGCCTGGTTCAGGATGCCAGTGATGGTGTCACCAGCGCCGTCACCCTTCAGCAGGGCATCGTCGAGCTTGTTGGTCACGTCGGTGACGAGCTTCTGGCGGATGACGCCCTCGAGGTTCACCGCGTTGGCCTGACGCAGCAGCTCGTTCGACACCACGCTGATGACCTTGAGGGACTTGCGGGTGATGGGCAGCAGCGTCATCTCGTCGAAGTCAACGTCGGCGGTGCCGATCTCCTCACCCTGGCCGTACCAGCCGGGGTCGGTGGTCTTCGTGGTCAGCTTGGGGATGATCAGCGGCTCGGAGCTGTCGAAGATCTTCGGGCCGTTGGACAGGACCACGCTCGCGGCCTGCAGGGGCTCGACGAGGATCTTGGCGACGGCATCCTTGATGATGCTGGGGTTCTCGGCCGCGGTCTCGATGTGGACCGGGGGGGTGATGACGGGTTCGGACATGATGTGCCTCCTGAGGCGGGGTTGGAATCTACGGTGATTGCCTGCCCGCCAGGGGCACAAGCGAAAGGGGCGCCGGGATCAACCCGACGCCCCCATGATACCCCTAGGGGGTAACGTGTCAATCCTGCTCCGGCACGTCACCCAAGGAGGTGATCGTGATCTCGGAGTTCGCCAGATGACTCCGCCGCATACGGAAATCACCCTTGTGGACGATCTTCGGCAGGATGTCGGTGATGCTGACATCGTGCAGCCGCAAAGCCGTGGCTTCGATCCTCGTCGGTGATTCACTAATCCTGACCTCGCTGGGCACGACGATGGCATTCACGTCACCCCACTGACGGTCACTGGCGCGCCACTCGAAGCCGATAATCGTCCACTCGTCACGATCAATTCCTGTGATGGCGTAGACATCGCTGTCGCTGTCCTTCTTGAAGTCGACGGACATCCCTCCCTGCCATTTCGGGAACATGCCAACCGATGGTGCTCCCCATGTACCTACTTCAGCCATTGCTTAACTCCTATTTTGGTCGTGCTACTTAGTGTGAGCCCGTGAGGGTCGCTTGTCAGCCCCTCAGCGCGTCGATCAGGGACACGGACGGGGTGGCCGGTGCGGCACCCTGACCGATACTCCCGGCCACCACCTGACGGGCCAGGTAGGGCTTTCGGGTGACGAGCTCGTCGACGGCCTGAGCGAGCTTGTCGGGGTCCTCGAGCAGAGCCGGGTCGAAGGGCATGTCGCTGGCGTCGTGGAGCTTGCCCAGGGCGGCGACACGAAGGCCGAAGACCTCATGCTGCAGAGCCTCGGCAGCCTTCGCCTTGGCGCGGTTGTCGGCGGCCTCCTTGCGCAGCTTCTCGACGTACTCGCGGGGGAAGCTCTCAGGCTCGTCGGTCGTGACACCCTCGTTCGCGGTCGGTGTCACATCTGTCACGAGTGTCACGTTCTCGTCGCCGGACCCACTGGTCTCGGTGGCCTCGTCGGTGGTCTCGGGGGTGGTCTCGGTGATCTTGTTCTCGTTGGTCATGCTGGTTCTCCTTCGGGTCAGGCCGGGGTGGCCGGGGTTGTGGTCGTCGCCGGGCTGGCGGCAGTGATCTGGCGGATGTCGTCGTCGGAGTAACCGAGACGCTGCAGCGCGTAGGACTGCGGGATGAGGCCGGCAGCGAACAGCTTCACGATGGCGTCGGCCTCCTGGGCGATGGAGCGGGTCGCGGCATCGGCCCACTGGACGGCCACGTTGACGGTCTCGGGACGTCGGCCGGTGCGCACGGCCAGCATGAGGCGGGCGACGGCCTCCCATGCCCTGCCGAAGGCAAGCTGGCGAGCCTCCACCTTCGCCACCAGGGCGGCCTCAGACGCCCTCAGCGCATCGGCGGAGGCAGGCTGATCCCCGTGGACCCCCAAGTAGTGCGGAGCGAGCCCAGAGACCGCGCTGATCTGCGCCTGCAGGACGCGGATGGCAGCCTCGTAACCGGCGAGGTCGGCGGCGGGCAGCTGCCCGAACTTTGCCTCCTGGGGCTCGGCAACCATCATCCGCGAGCCCTCGGGGTAGGGGTTGACCTCGAGGGTCTCCCCGGTCGGGTTGCCGTCGGCGTCGAGGACGTCCTCCTCTTCCAGCTCGATGCCGGTTGCCCAGCGGCGCGGCCGGCCGGCGTACTCGGACGCCACCATCAAGTCGGCCAACAGCTTGGACTGGGCATCAACCAGGGGCAGCAGGTCATCCAGTTCACTGGCGGCGGGGCCAGTCAGGCGCTCAGTGTTGCGCAGCGGCACCACCGGAACCATGCCCAACGGATTGGGAATGGTCTCGACGGCCTCGAAGCCGTGCAGGACGGCGCCGGTGGCCTGCGAACGGAACTTCACGATGCGGTCCGTCAGGTACAACACGGCCTCGGTGTGGTCCTTGTGCTCGATGCGCTTGGCGGCAGCGGTGACGGTCCCGGTGGCAGGGTGGCGCTGCACGGCTACCTGTTCCGGGCTCTCGATGGTGACCTGCGGGTTGCCAGCGGCGTCGGCCCACACGATGACGAAGGCCTCGCCGGTGATCAGGGCCTCACGATGGGCGACCGGGGCCAGCTGGTCCAGGTCGTTGCGTCGCCAGTCCTCCCACAGTGCGATGGCCTCCGGTCCGGTGAAGCCGGTGATCCGAAGGCGCTCCACCAGCGCGTTCACGGCAACGCGGCAGGTGTTGGAGTTCAGGACCCCGAAGCGGTTGCCCAGGGCGGTGCGGGCCTCGGGAGCCAGGAAGGCCAAGGGCTGCTTGCCGTTGTAGTAGGTGTTGCATCGCGTCCGGCGGACTGCGTCGTTGTCGATGATCTGCAGGGTGCTGATCATGGTCTCGAGATCGTTCATGTGTGTGTCCTTCTAGACGAAGCCGACGGAGCGCCGGCGCTTGGTGGTGGTGGTGTTGGTTGCTCGGTCGTGCGCGACGATGGCCGCAATAGCCAGGTCGATCTTGCGGGCGGACATGCGCTTCTGCTTCACAATCGCGTCGCCCTGGGGTGTGGCGGTGACGTGAGCGTGGGCCATGTGGGCGGCCAAGTCCTCGTTGCCGTCGTGGGTCAGGTTCTGGTCCATCACGGCCGCGTAGAACTTGTCGGTGGCCGGGCACATCCGCTTGCGGTAGGAGGTGTCGTACTCGATCACCCGACGGGCGCCGTGACGCTTCGCCCAGGTCTCGATCTCGGAGCGCCAGCCCCAAAAATCACAGGCCAGCTCGACGACGTTGAAGTCCTCGAAGGCCTTCCTGATCGCCCGGTCCACCTCGGCCCGCGGGACGCGCCAGTCGTCCTTGCCGGGGTTCTCCCACAGGCCGACGACGAACAGGTGCGGACGCTCACCGATGGTGCAGCCCACCAGCGCCGTGCTGTCACCGCTGGCGCTGCCGTCGAAGCCGAGACAGACCCGCTCACGGGGACCAACAACCCGCTCATCCTCGGCAGCGCAATCGGCCCACGCCCCGAAGGGCAGCCAGGCATCCGTTCCCTTCGTCCACTGCCCCAACCTGAGGATTCGAAAGTTCGGCTCCCGCATGGTCTTCATCACGCTGGCCAACCCGTCCTCGGTCAAGAAGTCGCCCAACGCGGGGTTGGCCTGCCGCCACGCCTCCCGGTCGTCGATAGCGCAGCCGTCCGGCGCGGAGAACTCCTTCAGGAAGAAGCTTGGGTCGGTCTCGTCGCGGCCATGCTGGACGAGCTTCCACATGACGCTGTCGGACGACGTGGCCGGGGTGGAGATGGCCAGCACCAGCGACTCGGGACGCTTGCCGGACACCGACGTGACGGCCTCCCACACGTCCTCGGTCACGACGTGGAGCTCGTCGACGATCAACAGTGACGGGTCCCACCCGTGCAGCGCCGAAGGATCAGCAGGAAGGGCCATCATCGTCGCGTCGTTCTCGGGCACGACGATGCGGTCCTTGTAGATCTGCGTCCGCTCGGCCAGCTCCGGGTTCATCTCGATCATCCGACGCGCCAGGTTGAACACGATGGACGCCTGACGCTGGTCAGAAGCCACCACCAGCACCTCAGCCGATGACGGGCCACAGAACAGCTCAGCAACGGCAAGGGCAGCAGCCAAGGCCGACTTGCCATTCGCACGCGGCAGGCTCACCAGAGCCGACCGGCGCCCAGGTGCGAACGCGCCAGTGATGATCTCCTTCTGCCAGATGCGCAGCTTGAAGGGCTCTCCGGCACCGACGCCCTTGGTGACCATGACGAACTGCTCCACGAACCTGACCCGACGCTCCGCTCGGTCCGTCGGCCAACCAGTGAAGTCAAGCGGTTCAGCCGTGATCGCGGTCTTCGCGCCAGCCCTCAGCCCCGCCATGACGCCGCCTTATTGGGAGTCATTCCCAACTGAGAGCGAAACTTTGCCTCACCGCGGAGGGGAGAAGCCTCGTGCGCACCCCTACCCCCCTGGGTACTGAGCAGCGTCTGGTCAGGCGTTGAGGCCGTCAGATCGGCTCCTGTGGCTTCCCAGAGGTCATAGCGGGCACTTCTGGGCTGGCTTGATCCCGCGCCGCTGTTGCAGGGGCCACAGAGGACGTTCACGTCCACCAGTCGGATCGGGAGGCCGGCTATGGAGCGTGCCCAGGCGCGGGGACTGTGGTCGGCCTGCAGGTTGTCGGTGGTGCCACAGAGCAAGCAGAAGGGTTGCATCCGGCGCGCCCGTCGTGACAGCTGCTTCCAGTGGTACTTGTCGATGTCGGTGCGCACCTTCGCCTTCTTGGGCTGGTGCTCGGGGCAGCGGCTCTGTTCGGAGAGCTCACCGCAGACGGCGCAGGGCTTCAGCATGTGGTCTCCCCCTTTCGTCGTTCGATGCCGGCCAGCCACGGGCAGGTGTCTTCGTGGTGGATGGTGATGCGGTAGACGCCGTTGCTGTCACGGGTCATGGTCTGCTCGGCGTTGCAGTCGAGGCAGCCACCGGGGATGGGTAGCTGGTCACACATGGCATCAAGGGCTTGGATCGCTTGGGCCTTGCGTCGGTTGCTCACTGGTCCCCACCTCCACAGTTGGGGTGTGTGGTCTGCCCTGGCTCGACGATGGCCATCGGTTCGTGACACGTTGCGCATATGTCCGGTGTCCGATGTGTCCCGTTGTCCGATTCGTCATTAGGCCGGGATGAACGGGACACTCCGGACAGTGGGATCACATCGGCAATGTGCTCCTGACTAGGCAATGGGACACTCGGGACACTTCGGACACTGGCATAGATCCCGCGTCCGATTCGCTCCAGGCGCCCCTCATTCTCCGCTCGGGACATGTACCGGCGGGCGGTGTCCTCGGGGATCGACAAGGCATCGGCCACGTTGGCAGCACGAATGCCCATCGGATAGGTCGCGGCCAGCTCGATGATCTGCAGCATCGTGTCTCCGACGTTGCCCATCACCTTGGCGGTGACGGCGGCGTGGGCGGCCTCTTTCAGCGAGTCGCCAGCCAGGTTCCACTGGCAGCGGGTCTCGTCCCACAGCAACCCAAACTCCGACTCGACCACGTCACGGCCAGTGAGGTGTAGCACGGCATCAGCGGCATTGCGGGACCGCTTGGCCACCAAGATGGCGTCGGCCGCGCCCGTGATGCCGGTGGATCCGGCCACCTCGTTGAAGACGTCGCTCTCGTCGGCCATCTTCCGGGTGTGGTGGACGACGAGCACGGCAATGCCGAACTCGTCCGCCAGCCGCTTGATGGAGCCCAGCGAGTCGTAGTCCTCGTCGTAGGCAGAGCGCCCGGTGCGTCCATCTGCAGCAGAGCGCACCTTGCGCAGCACGTCGATGATCACCAAGCGGGCGTCGTGATGCTCGTGGAGCCATTCAGCGATCAGGTTGGTGGCCTCGGGCATCCGCGGCATCTCGGTGACGAAGGTGATGCCGTCGGGCACCTCGTCACCCCCCAGGACGATGTTCAGGCGCGACTGGAGACGTCGGGGAGTGTCCTCCAAGGCGCAGTAGAGTACGGAGCCTTTCTCGACCTCGATCTGCCCCAGTGCCTTGCCGCCAGAAGCAATGGCGACAGCCAGATTCAGGCAGAACCAGGACTTGCCGAACTTCGGGGCACCGACGATGAGGTTCAGTCCTTCGCAGATGAGGCCGCGGACGGCCCAGCGGGGCTCCGGGAAGTTCATTGCCATCAAGTCGGTGGCGCTGAAGGCTTGCAGATCAGACATGTCGCGCCTCCAGCTCGCCCTCGATCATGTCCAGCAGTTCGTCCCTCATGGGGGCGATATCTGGCAGGGGCGTGGGGGCGGCTCGGTAGATCAGCATGTCGTCGGCAATCTCGTCGTCCAGAAGGTTCCCGTCCTTCAGGACGTGGGCATGAACGCGGCAGGCGGCAGCTGTGTAGCGATCTCCATTGCGTTCGTAGTCCGCTGCGGCGGCATACCAGTGTGATGCCATCTGCTTCTGGATCAGATCGGCCACCATGCGGTTGTAGATCTTGTCCAGGAACTTGGGGTCTTCGTCGATCTGGTGGATCAGGCGCCGGATGGCGGCACGGTCGGCTTCCTCGTATGGACGCTCGAAGCCCGGGCGGCTGTCTCGTGCCGCCATCAGGCGACGACCTTGGCGGAAGGGATGCGCCGGGCGAAGCTGTCGGCGTCCTCCTGGAGGATGCGGATCAGGCGCTTGCCGACGCGGTAGGCCGGCAGTTGGCCGGAGCTGATCAGGCGGCGGACCGTCTTGTCGGAGCAGCCCCACTGCTCGGCGAGCTCGGCGATGGTGACGGATGCGGGTTTGGGTGCGGAACGCACTTCGGGCCTCCTCGGGCATGATGAATGCCCGGGTCGGCCCGGTTACGGTTTAGACACTAGACGCTAGTGTCCACTGCTGTCAACTTCTGGGCAGCTTGCGCCGCCAACTTGAGTCCGTGCAGGCTGATCTTGTCCAGACCGGCCTGCATCAGCTGGTCGCAGATCCACATGAACTTGTTGTCGAGCAACGGGACGATGGTGCCGCAGTCGTCGCAGGTGATATCGTGCCGGGATTTCGGGATGCCGTGCTCGGCGACGTAGGAACCGGACCAGAACTCCTCCCTGGTGACGCCGCGGAACTTCCACACCTCGATGTTGCTCTGGAAGTTCTCTGCCCACGGGCCAGGTGGCACCCGCCACGGGCTATATCCGATCCGCAGGCCGGTCGGCACGACATGGGCGTGCTGGTAGACCACGGCGGGCGGGGCGTCGGACATGGGCGTCCCGGTGTCGGGGTTGCGGTGGTCGCACGTCACGCTCACCGTGAAGTCGATGGTCCACTGGTCGGGATCAAGCCACTGATCGGTCATGCGGTGAGTCCTGTCATCATCTGGGAGAGCTTGCGGGCAATCTCGGCGTCTCGGTCCTGTGCCGCGTGCTGGTAGCGCAGTGCGGCACCGGGGGTCGAGTGGCCTAGGCGGTTCATCAGGTCGGCCAGCGTGGCGCCGGTCTGGGCGGCGAGCACGGCGCCGGTGTGCCTCAGGTCGTGCCAGCGCAGGTCAGGCCGGCCAGCAGCTGCCCGGGCGGGGTAGAACACCCGGTAGAGCGAGCTGGGAGCCATGTGGGAGACGCCATCAGCGGCGGGGAACAACAGCGCGTTGGGCGACGACGAGGCCATGCTGGCGCGGTGTTCCTTCAGCATCGGCAGCAGGTGCGGGGGGATCGCCACGTCACGGATGCCAGCCTCGGACTTCGGGGTCCCGACGACGGTTCCATGCTCGGCGCGCACCACGCCTCGACGGACGTGGATCACGCCGTTGGACAGGTCCAGGTCCTTGCGCCTCAGCTCGGCGAGCTCCCCGAAGCGCAGCGCACACCACGACGCCAGCATGACCATGGGCCGGTAGCGCTCGGGCATTGCGGCCGCGATGGCTTCCAGCTGCGCCAGCGTGGCGGGCTCGACCTTCTTGGCGCGCTTCACGTTGCCGGCGCCGCGGATGTGGCATGGGTTCATCGGGATCTTCTCGTCATCCACGGCGCACCCCAGAATCGTCCGCAACAACCCGTAGCAGTGACTGCGGAGGGTGGGGCGGGCTCTGCCCATGCCCGCGTGCCAGTCCTTGACCGCTTCGGAGCTGATTGCCCTCAGCGGCATGTTCTCGAAGGTGGGCAATAGCTCATGGTCCAGCAGCTTGCGGTAGTGCTCCCGGGTGCGGGGTTTCAGGTCGCGGCCGGCCAGCCACCGCTCGGCGTACTCGCCAAACGTGAGGACGACGCGCTTGGCCTCCGCCTTCCGGTCCTCCGGGGCCACCCATCCCCCGGCGCTGATCAGCCGTCGCTCGTCGGCCAGCCAGGCCTCGGCATCCTCGCGGGTGTCGAAGGTGTGCGGTGCGTTGTGCAGCCGGGTGTCGGGGCCGGTGTAGCGGGCACGGAACCGCTTGCTGGGGAGCTTGGTGATCTGCCCGAAGGATCGCTTGGCCACTGCCCGATGCCCCGTTTCGTGTCGGATACGTGTCGGATGGAAGGGGATTCCTGTCCACTCGCGTCCATCATAGTCCAGCGTCACTGTTTGGAGCAACACCTAGTCAGACGGCGCTTTCCCTTGTGGCACTCAGTATCCGACACAACCCCCGTTCACTGGTTCGAACCCAGTATCGCCCACCCCTGTGAAGTAGCCCCTGGCAAGCGGAAACGCTCGTCAGGGGCTACTTTCGTCCCCGCCGACCGCCTACCGATCAGCCCGAGTGGATGACATCTCGCGCATTCGATGCAATCGCCGCCATGGCGTGGCGCACAGCAGCACCTTGTGGGCCTTCGTCCATATGATCAGGGGTTGCCCGAGTTCTCGCGACGCCCAGAGCATGTGCCAGGCCAGATCGTCCCAGGTGGGAGCACCGACCCGGAATCGGCACCCAGTGGAGGTGGGCTCCAAGCCGTCACGGTGGGCCGCGGGGACCCGTGCCGCCCCGGCGTCGACGTCCACAGCCATCTCGACCTCGACGACGCACGGGTACCGCCTGGCTATGTCGCGCTGGAAGTCACCCGGCGGCGGCTCGCTCGGGGTGAAGGTCCAGGTGGTGACGGTGACCTCGGTCATCCGGTCGATCCGGAAGACCCGCCAGTCCTCGCGTCCACGGTCGAAGGCCCGCGGGTACCAGTGCTCGCCCTGGGTCATCAACCGCGCCGGTTCCACCTCGCGGGAGGTGCGGCTTGCGTCGGGCTTGCGGTAGCCGAAGCGGAGGACGGTGTGGTCGCGTTGCGCAATCGAGAGCTGTTGCAGCACGGCCAGGTCCACCGCGGGCCGGCCCCGCGGGATCGCCTGGGGTGGCATCGTCCAAGGCCGTGGCGAGAGCGCGGAGCTTGGGTGGCAAGACCTGGTCCAGCTTGGTCAACGCCCGCAGTGCGGCCTCCCCCACCGAGTCGGTGCCGGACGGGGCCGCCATCCGAAGGCAGGCGCCCAAGGCCCCCGCCTCATCGTTCTCGAGCAGCAGGGGTGGCAGTCGACGCCCGGCGCCCTGCCGATGGCCACCATCGAGGCCCGGGGCGGCCTCCACGGGGTAGTCGAGCTCGCGGAGCCGTGTCACGTCGCGTCTGATGGTGCGCTTGGTGACTCCCAACCGTTCTGCGAGCTCGCTTCCCCGCCAGCGAGGACGAGACCCTCGACGCACTGCTGACCACCTTCGACGCAGTGCGGGAGCAGTACCTGGAGATGTGCCGCGGCGGAGATCTGGAGGCCGAGCTGCCAGTCGGCCCGATGCCCTGGTATGGCATGGACGAGGCACGGCCTGCCAAGCTTCGATACCTCTACGTCGGTCACGTCGAGGAGTTCGCCCGGCAGGCGGGACATGCCGACATCATCCGTGAGGAACTCGACGGTGCGACAGCTCCGGAGCTCCTGTCCGCCGTGGAAGGGTGGGAACCGAACGAGTTCGTGAAGCCCTGGCAGGCACCCGGGACCCCGTGACGGACCGGGGGCGGAGCCCAGGCCCCGGCCAGAAACCCTCCCCCTTCGCCCCGCGGCTGTGTCGCGTCATTCCCGTGACCGAGCCGAGTATCACCCGACTGGGCGCCGAGGCACTTGCCCGCGTGGCGCGCTTCGCCGTGCAGCACCACCGCGAGCAGGTGACGGTGGCCGATCTGGCAGACCACGCGGGATACTCCCGGCACCACTTCTCGCGCGCATTCACCGCGACGAAGAGCGTCAGCCCCAGTGCCTACCTGACGGCCCTGCGCATCGAGTCCGCGAAAGCGCTCCTGCTGACCGAGGACGCTCCGGTGATCGACATTGCCATGGAGATCGGCTTCGATTCGTTGTCCAGTTTCAGCCGCCGATTCGCCGCAACGGTGGGAACGCCACCCGCGCGCCTGCGTCACCCGGCACGCCACCTGGAGGACAGCGAGCCCAAGCCGTTCACCGTGGCCGACCCACGCCAGATGCTCGTGCGGATTCGGCCCGTACTGCCCGAAGGTGTTGCCGGCGGACGCGTGTGGTTGGGGTGGTATCGAAGCCCAGCACCCATCGGCCTGCCCACGGCCGGAACCCTCGCTGACCTCGACGAGGTGGTCCCGCTCCCCCTGCACCCGGGAGCCCCATGGCTGCTTGGTTTCCACGTCCGACCCGGCGCCGCGCCCCGCGAAGTGCTGGCGCCCACCAGGCTCGTCGTCGCCCTGCACCCGGCACCGGTCCTTGCACCCGGCGTGATCGACCTGGGCTTCCGGTTCGCGACACTGGACGACCTGCCCTTCCCAGCGCGGGCTTCAGTGACCGGAGCCACCTCTCCCGTGAGTGGAAGGCGGTGGCCGGCTGGACATTGCGCCAGTCCAGGGAGGATTTCCCAAAGCTCCAAGACTCAAGGACCCCTGACCCGTGAAGCTGGGTGCCATGACCGCACCACAGCTCTTCCACTGCCTGCGCCACACCGATGCCGACCGGGCATCGCCTTCCTGGAGGCCCTTGGCCTCACGACTGCCATGGTCGTGCGTGACCGGGACGACGGATCCCGGGTCACCCACGCCCAACTGAACTGGCGCGAGAACGGCGGCGTCATGCTCGGTTCCACCCGTGACGACGACCCTCACTACGGGCCCGGCATCTGCAATGTGGTCGTCGCCACGATGACCACGTCGACTCCCTAGTTGCGATCGCGCTCCAGCATGGAGCCAGCGTGGTGACCGAGCCCAACGAGGCTCCGCATGGCGGCCGCATGCCTGCATTGCAGACTTCGACGGTCACTGGTGGCACCTCGATTCCTATCCGGGGGTCTGAGCCGGGTCGTGTCGCAGTGGCCCGTCCTGACGTGTCACCCGGCCCGGGGTCAACGAAGGGTGAGCCCATCTGGACAGATCCGGACCCCTGGGAGCGATGTCGGCCCCGCGGGGCGCTGTGCAACGGTTGCCGATCCCACCGGGGCGACGATTGCGATGTGGCAGGCGGGCGACACAGAGGGATACTCCTTCACCGGCCGGCCAGGAACCCCGATCTGGTTCGAACTCGTGACGACCGACATGGCGGCAGCCAGCTCCTTCTACACCGAGGTCTTCTAGTTCAACCACGTGGCCATGGACGACGACTACGCGACCAATGGTCCGGTGGACGAGGCCACCAGCGGGATGATGCGCTCCGAGGACGGAGCGTCGTTCTGGCAGATCACCGTCGCGGTCAGCGACATCGCGGCTGCCCTGGACCGGACCACGGAATTGGGCGGACAGGTTGTCAAGGCGCCGGTCGACTCACCGTGGGGCCCCTTGGCCACCATCGCCGACCCTCGGGGCGCGCGCCTGCTGGTGATGCAGCCGCCCGCGAACGCCTCCTGAAAGGCGGCGCGTGATGCACGAACTGTCCGGCACGATCCGCCGGGAAGACGACGCCAGCACCATCACGATGGAGGTCTCTCGGGGCGGCCCCAGACCACGTCTGGGACGCCATCGTGGACAAGGAGCACACCTCTCGATGGCTGGGAAGCCTCAGCGCAGACCCCGAGGAGGGCGGTGACTACCGCATCGTCTTCCATGAGGTTGACCCGGCGGCGCAGGTCTCTTGGACGATCCGCCGCTGCGTCCCCGGCCAGGGCTTGGTGGTCAGCTGGCAGGCCCCGATGAACCGCCATCACTCGTCACGGTCTGGCTGGCTCGGCACGGCTCAGGCACCCGCCTGCATCTCAACCACGCCGATCTGCGGCCGCCCGCTTCCGGAACCGGGCATGCGGCAGGCTGGCAGGTTCATCTGGAGCAGCTGGCCGCGGGTCTGGCCGATGGTGCAGGAGCAGTAGTACCGCGCCGTCTCAGGGGTACGGAGGGGTGGTGTCCACGAGGTGACCACTCGCCCATTGGGCGACAATTCGTGCATGCGCTAGAAGTTTCAAGTGCTGCCCTCAAGGGCAGGAGAATCGATGGCCTCAGTGCGGCCCAGGCGGCCCTCTTCCAAAAGTTTTCTTGGGACAATGATTCTTTCGGGAAGCACGCCAAATACGCACGAATCCTTGGAGCGGGACCGGAATCCACACGATCCTTTGCCCCTCGCGCGGCTGGCACACAGTTCAAGTTGCGGCAGCCGGGTGTCCGAAAGAGCCAAGAAAGCATCCACATAGTGATACTGGATCTCACATCATGGATTAGTGCTTGCGGTTGAGGGAGTCGTGCCGCCAGTGTGGGCACCACGGCAAGGGAGCCGCCAAGGATTCTCCACCCCCGAACGAAGGCTCTGACATGACTGCTCCGGCGTTGATCCTGCTGGCCCACGGCTCCAGCCAGCCCGCCCTGACCAGTACCCTGCACCAGCTGCGGATCGAGATGCAGCAGGCCCGTCCCGAGCTCAACGTCGTCCTCGCCTTCCTCGACCATTGTCCCCCCTCGGGTCCCGCGGTCGTCTCCTCGCTGGTGGCCCGCGGCGTCACGGAAATGGTCTTCGTCCCTCTCGACGTGACGCACGCCGTCGAGGTCAACGAGCAGGCCACCCAGATGCTGGACCGGGTCCGCGCGGCACACCCGCAGGTTGCGATGACCATGGCCCGCCCACTCGGCCCCGCCACGGACCTGCTGAATGTCCTGGATGTCCGGCTCCGCGAATCCCTTCGGCAGAACCACGTCGTCGAGCTCGATGCGCTGGTCCTGTCGGCGGCGGAGGCCGGGGACACCCGCGGCAATGCCCTGATCGCCCGCCGGGCCCGTCAATGGGCGGCGCATCACAAGCTGCCCTGCGTCGTGGCCTTCCATGACGGCAGCGGGACGGGTGTTGCCCATGCCGTGGCCACTCTTCGGGCACAGGGCAGGAGGCACATCGCCGTCGGCAGCTTCTACATCAGTGGCGACGAGAACTACCAGTCGATGCGGGAACTGGCCCTGGCGGCCGGTGTGAAGTCCGTCTCGGCCCCGATGGGCAGCCACGAGTTCATCCTGGACCTGGTGATGGCACGCTACGTCTTCGCAGCGATGGAACTGCTCGACGCCCCGATGCCCGCTGAGCAGGCGAGCGACGACGCCGGTCACGCCATGTGACCTCTCACCCCACGCGGCAGACCACGACAGACGCAGAGGCGGGCCCCACTCGGGGCCCGCCTCTGCGTCTCTGGCATCCTGGTCAGCTCTTGGCCACCCGGTCCTTCTCCTTCTCCACGTCGAAGTCCGGCCTGGGCCAGGACAGGTCCATCTCCTCCAAGGTCTCCAACAGCAACTGGGCCACGGCCCAGTTGCGGTACCACTTGCGGTCAGCGGGGATGTGGTACCACGGGGCTTCGTCGGTATTGCACCGCTCCAGGAGATCCCCGTAGGCCTCCATGTAGGCGGGCCACTTGCTCCTCGAGTCGACGTCACCCGGGTTGTACTTCCAGTACTTCTCCGGGTTCTCCAGCCGCTCCGTCAGGCGCGCCTTCTGCTCATCGGAGCTGACATTGAGGAAGCACTTGATGATCTTGGTGCCGCCGGCGGCCAGCTCTGCCTCGAACTTGTTGATCTGGTCATAGCGCTTCTCCCACTCCTCGACGGGAACCAGACCGTCGACGCGCACTATGAGCACGTCCTCGTACTGGGAGCGATCGAAGATGCCGATCATGCCGGCATCGGGCAGCGCCTTCTTGATCCGCCAGAGGAAGGTGTGCTTGCGTTCCTCCTCGGTGGGCGTCTTGAAGGCCTTCAGCAGCACACCCTGCGGGTCCACCATGCCGATCGCGTGGCGGATCACGCCGCCCTTGCCGGACGTGTCCATGCCCTGCAGGATGATCAGCACCCGGGGGGCATTCTCGTCCTCGCGGCCATTGGCGTAGAGCCTCTCCTGGAGGTCGCTGAGCCTTGCGCCCACTTCTGCCGCATGGTCCGGGGCGTCGGCCTTTCCCTTGCCCGGGTAGCCCGGCATCGCGCTGGGATCCAGGTCGGCGACCTTCACGGGTCCGGGCTGGATGCGCAGCAGATCTCGCAGGGAGGTGTCCTTCCCGACGACCGGGTCCTTCTCCGCCTTGGACTTCTCCGCCTTGGCTGACTTCTTGGACGATGCCTTCTTTGCCATGTCAGACATTGTGGCGCAGGATTCCACCGTCCGCCACGGATTCCGCTAGGAGCGCTCCTCGGCCCGTCGGGCGCGGCTGGGCTGGACGCGCGGCGGTTCCCCCGGCATCTTCGGGTACTCCGGCGGATAGGGCAGCTCCCCCTCGCCGGCGGCCACGTCCCGCTCGTACCACGCCAGAGCCCTTTCGAGACTGGCTGGCGTCGACGCGTACAGCGGCTCCCACAGGTCCCCGAACTCCGCGAAGCGCTGCGGCATGGTCTGCACCGTGAAGCGGCTGGGGTCGACCCCGGGAACCTCGTCCCAGTCCAACGGGGCGGAGACCTGCGCACTGGCAACCGGGCGGATGGAGTAGGCGCTGGCCATCAACCGGTCACGCGCCATCTGGTTGAAGTCGACGAAGATGCGTTCGCCCCGCTCCTCCTTCCACCAGTTCACCGTGACCAGATTCGGCAGGCGACGCGCCAGCTCCCGGCCGATCGCGATGGTGGCGTGGCGCGCGTCGATGAAGTCGGTGGGCACCACATGGCAGAAGACGTGGAGTCCCCGGCCTCCGGAGGTCTTGCAGAAGCCCTCCAGGCCCAGTTCCTGCAGGATTGAGCGCAGTTCCAGGGCCGCCGTGGCCGCCTGGCGGACATCGGTGCCGGGCTGGGGGTCCAGGTCAATACGCAGCTGGTCAACATGGTCCGCGTCGGGTGCCGTCACCGGCCACGGGTGCCAGCGCAGGGTGCCGAGGTTCACCATCCAGACCAGATCCGCGATGCTCGTCGGAGTCACCTGAGGAGCAGTACGTCCCGAGGGGTAGGTCACCGTCGCCGTCTTGACGGTCTCGGGCATCCCCTTGGGTGCGCGCTTCTGGTAGAAGGCATCGCCCCGCCCATCGGCGCGGCTGGCCATCACCATCCCCGGGTGCACCCCGCCGGGCCACCGCTCCATGGTGGTGGGCCGGCACCGCAGTCCTGCGAGCATCCCCGGCCCCACGGCCATCACATAGCGGGCCACGTCGAGCTTCGTGAGCCCCAGTTCCGGGAAATAGACCTTGTCCGGGCTGGACAGGCGCACCTCGCGACCGTCGACGTCGAGTGTGATGGCGGGGCTCTTCGGCATACGGACAGCCTACGGTCCTCGCCGGGTACTCTCGTATGCATGGCAGACAGTGAACAGATCCACCCCGAGCAGACCCAGGACTTGGCCCCCGTCGGCAAGGTGGTCAAGACCGAGGCCGAGTGGCGGGCCCAGCTCAATGACCTCGAGTACACGGTGCTGCGCCAGGCGGGCACCGAACAGCCCTTCACCGGCGAGTACACCGACAGCACCACGGCCGGTGTCTACCGCTGCCGCGCCTGCAACACGGAACTCTTCCGCAGCGACGAGAAGTTCGGCTCCCACTGCGGATGGCCCAGCTTCTTCGCACCCCTGGCGGAGGACCGCGTCGTCTACCTCCGGGACGAGTCCATCCCGGGCCGCCCCCGCACCGAGGTCCGGTGCGCCGCCTGCGATTCGCACCTGGGGCACGTCTTCGAGGGCGAGGGCTATGACACACCCACCGACCTGAGGTACTGCATCAACTCCGTGTGCCTGACGCTCGAATCGGCATGACCTCCTGAGCCCTCGCCCGCTCGGGCCGGGCCTCAGGACAGGACGCTGGTGTCGACCGCCTTCGCCGCATCAACCTTCTTGGTGAGAAGCCCTGCGGAGCGCATGAATGCCTCCATGGCGACGAAGCGGTCGGCATCCAGCTCAAGGCGCGGGACCACTTCGGGACCCTTCCACAACGGGATGGTGGCCTCCAGAGTGGCGCGCGCCCGAGTCTGCGTCTCGGCGGCTGTCAGCCCGGGAATGTGCGCCGAGCTCGTGGCGACCGCTGCCGACGGGTCGGCAACCACGGCCTGGACACCCTGCACGATGGCCCGGCAGACGGACCGCACCAGGTCCGGCTGGTCCTGCACGAGCTTGCGGGTGGTGACGATGCTGCTGCTCACCAGCGGGATCTCGTCACCAAGCGGAATCTGACGAACCTTCACGCCGGCCTGCGCGAACTGCACC
Organism: Luteococcus japonicus; assembly: GCF_003752415.1. Lineage (NCBI taxonomy): Bacteria > Bacillati > Actinomycetota > Actinomycetes > Propionibacteriales > Propionibacteriaceae > Luteococcus > Luteococcus japonicus. The sequence continues at coordinate 417,721 of NZ_RKHG01000001.1, read as the reverse complement.
ACGTCGTTGTTGCGGAAGCCGACGATGGCGTCCACCTTGCCGGTGGCCAGAGCGGCTTGCTGGGTGTAGCCGATGGACTTCACCGACACGTCCTTGCGGCTCAGCTTGGCATTGCGCAGCGCCAGCTGCAGCCCGAACCAGGACTCTCCGTACTCTCCCGGAACCCCGATGCTGTGTCCCTCCAGGTCCTTCAGGGCCTTGATGGGAGACGCCTCCGGCACGATCAGCACGACCGGGTAGGTCTGGTAGTAGCCGGCGACGGTGACCAGGTCCAAGCCTTCGGCATTGGCCTGCAGCACCTCGTCGGCCCCCGCGATCACGAACTCTTCCTGACCCGCTCCGAGCGCGGTGAACAGGCCCTCGCTGGCGCCGTGGTGCCGCAGACTCACCGCCACCCCCTGCTGGCCGAACAGGCCCTTGTCCGCGGCCCAGTAGAAGGGTGCGAACTGGATGTTGGGGATGTAGGTCAAGCCGATGGTGGCCGAGGCCTGCGCGCTGGCGGACTGGTCCGCCTTCTGCACGGCCGTGCCATTGCAGGCGGCGCTGCCCAGGACTGCCAGGGCGGAGGCGGACAGCAGGCTTCGACGGGTGAACGTGGTCATGGGATCCTCTCTCAGGCATCCCGGAGCTGCGCGGCTACCAGCTTGGAGCGACGCTCCACGGCCCGCAGCACGGTGTAGATCGTCGACGCCACCGCGCACAACAGGATGATGGTGGAGAACATACCGCGGGTGTCCACCGCGTCGCGCTGGACGCTCAGCACCTGGCCCAGCCCCTCGCCACCCATCACCATCTCCCCGACCACGGCTCCGGTGATGCTCAGCGTGAATCCATTGCGCAGGCCGGCCAGCGTGCTCGGGAGGGCCAGTGGCACCTCGATCCACACCAGCTGGGCCCAGCGGCCCGCGCCGTCCATCCGGGCCGCATCGATCACCTCGGGGTCCACGTGGCGAAGCCCCACCAGCGTGCTGACCAGGATCGGGAAGAAGACCATCAGGGCACACAACAACATCACACCGGTCATCCCGTACCCCACCCACAACACCAGCAAGGGGGCCAGGGCGATCGCCGGGATGGCCTGGGTGGCTCCCAGGAAGGGGTTGGCGGCGGCGGAGAACCAGCGGGACTCATGGATGGCGACGGCCAGGGGCACGCCCGCCACGGCGCCGAGCAGGCAACCGCCCAGTGCCTCGGTCAGGGTGACGCCCAGATGGGTCCAGGTGCTGCGATCCGCAAGGTCCTGCACGAGCCGTGCGGCCACAGACCTGGGCCCCGGCAGGACGAAGTCCGGCCACCCGGCGGTGCTCACGACCAGCTGCCACAGGCCGACGAGGACGAGGGCGAGCGCCAGCGGAGCCACCACGGCCCGCGTGCGATCTCCCACCCTTGACGTCATCATCCCTCGCGGCCCGGTGGGCCTCAGCAGCAGGCGCAGCCGCCCTCGGCGGGCGTGCCCCAGCTCGCGACGATCTCCGCCAGTTCGCGGCGGCGCCCGGTGAAGAAGGGCTGCTCCTCCTTCATGTGGCGGCGGGCCTCGGCGGCACGCAGGTCACGCATCAGGTCGACGGTCTGGTGCAGCTCGTCGGACTCGAAGGCGAGGATCCACTCGTAGTCGCCCAGGGCGAAGGAGGAGACGGTGTTGGCGCGCACGCCCGGGTACGGGGCGGCCATCTGGCCGTGCTCGCGCAGCATGGTGCGGCGCTCCTCCTCCGGGAGCAGGTACCAGTCGGTGGAACGGACGAAGGGGTAGACCACCACGGTCTTCTTCACGGGCTCGCCGGACAGGAAGGAGGGGATGTGGGCGCGGTTGAACTCGGCCCGACGATGCACCGCCATCTGCGACCAGACGGGGATCAGGGTCTCACCCAGCTCCGTCGCGCGCAGGGCCAGGTAGGCGTCCTGCAGGGTCTCGAAGTCCGGAGCGTGCCACCACACCATCAGGTCCGCATCTGCACGGAAGCCGGCGACGTCATAGAAGCCCCGGATCATCAGGCCCTTGCCCTCGGTCGCCTTCTCGATGGCGGCCAGCGCCTCCTCGACGGCCTCGGGGCGAACCGCCGTGGTGCGGGCGAAGACCGACCACATCGTGTAGTTCAGTTCCGAGTTGATCTTGTCGACGTCAAGACGTGCCATGGGTGCTTCCTTCTCTTATGTGGGTGGTGTGTGGTCTTGGGCTTCAGCAGTCGGCCGCTGCACGCAGCCCGGGGCCCTCGGTGTGGATGAGTTCGACGATACGGGTCAGTACATCGGGATCGGTGCTCGGCGGGACACCGTGCCCCAGGTTGAAGATGTGACCGGGGGCCTGGGCCCCGGCGCGGATGACGTCCCGGACACGTTCCGCCAGGACCTCCCACGGCGCCAACAGCAGTGCGGGGTCCAGGTTCCCCTGTACCGCCTTGTCCGCCCCGATCCGGGCGCTGGCGAGATCGAGCGGGGTCCGCCAGTCGACGCCGACCACGTCGCTGCCTGCCTCGGCCATGGCCCCCAGCAGTTCCGCCGTGCCGACACCGAAGTGGATGGTGGGCACGGCCGCGCCCAGGGACTCGAAGACGCTGGTGCTGTGCGGAAGGACGCGCTCGCGGTAGTCCCGCTCGGCCAGGGCTCCGGCCCAGGAGTCGAAGAGCTGCACGGCCCGGGCTCCGGCGTCGATCTGGACCCGCAGGAAGGCTCCCGAGATCTGCGCCAGCCGACGACACAGTTCGTCCCACAGCTCGGGGTCGCCGGCCATCATGGACTTGGTGAGGGCGTGGTCCTTGCTGGGGCCACCCTCCACCAGGTAGCTGGCGAGGGTGAAGGGTGCGCCGGCAAAGCCGATCAATGGTGTCGGGCCGAGTTCGTCGACGATCGAGCGGATGGCCTGGGTGACGAAGCCGACGTGACCCGGCTCCAGTGGAACGAGCTGGTCAAGGTCCGCGCGGGTGCGCACGGGGTGGGCGATGACGGGCCCGGTGCCCGCGACGATGTCGAGGTCCACCCCGATGGCCTTGAGCGGCAGCACGATGTCAGAGAAGAAGATGGCGGCGTCGACCTTGTGGCGGCGCACCGGCTGCATGGTGATCTCGTGGATCATGCCGGGATCGGCGCAGGCATCGAGCATTCGGGTGCCCACCCGCAGTTCGCGGTACTCGGGCAGGGAGCGGCCGGCCTGGCGCATGAACCAGACGGGAAGCTGGGTTCCCTGCTGTCGCGTTGCGGCGGCCAGGAGGGCGGGCATGGGTGCGTCGGTCACGGGTCGGATTCAACCACACCCGCAGACTGCCGGACACATCGCGGCGAGCCTGTGCGGCACGAGGCGTCCCAGTGCATAGGGTCATCCGCGTGAGTGCTCAACTACCACCCGAGGCCGGGGCCGTGGATTTCGACGGCCTCACCCGGGAGCTGGACAACCACTCGTGGCGTCCCGAGGTCAGGGTTGAACGGATCGGCTCCCCGCAGCGCATCGCGCCCCATTCCGCGGCGGTCCAGGCCGATGTGGTCAGCGACGGCGAGGATCTTGGCAACGGCCGGCTCGTGCTGCTGCACGACCCGCAGGGGAATGAGGCCTGGGAAGGGACCTTCCGCTGCGTGACCTTCGCTCGGGCGGACGTGGACCTGGAGATGGTCACCGATCCGCTGCTCGCGGAGGTGGGCTGGTCCTGGCTGGCCGATGCCCTGGACAACCATGGCGCCCTCTACACTGCCGCTTCGGGAACTGTCACAGCCTTGTCCAGCCGCTGTTTCGGCGCAATGCAGGACGAACCGGACCGCGCCGAGGTGGAGATCCGTGCGTCGTGGACGCCACTGCTGGACGAGGGCCATGGGCTGGCACCCCATCTGGCGGCCTGGCAGGACCTGCTGTGCACCACCGCGGGGCTGCCTGCCCTGCCACACGGCGTGGTCCTGTTGGGATCGCGCATGGGCCGAGGACGATGAGTCCGGGCCGTTCGACGTCCGAGGAGACAGACATGACGCAGGACCAGACTGAGCAGCAGGCACTTGACCAAGAGCCACCGCCGGTGCTCGACAGCCCGGCCGACGGGCTGCCCTCGGTGGTGGACACCCCGGAGGCGCTGCAGGCCTGCATCGACTCGCTGGCCGGAGGTACGGGGCCACTGGCCGTGGACGCCGAGCGGGCGCAGGGTTTCCGCTACTCCAACAAGTCCTACCTCTTCCAGTTCCGTCGCGCCGGATCCGGAACCCACATCGTGGACCCGGTGGCCTTCGAGGACGCGGACGGCCGGTGCGACCTGTCGGTACTCGGTGCGGCCGTCGTCGATGCCGAGTGGATCATCCACGCCGCAACCCAGGACCTGCCGTGCTTGGTGGGGGCCGGGCTGGTTCCCACTTCCCTGTTCGACACCGAGCTCGCCGGCCGCCTGCTGGGGCTTCCCCGAGTGGGCCTGGGGCCCATGATCGAGCAGTTCTTCGGTGTGCGCCTGCTCAAGGAGCACTCCGCCGCAGACTGGTCCCGGCGCCCGCTGCCCGATGAGTGGGTGAACTATGCCGCCCTCGACGTGGAATTGTTGGTCGAGCTGCGGGACCGGATGGCCGAGGAGCTGGAATGCGCCGGGAAGATGGAGTGGGCTCGTCAGGAATTCGCCTGGCTGGTTGAGCACTGCACCGACGAGCCGGCACCCCGTCCCGACCGTTGGCGGCGCACCAATGGGGTGCACCACGTGCGCAGCCCGCTGGGGCTGGCCATCGTGCGTGAGGTGTGGACGCTCCGCGACGAACTGGCCCAACGGCTGGACAAGGCGCCGGGCCGCCTGGTGCAGGATGCGGCGATCTGTGACCTGGCGGCCAAGGCTTCCAGCACCAAGCCGGCCCATGTGCCCACGAAGGATGAGCTGCGCCAGGTCAACGGATTCAAGCGTCGGACCGCACGTCAGTACGAGAACAACTGGCTGCAGGCCCTGGAACGGGTGGGACAGATGGGCCCCAAGCAGTTCCCGCCCATGCGGGCAACCCCCGACGGACCACCGCCGCCACGCAGCTGGGAACGCCGCCACCCGGAGGCCTTCGCCCGGTGGAACCGCGTGCGCCCGGCCACCCAGGAACTGGCCGAGGAGCTCGGCATGCCGCCGGAGATCCTGGTCAGCCCAGACACACTGCGTCGGATCACCTTCGAGCCGCCCGCGCTGACCGCGGACGCACTGGACGCGCGTCTGGCTGAACTGGGCGCACGGCCCTGGCAGCGCGAGCACCTGGTGCCCGTGCTGCTGGAGCTCTTCGAGCCTCAGGCCTGACGGCGGGGTGTGGCGATGACCTCGTCGGTGGCCGGCTCGGTGGTCCCGGCGAGGTAGCAACCCAGTACCTCGCGTGCGATGTCCTGACCGGTCAGCCCGTGGGCTGCGAGTACCTCATTGCGGCCGGCGTGCGCCAGGAATTCCTGCGGGATTCCGAAGCACATCAGGGGCGTCTGCACCCGCATGCGTCGCATCTCCTGGGACAGGGCACTGCCCGTCCCCCCCGCAACCATGGAGTCCTCCACGTTGACCACCAGGCGGTGTTGCGCCGCCAGGTCCACCAGCGCCGGGTTGACCGGGATGGACCACAGGGGGTCCACGACAGTGGCGGCGATCCCCTGCCGCGTCAGCCTCTCGGCGACATCCAGCGCCAGTCCGACGAACTGGCCGTGGCCCACCACCAGAACCTCGGCGTCCTCGGCCACGCGCAGCAGGTCCAACCCATTCTCGTGGCGCACCGCCTCGATCGGGTCCGGCAGCTTCTCCTTGCTCCACCGCACCACCGTGGGGGCGTCACAGACACCGATCGCGGTCTCCAGCGCCTCCTCCATCCGCTGGCGGTCACGCGGCGAGGAGAGCCGCAGGCCGGGGACCAGCGAGCACATCGACACGTCCCACATGCCGTTGTGGCTGGCGCCGTCGCTGCCGGTGACGCCGGCCCGGTCCAGGCAGAAGGTGACGCCCTGCCCGTGCATGGCGACGTCCATCAGCAGCTGGTCGAAGGCGCGGTTGAGGAAGGTCGAGTAGACGGCGACGACGGGGTGCAGGCCACCGGCCGCCAGGCCGGCCGCCGAGGTGACGGCATGCTGCTCGGCGATGCCGACGTCGAAGACACGGTCCGGGAAGACCTGGCTGAATCGGGCCAGCCCGACGGGGTGCAGCATGGCGGCGGTGATGGCCACCAGCTCGGGGTGCTTGTCCCCCATCCGCACCATGTGGTCGCTGAAGGCGTCGGTCCAGGTGGCCTGCACCGCGGCACTCAGCGGCTCACCGGTGAGCTCGTTGATCTTGCCCACCGCGTGGAAACGGTCCTCCTCGTTGTCCTCGGCGAACTTGAAACCGCGCCCCTTCTGCGTGATGACGTGCACGATGACGGGTCCGCCGAAGCCCTTGGCCCGTTCGAGGGCCTTCTCGACCGCGTCCTCGTCGTGACCGTCGATGGGGCCGAGGTACTTCAGGCCCAGGTCACTGAACATGCCCTGCGGGGCCAGGACATCCTTCAGGCCGGTCTTCATGCCGTGCAGCAGGTCATAGGCGGGGCGGCCGAAGATGGGTGCCTTGTTGATGCTCCGCTTGGCGACGTCCAGCGCGGCCTCGTACCGCCGGTCCGTGCGCAGCCCGGCCAGGTGGGTGGCCAGACCGCCGACGGTGGGTGTGTAGGAACGTCCGTTGTCATTGACGACGACCACGAGCTTCAGGTCAGTCTGGACGGCGATGTTGTTCAGCGCCTCCCAGGCCATGCCTCCGGTCAGGGCGCCGTCGCCGATCACGGCCACGACGGTCCTGTCCTCGCCCTTGAGCCGGAAGGCCTTGGCCATTCCCTCGGCCCAGCTCAGGGAGGTGGACGCGTGGGAGTTCTCCACCCAGTCGTGCTCGCTCTCTGAGCGCGAGGGATAGCCGGACAGGCCGCCCTTCTGGCGCAGCGACTCGAACTGGCCTGCGCGGCCGGTGAGGATCTTGTGCACGTAGCTCTGGTGACCCGTGTCGAAGACCATGGGGTCCTTCGGCGAGTCGAAGACGCGGTGTATCGCGATGGTGAGTTCCACCACGCCCAGATTTGGACCCAGATGGCCTCCGGTGCGGCTCACGTTGGTGACCAGGAAGGCGCGGATCTCGCGCGCGAGTTCGTCCAGTTCGGCACTGGTGAGCCCCCGCAAGTCGCTGGGCTGGGTGATCTGGTCCAACAAAGCCATGGGAGACATCCTAGAGCCGTTGCTCATGTGCTTCCTCTCACAAGGGCACCCAATGTTGGGTGCTCACATTTTGCGGAGGAAGATGCGGCCCCTCAGGGCCTCCTCCACCAGCATCACAGCACGCCGCACCCGCACCAGGCGTGCCCACTCGGACTGGATTGCCTCGGCCGCCTGGTCCAGGACGGCGTGCTCCACGTACTCCCCCAGGCTGGGGCGGGCCGTGGCCAGGGCCTGACGCGAGGAGCGGATCTGGCCCTCGACGAATTCCGCCGCGAAGCGGGCCAGCACGACGGGATGGCGGCGCAGTACGGGATAGGCGCGGTAGTCCGCCGGGCACTGGTCCATCAGCCAGGTGATGGCGCTGGTCTCCCAGTCCGGCGCCCCCGGTGGCAGCACCTCGGTGGGCCAGCCGGGTGGGACGTAGATCTGCTGCGGTGCCGCCCCGGCTCGGCGCTCCTCCCGGGCCGGGACCACGCGCAGGCTCCCACCGGCATGGAACTCGCCCTGGTTGTGTGGGTCCGGATACTGGCGAAAGGCCACCGACATGACACCCTCCTCGAATATGTGTTCGATACTAGGATGGGTCTCGCGGCCGGACAAGCCTGCACCGTGAGCCCCTCGAGGAAGATGCTGCCGGGCGCCTCTGACAATTTTTTCGACAGGATGTTCGAACCCCCGCGCCTGGTCTGCGCGGGGGTTCGAGGGGTGGATCAGGCGACGGTCACTTCTTCGCGTCGACCGCCTTCGCGACGTCCTCCAGAATGGTGGACAGGTCGCTCTCGCTGACCGGCGTCTTGCTCAGGCTCGTGACCTGGATCAACACATTGTCCACGTGGCCGAAGGCCGTCGTCGTGAGCATCGTCTGTCCGTCCATGGTCAGGGTGGTGAGCTGCCCGGACTCGTCCTGCGAGGTGGCCGAGTCCAGCTTGAGGTCCTTGGTGACGGCCTTCATCGAGATCTTCTTGCCCTGCGCCGTCATGGTCATGGAGTAGCTCTTGCACGCCTTGGAGGTCTTCTTCTGGGCCTCCATCAGCTTCACCGCGTCATCGGAGGACTTGAGGCTGCGCAGCACCACCAGCGGCAGCTTCTCCGCACCGGAGACCGCCACCGAGGTTCCGACCGGAGCCAGCTTGGCCGCCTCCAGACTGGCCGTCTTGCACTCCGCCGGGTTGACCGTGGCCTGCTGCATGGCCTTGACGATCTGCTGGGTGGCGTCGGTCTTCTTCAGCTGATTGGTCAGCGAGGCGGGAGCAGGCTCCAGTGCGATGCCCTTGGCCTTGGCGCCCTTCAGCATCGCAGCCAACTGGGCATCGGTGTAGCTCTTCGCGGCGGCACCACCGGAGCCCTCGGTGCTGCTCGTCTCCGACGAGGCCGCCGCGGTGGCCTCCGGCGAGGTGCTGGCCTCGCTGTTTGCGGCATTGCCGGCGGCGGACGAGGAGGAACTCGGGGATGCCGCCGGGGTGGCACTCTCCTTGCTGGAGCATGCGCTCATCGCCATCAGGGTGACGGCGGACAGGGCGAGGAACTTGGTGCTGCGAGTGTTCACGTGATCTCCTGCGGTGGGTCCCGGCCAAGTGCCGGGAAGCTGACTCGAAGGTAGCGGCATCCCGGTCCACACCAGTCCTGGATTCGTTGTCAGCGAAAACGCGGACGGGCCGCGCCTTCCGTGCGGAAGACGCGGTCCGAGCCGGTTGGATCTGCCCTTGGGAGGGCGTCGATCACTTCTTGAGCAGCTGACGCAGGACGTACTGCAGGATGCCGCCGTTGAGGTAGTAGGCACGCTCTCCGGGGGTGTCGATCCGCAGCACGGCGTCGAACTCGACCTTGCTGCCGTCAGTCTTGGTGGCCACCACGGGCAGGGTCTTCGGGGTCACGCCCTCGTTCAGCGCGGTGACACCCGTGACGTCGAAGGTCTCGGTGCCGTCCAGACCGAGCGTCTCGGCATTCTGGCCCTCCGGGAACTGCAGCGGGATGACGCCCATGCCGATCAGGTTCGAGCGGTGGATCCGCTCGTAGCTCTCGGCGATGACGACCTTGACGCCCAGCAGGGTGGTGCCCTTGGCCGCCCAGTCACGCGACGAGCCCGAACCGTATTCCTTGCCGGCCAGGACGACCAGCGGGGTGCCGGCCTTCTGGTAGTTCTCCGCGGCCTCGTAGACCGTCGTCACGGGTGCGTCGGCCTGGGTGAAGTCCTTGGTGAAGCCACCCTCGGTGCCGGGCGCGATCTGGTTGCGCAGGCGGATGTTCGCGAAGGTGCCGCGAATCATCACCTCGTGGTTGCCACGACGGGAACCCAGGGAGTTGAAGTCCTGACGCGCCACGCCGTAGTCGGTGAGGTACTTGCCCGCGGGCGAGTCCGCCTTGATGGAACCGGCCGGGGAGATGTGGTCGGTCGTGACCGAGTCGCCCAGCTTCAGCAGCACGCGGCCACCGGTGATGTCCTCGACGGGGGTCGGCTCGGCCGGCATGCCGTCGAAGTACGGTGCGCGACGGATGTAGGTGGACGCCTCGTCCCAGGCGAACAGGTTGCCCTCGGGGGTGTCGAGGTTCTGCCAGCGCTGGTCACCGGCGAAGACGTCGGCGTAGCGAGACTTGTACATCTCGGCGCTGATCGAGCCGCCGACGACCTCTTCGATCTCCTCGGTGGTGGGCCAGACGTCCTTCATGAAGACGTCGTTGCCGTCCTTGTCCTGGCCGATCGGGTCCTTGGCCAGGTCGATGTCCATCGTGCCGGCGAGCGCGTAGACGATGACCAGTGGCGGGCTGGCCAGGTAGTTCATCTTCACGTCGGGGCTGATGCGACCCTCGAAGTTGCGGTTGCCCGAGAGCACGGCGGTGACGGCCAGGTCATTGTCATTGATCGCCTTGGAGACCTCGGGGATCAGCGGGCCGGTGTTGCCGATGCAGGTGACGCAGCCGTAGCCGACGGTGTTGAAGCCGAGCTCGTCCAGGTACTTCTGCAGGCCGGACTTCTCGTAGTAGTCGGTGACGACCTGCGATCCAGGGGCGACGGTGGTCTTGACCCACGGCTTGGGCTTGAGGCCCAGGTCCGAGGCCTTCTTGGCCACCAGGGCGGCGCCCAGCATGACGCTGGGGTTCGAGGTGTTGGTGCAGGAGGTGATCGAGGCGACGGTCACAGCACCATTGGTCAGCTCGAAGCTCGTGCCGTCGGCCAGGGTGACCGGGACGGTCTTGGCCGGATCGGCGGTGTAGGCCTTGACGGACTCCTCGAAGGAGGGCTTCGACTCGGCGAGCACGATGCGGTCCTGCGGACGCTTCGGGCCGGCGATCGAGGGAACCACGGTGGACAGGTCCAGCTCGATGTACTCGCTGTAGACCGGCTCCTTGGCGGCGTCGTGCCACAGGCCCTGCTCCTTGGCGTAGGCCTCGACGAGGGCGATCTGGTCCTCTTCGCGGCCGGTCAGGCGCAGGTAGTCGGTGGTCTTCTCGTCGATCGGCCAGATGGCGATGGTCGAGCCGTACTCGGGCGACATGTTGCCGATGGTGGCGCGGTTGGCCAGCGGCACCTCGGAGACGCCGGGGCCGTTGAACTCGACGAACTTGCCGACGACCTTGTGCTCGCGCAGCATCTCGGTGATGGTGAGCACCATGTCGGTGGCGGTGACGCCCTCGTTGAGCTTGCCGGACAGCTTGAAGCCGACGACCTTGGGGATCAGCATGCTGATCGGCTGGCCGAGCATGGCAGCCTCGGCCTCGATGCCACCGACACCCCAGCCCACCACACCCAGGCCGTTGACCATGGTGGTGTGCGAGTCCGTGCCGACGCAGCTGTCGGGGTAGGCCTGCAGCACACCGTCGACGGTGCGCGGGAAGATCACGCGGGCCAGGTTCTCGATGTTGACCTGGTGCACGATGCCGGTGCCCGGGGGGACGACCTTGAACTCGTCGAAGGCGCCCTGCGCCCAGCGCAGCAGCTTGTAGCGCTCGAGGTTGCGCTGGTACTCGACGTCGGTGTTCAGCTGCAGCGCGTCAGCGGTGCCGAAGTACTCGGCGATGACCGAGTGGTCGATGACCAGCTCGGCGGGAGCCAGCGGGTTGACCTTGTCGGCGTCGCCACCCAGGTCCGCGACGGCCTGGCGCATGGTGGCCAGGTCGACGACGCAGGCCACGCCGGTGAAGTCCTGCATGATCACGCGGGCAGGCGTGAACTGGATCTCCTGGTCGGGCTCGCCGGTGGGAGCGCCGGCCGCGAGGGCCTTGATGTCCTCGGCGGTGATGTTGGCACCATCCTCGGTGCGCAGCAGGTTCTCCAGCAGAACCTTGAGGCTGTAGGGCAGCTTCTCGTGCCCCTCGACAGCGTCGACGCGGAAGATCTCGTAGGACTGGCCGTTCACCTCAAGGGTGCTCTTGGCCCCAAAGCTGTTGACGCTCATGCATCACTCCTGATTCGGGCTGCTCTGGCGACTGCGCCAAAGTCTCTTGATGTCAAGATATCACGTTCGTCGAGGCTGCACGACGAAACGTCGATTCCGAGGCCAGTCTGCTATATCGCGCCCCCACCTGCCACCGCATGGACCGCCTAATAACGTGCCGAAATCCTTGCCAAAATGGGGTGTGACTAGGCGTGCTTCTCGGCCTGCGCCTTGCGGCGCAGTTCCTTGCGGTTCTGGTTCCAGGCCTCCCTCAGGTCCGGGTCATCCATCACCAGGTAGACCAGCCCGCAGTTGTGCGGACCATCGGCACCGGGCTGGCACAGGCTGCACGGGTCGCCGGGACGCATCGGACACTTCGCGGTGGACTTGGGCACGGCTCCATTCTCCTCCGCCGGGATCAAGCCTTGACCAGGAGGGCCACGCACTCCACGTGATGGGTCATCGGGAACAGGTCGAAGGCCCGGATTGCCTCCGCACTGTAGCCGTGTTCGCCGAAGGTCCTGAGGTCCCGGGCCAGGGCTGCCGGATCACAGCCCACATAGGCGATGGCTCGCGCCCCGAGCCCGGCCAGGTGGCCGACCACCTGGGCTCCGGCCCCGGTGCGGGGCGGGTCCAGCACGATCACGTCCACCGCGGGCGGCAGCTTTCGCAGCGCCTTCGCCAGGGGTGCGGAGATGAAGCGTGCCTTCGGGACATTGCGACGGGCCAACCGGACCGCCCGGTCCACCTGTTCGACGCCCATCACGTCCAGCCCCTGGTCCGCCAGCGCGCCCGCGAACAGGCCCACCCCGCAGTAGAGGTCCAGGGCGCTCTCCCCGGCCACCGGCTGCAGCATCTCCATCGCGGCGCCCACGAGAATCTCCGCCGCACGCGGATGGACCTGCCAGAAGCCGTCGGCACGCACCCGATAGCCGTGGCCGCCGCACAGCTCCTGGACCAGTTCGGCGCCCTGCTCCCGGGTGGTGATGGTGACCGGCTTGCCTCGGGCGGGGACCACGACGCGGATCTCGTCGGACGAGCCCTGGGCCGCCACCTCCTCCAGCTGCTGTGGAGAAGGGGTTCCGGGCGCCGCGATCAGACAGCCCTGCTCCGGCAGGGAGACCAGATCGTGCGAACGGTGCGCACGCATGCCCACCACGGGAACCTGCGACCCGCCCTCGTCGTCACCGGGACGGTCGACGGCGAAGCGGGTGCGGGTCCGCCATCCGGTCAGTGGCTCCACGGCCTCCACCAAGGGCTCCCAGGCGATGCCGGCCAGGTGATCGAGCTGTTCGCGCACCACCTCGGCCTTCAACCGGCGCTGCCCCTGCGCACTGACGTGCTGGAAGTCACAGCCTCCGCATCCACCCGGCCCGGCCACCGGACATGGCGGGTCGACCCGATCGGGCGAGGCCTGCAGTACCTCAACGACATCGCCGCGCCAGAAGCGCTTGTGGGACTCGTCGGTGATCCGCACCAGTACCCGTTCACCGGGCAGGGCATGGCGAACGAAGATGACGCGCCCGTCGTGCCGAGCCACGCAGTGACCACCGTGCGCGACGGGGCCCACCTCGACCTCGACAAGCTCGGTCGTCGGGGTGCAGGGCTCGGTCATCGGGGCGCAGGACTCGGTCATCGGGGCGGAGTGCTCGGTCATCACTTGCCCACCATCCGCCACGCAGTCGGGTCGTCGTGCGCATACTTCTCGTCGGCATCCACCGAGGAACGCAGCTGATAGGGAACGCTGGTCACCATCACGCCGGGCATGAAGTGCAGCCGGGTGCGCACCACCAGTGCCGTCTGGTTGTGCAGCAGATGCTCCCACCAGTGCCCCACCACCACCTCGGGGATGTAGACGCACACCACGTCGCGCGGATTGTCCGTGCGCAGCCGCTTCACGTACTCGACGAAGGGCCCGGTCACCTCACGGAAGGGCGAGGCGATCACCTTCAGCGGCACGTCGATGTTCTCCGCCTCCCATGCCTCCACGAGCTCACGCGACTCGTCGTCGTCCACGGCCACCGTCACCGCATCCATGTGCGACGGCTGGGTGGCCCGGGCGAAGTTCAACGCGCGCATCAGGGGCTTGTTCACGGCGCCGACGAAGATCACCGCCCGGACCCGGCTGGGCAGGACCCGGTCCGCATCGCCCGCAAGTGCCACTTCCTTGGCGACCTTGTCGTAGTGGCGCCGGATGGACTTCATCATCGAGAAGACCACCACCATCGCGATGATGGCGAGGTAGGCACCATGCATGAACTTGCTGAGCAGCACCACGACGAGCACGATGCCGGTCAGGGTCAGGCCCACCGCATTGATGACCCGCGAACGCTGCATGTGGCGTCGCACCTCCGGATCGGTCTCTGTGCGCAGATGCCGTGTCCAGTGGCGCAGCATCCCGAACTGGCTGATGGTGAAGCTGACGAAGACGCCCACCACATAGAGCTGGATCAGGGCCGTCACGGAGCCGTTGAAGACCAGCACCAGGCCGATGGCCGCAAGGGCCAGCGAGATGATGCCGTTGGAGTAGGCCAGCCGGTCTCCACGCGTGTGCAGCTGACGCGGCAGGTAGCCATCGCGGGCCAGGATCGACCCGAGCGTCGGGAAGCCGTTGAAGGCGGTGTTGGCCGCCAGGAAGAGGATCACCATGGTGACCGTCACGATGAAGTAGAAACCGAGCGGGAAGCTGTCGAAGAAGACCGCGCGCGCCAGCTGGCCGACGACGGTGCGCCCGGCCGTGGTCACGTGCTCCCCGGTGGGCGTCACATAGTGGGAACCGCCCTGGGGGTCGATCAGTTTGACGCCGATGCGGTTGGCCAGCGCGATGATGCCCAGCAACATCGTGATGGCGATGATGCCCAGCATGGCGAGCGTGGTGGCCGCATTGCGGCTCTTGGGCTGCTTGAAGGACGGGACTCCATTGCTGATGGCCTCGACACCGGTCAGCGCCGCACAGCCGGAGCTGAATGCCCTGGCCAGCAGCGCCACCATCAGGAATCCGGTGAAGGCGCCGTACTCGCTGGTGCTCTGCACACTCCAGGACGCGGTCTCCGCCTGGAGGTCGGTTCCCAGGACCAGGATCCGGAAGAAGCCCCAGACTGTCATGCCCAGGATGCCGGCCATGAAGAGGTAGGTCGGGATGGCGAAGATGGTGCCCGACTCGCGGACCCCTCGCAGGTTGAGCGCCATCAGCAGGGCAATCACCACGGCCGCCACGACACCCTCGTGCCCCCGGAGGAAGGGCAGCATGGCCTCGGCATTCTGCACTCCTGAGGAGACCGAGACGGCCACTGTCAGCACGTAGTCCACCAGCAGGGCGCTGGCGACGGTGAGCCCCGCGCTGGGACCGATGTTCACCGTCGCCACTTCGTAGTCACCGCCACCGGAGGGGTAGGCGTGCACCGTCTGGCGGTAGGACAGCACGACGACGGCCATCACCAGGGCCACGACCAGGCCGATCTGCCAGCTGAAGGCGAAGCCCGCCATTCCGGCCAGGCTCAGGGTCAGCAGGATCTCGTCGGGGGCATAGGCCACCGAGCTGAGGGCGTCGGAGGCGAACACCGGCAGTGCGATGCGCTTGGGAAGCAGGGTCTCGCCGAGCTGGGTACTCGCCAGCTTGCGTCCAACCAGCAGTCTCTTGACCGCATGCGAAAAACTCACGACCAGACTGTAGTCCAGCCGGGCCCCTCGCCCGGCAGCCGGTGCGGTAGCGTTCACCTGTCGTGCCCGGCAAGTGGAGGAATCAGCGTGCAGATCGTCATCATGGGTTGCGGACGCGTGGGCTCCAGCCTGGCCCGGAGTCTGGAGAAGCGAGGCCACGACGTGTCGGTCATCGACACGAATGCGGAGTCCTTCCGTCGGCTCGGCCCGGAATTTCGTGGGACCACCGTGAAGGGCGTCGGTTTCGACCGCGACGTGCTGGTCAAGGCCGGGATCCGGGGAGCCGACGGCTTCGCCGCGGTCTCCAGCGGCGACAACTCCAACATCCTGGCCGCACGTGTGGTGCGTGAGGAGTTCGGCGTGCACAATGTCGTCGCCCGCATCTATGACCAGGGCCGCGCCGAGGTCTACGAGCGCCTGGGCATCCCCACTGTGGCCACTGTCCGTTGGGCCGCAAACCAGGTCCTGCGTGGCCTGTTGCCGGAGGGGTCGGAGCCCGTCTGGCGGGATCCGTCCGGAAGTGCCCGCCTGGTGCAGGTCCATGTGCACGAGGGCTGGATCGGCAGCACCATCGGCGAGATCCAGCAGGCAGTGCGCACCCCCCTGCCCTTCCTCCAGCGCTACGGCACCGCCATGGTGCCCACCGCTGAAACCGTCCTGCAGGACGGTGACCTGCTCTATGCCGCCATTGAGCTGGACCGCACCGACGAGATCGAACAGGTCCTCGGTGAGGCCCCCGAACGGCACTGAGCCACCACCAAACTCCCACCATCCAGGAGAAGTCCATGCGCATCGTGATCGCCGGAGCCGGCAATGTGGGGCGTTCGATCGCCCGTGAGCTGATCGTCAACGGCCACCAGGTGCTGCTGATCGACAGGGACCCGAAGGCCATCAAGCCGAACTCCGTGCCGCAGGCGGAGTGGCTGCACGCCGATGCCTGCGAGTTGGACACCCTGCAGGAGGCCCGGCTGGACACCTGCGACGTGTGCATCGCCGCGACCGGCGATGACAAGGCCAATCTTGTGCACTCCCTGCTGGCCAAGACTGAGTTCGGCGTGCCCCGCACCGTCGGGCGTGTCAACCACCCGGGCAATGAGTGGATGTTCGACGAGGTCTGGGGGGTCGACGTGGCGGTGTCCACACCGCGCCTGATGTCGGCACTGGTGGAGGAGGCCGTGAGCGTCGGTGACCTGGTGCGGATCTTCACCTTCGGCAAGGGAAGCACCAACCTGGTCGAGATGACACTGCCGGGCGAGAGTCCCCGCGTCGGTGAGATGCTGCGCGCCATCACCTTCCCCGGCGACGCCATCCTGGTCGCCATCATCCGCGACGGCCGCGCCGTCGCCCCGCACCCGGACGGGGCGCTGGAGGGCGGGGACGAGCTGCTCTTCGTGGTCTCCACGGAGCACGAGGCCGAACTCTCGCAGCTGCTCGCGCCCCGAGACGACCAGGGCTGAGTTTCGACGGGTTCAGAGGTTCAGCAGGGAATACTTCGGGTTGTAGATGGTGGGCCTGCCCTCGAAGAGGGTCAGGCGTCCCTCCACCTCCAACTTGCGGCCGGGTTCGATGCCGCGCACGATCCGTCGGCCCATCCAGATCAGGGTGACCTCCCCCGAGCCGTCGTCGAGGATGGCCTCCAACCAGCGGTTCACACCGCGCGGATTCAGCGTCACCTGCGAGATGACGCCACGCACCCGCACCTGCTCGCGCATCCGGCAGTGCGAGAGGCTGGCGCAACCCGCACTCATGGCCTCTTCCTGCATCGCCTCGGCCTGGGTCTGGCCTTCCGTGGTGGTGAACCGGCGCACAAGCCGGCCGAGCGCCCCCCTGCGGGAGCGCTCGGCGCTGGTGGAGGCAGTCCTGCTCACTGCTCGGGGACCTCGCCATCCTCGGGAGCCTGGGCGACCAGCTCCTCGGGGATGGTCATCGGGATCAGGTCGCCGGGCACGCGCGGGCTCTCGTCGCGACGCACGACAAGATTGCGGAAGAACTCATACAGGACCGCGGCGGGGCCATCGGTTCCCTCGGTCATTCCGGCCTCACCCATCAGCACACCACGCACCAGCCAGCGAGGACCGTGCGCGAACCACGTGCGGGAGACGTGGTACATCGTCTCGCCCTCGTCATTCTGCAGCGGGATGACGCGACGGATCTCGGTGCCGAAGGGCCCTTCGGCCAGCTGGACGTCACCGCCCTGCTGCTCGGTGACCTCGACCATTTCGCGGCGGATGTCACCGGCCATGGAGCTGGTGGCGGGGGCGCCGAAGACAGCCACCTCGAGGGCGGAGTTGGCGTGCATCACCAGCGCGGCCTGGACCTGCTGGGTGGCCTCGTCGATCTGCAGCTGGAGCTGCATCTCGTCGAAGGGCGTCATGATCAGGCTGCCGAAGTCCAGACGGTCCACGTCATCGGCATCCAGGTCCACCTCGTCGAGGTCGAAGGGGCCGTCCTCGCGCCAGTCCTGGGCGTCGAGCTCGTCCCACTTCGGATCTGTGGGGTCGACGACCTCGGCCTGCTCCTGGGGCTCGTTCTCGATGCCTTGGTCGTTCTCGCTCACGGTGGCCTTCCCTCCGGTGGGCCGCGACGGCTCTCGCCGCGGCAACGTCCTCGATTCTATCCTGCCTGCCAGGCCGACACCCCGCCGCTGGAGCCGTGACCGCCCGCACCGCGTGAGCTCTCGCCCAGGTCCTCCACCTCCATCAGGACCGGTAGCTCGACGCGCTGGACCAGAAGCTGGGCAATGCGGTCCCCGCGCTTCAGGACGACCGGCTGCGACAGGTCCGTGTTGAGCAGGCAGACCTTGATCTCCCCGCGATAGCCCGCGTCCACGGTTCCCGGGGCATTGATCACCGTCAGGCCGCTGCGGGCCGCCAGTCCGGAGCGGGGGTGGACCAGACCGACCCACCCTTCGGGGATGGCCACGGCGAGTCCCGTCCCCACCAGGGCCCGCTCCCCCGGCGCCAGGTACACATCGGTGGTGGTCATCAGGTCCAGCCCGGCATCCCCAGGATGTGCGCGCACGGGAAGCGGAAGGTCCTTGTCCAGGCGCACGGCACGAATCTGTTCCATCAGGGCTCCTGCGTCGTCGGTGCGGTGCGGGTCAGGTGCTGTGCGGCCACCGCGGCGATCCGTTCCGGATGGCGGCTCGAGACCAGCCAGAAGGGATGGGGGTCGGCGGGATCATCCAGCACCACCTTGACCGCCTCCTTCACATAGGGGCGGGTGACGAACCAGGCTGTGGCCACGGAACCCGGGCCCATCGCGTCGTGGACCTGCGACCGGTCCAGCACCTCGACGCTGCTGATCCACGGCCATTCCACCAGGGAATGGTCCACCCGGATGCCCCGGTCGTCGGCGGCCAACAGGGTGTGTCCATAGGCCCAGAAGGCGATTCCGATGGCCAGCAGGCACAGGACGGCAACGGCGGCGCCGAACTGCAGGTTCAGGTAGGCGCCCACGGCCACCACCAGGGTGAAGGCGAAACCCAGGGTCAACAACCACCAGGACGGGGGCACCACCAGGTGTTCGCGGTGCCGGGGGCCATCGTGGGGCACGGGTGCTTCGGGCATGTGCACCAACCTACCGTGGTCCGCCGGTGGCGAAAGTCGGCCTTTCGTGTGCCTGCCATGCCGGCGCAATGCCTACGATGGAAGTGCAAGTTCGACATGTCGAATCGACCGGCCGCCGTGCACGCACACTTGGCCAGACAGTGAGGGAGACCAGATGGCCACCACGAGCCAGAACATCGGTTTCAAGATCTACGCCGGCCTGCTCGGCACCGTCACCACCATCGTCACGCAGAAGCTCATGCAGGCCGCCTGGAAGGCTGCGACGGGAGACAACCCGCCGGACCCCAATGACCCGGAGGTGCCCGCCACGCATGCCGCTATCTGGGCCCTCGCGAGTGGCCTTGGGCTCGGCGTCTCGCAGGTGGCACTCAACCGCTTCGTCGGCCGCCGTTTCGAAGCGGTCACGGGCGAACGACTCGACACCGCCAGCAGGACCAAGATCAAGCTCTGACCTCTTCAGGCACGACGACGGGCCGCACCCCTTGGGGATGCGGCCCGTCGTTGTGTTTGCTGTGCGCTGGGTCTGCTCAGACGCAGTCGACGCAGTAGTCGATGCCCTTGCGGCTCTCGGCCCGCTGGCTGGCTGCCTTCACGAGGAAGCAGGACCCACAGGTGAACTCGTCAGCCTGACGAGGCAGCACGCGCACGGTCAGTTCCTCGTGGGACAGGTCCGCGCCGGGCAGCTCGAAGGCTTCCGCGGCCTCCACCTCGTCCTCGTCGACCTTGCCCGAGTTCTTGTCATTGCGACGAGTCTTGAGCTCCTCGATCGAGTCCTCGCTCACGTCCTCGTCAGTCTTGCGCGGGGCGTCGTAGTCAGTCGCCATGTCATCCTTCCCTGTCGTCCGGGGGCCCCAGGGGGCCGTGAAGTGCTCCCGGTGTGCCCCACAACGCCTCTGGCCTGCGCATTGTTCCTGCGCGAAGCAACGTGTGTGTGCCCAACGGCAGGCACATGTGTATCACATGCCCGCGTCCCTGTCCGACGGAGGCCCCCCGGTACGCCCCAGTGGTCAGTCCTCAGAGCAGGTCCGAACGCACGAAGGGCTGGCCCTCCAGGTGCTCGGCGAGGAAGGCGCGCACCGTCTCGTACCAGATGGTCGCATGCTGCGGGGTGAGTACCCAGTGGTTCTCGTCGGGGAAGTAGAGGAACTTGTGCGGCAGGCTCTCCGGTGGCCCCGGATGGTTGCTGGTCAGCGCCCACCACAGCGCCAATCCCTCCCCGATCGGGACGCGATAGTCCTTGTCACCGTGCACCACCAGCATCGGTGTGGTGATCTGGTCGGCAAAGCGGTGCGGAGAGTGCTCCCGCATCATCCGCTCCCCCAACTCGATCCCCCAGTACCAGGGAATGTCCGTGGTGGGGCCGAAGCTGTCCAGGTTCCAGAGGCTGGCATGGCTCACGATGCACCGGAAGCGGTCCGTGTGGCCCGCAATCCAGTTGGCCATGTAGCCACCGAAGGAACCGCCCATCATCGCGGTACGTTCGGCATCGACGTCCTCACGTGCCACCACGGCATCGGTGACCGCCATCAGGTCCTGGTACGGCTCGCAGCCCCAGCGTCCCCAGCCCCGCTGGATGAAGCCACGGCCGTAGCCAGTGCTGAGAGCCGGGTCCGGGAGCAGAACCGCGTAGCCCTGGCTCACGAGCAGCCACGGACACCAGCGCCAGCTCCAGGCATTCCACGAATTGAGCGGACCGCCATGGGCCCACAGGACCAGGGGTGCCGGGTGCCGCGCATCACAGCCGTCCGGGAGCACGAGCCAACCGGGGATGCGCGTTCCGTCCTCGGCCCGCGCCTCGAGGCGCTCCAGGCGGCCCGGAAGGTCCGCGCCGGTGACGGGCGCGTAGACCACGCTGCTGGTGGCCGTCGCGGGGTCGATCCGCACCACCGAACCCGGCTCGTCCCAGGCGGAGCGCAGGGCGTACAGCGCCCCGCCCTCCGGTGCCAGGCAGACCTGGCTGTGTGCGCCGTGCTGGGTCAGGCGGCGCACGCTCCCGGTGGCGATGTCGACGGCGAAGACCGGGCACTCGCCGTCCTCATCGGCCGTGACGTAGAGGATCTGCCCGTCGGGGCTGAAGGCGGCCGGGGTGGCCCACCGGTCCCAGTCCGAGGCAAGGTCACGGCCCCGGCCCGATTCGAGGTCCACCAGGTGGAGGTACAACCGCGGGGCGCTCTCCGGGGTGCCCCGCTCATAGCGCGTGCAGGCCACCAGGCGGTCGTCGCGGCTGAGCACCGGGTCCTCCAGCTCCGAGGAGTCGTCGTTGGCGATCCTCTCGACGCTGCCGTCGTCCAGGCCGAGGCGCACCAGGTGCGAGCTCCGTCCGGCGCCGGCCTGGGGCTCGTCATGGCTGGTGATCAGGAAGTCGCCGTGGGAGGACAGGGTGGCGGAGGCTGAGAGGCCGACGCCCAGTTCCGGGCTGGCCAGCCGCAGGCTGGTGGAATCCACCGGATCGTCCCGGTCCAGGTCCACGCCGAGGGTCACGAAGCGAGTGGTCTGGCGCGCCAGGTCATGGTCCCAGTGCCGCACACCGGCGCCCTCGTGCAGGATCGCGGACACCTTGGCCTCGGCACGGCGTCGGTGCAGCGTGTCGTCCTCCTCCAGACCGTCGAGTCCCGTCGCGATGCCGACGCCGCACACGAGCCGGTCTGCCTCGCGCGCGGACAGCACACTCTGCCAACCGCCTGGGCGCTGTGCCACGACGTGCGCCTCGCCACCTCCGGCGGGCAGGCACCACAGGGCCTTGTCGTGATCACTTCCACCGTCTGATGACGGCGCCTGGCGGCCGGAGGTGAACAGCAGAGAGCCGTCGCGCAGCATCGCTGCCAGTGCGTCGCCCTCCACGCCACGAGTCAGCTGGCGGGAGGGGCCCTCGCCGGTGGTCGGTACACGCCACAGATTGGTCCGGTAGTCGGTCGACTTCTCGTTGGGCGTCTGGACCCCGACGGCCAGCCACTGTCCGTCGGGGGCGATGTCCAGGCTCACGAGCCGGGGCTGTGCCATGTAGCTGCGCAGGTCCTCCCAGGCCGGGCCGAGGGCTGGGCTCGATGTGGTCTGCTCCATGGTGATCCTCCTCAGCCGATCGCCGGTGTCCGGGGATCGCGCGGGTTCGGGCAACACCCCGTGCCGCCGCATCCCTTGGCGCAGGGCAGGGTGCCGCCCTCACGTGCCTGCGCGGCCCGCTCCACCAGACGGTCGGCGAGCATGGCGACGAATGTCTCGGCGACGCCTGCGGTCGCGGCGCGCGCCATCGTGATGCCCAGCTCCTGGCAGGTCTGGCGGGCCTGGGTGTCCAGGTCGTAGATGACCTCCATGTGGTCCGAGATGAAGCCGATGGGTGCCAGGACCACGCGGTCCACGCCCCGCTCCTTCAGCGCGGCGAGGTGGTCGTTCACGTCGGGCTCCAGCCACGGCTGGTCCGGGCGGCCGGAGCGGGAGCAGTAGACGAGGTCATAGTCGTCGGCGAGCCCCTGCGCGGCGTGCACTCGACGGGCCACCTCCTCGTGCCAGGTCACATAGGCGCCCCGGGCCTCGGGGGCACCCGAGGCCCCGGCCATGTCCGTCGGGATGGAGTGGGTCACGAAGACGACGCGGGCACCCGGAAGCTCCTCCAGTGCCTGCCGCAGTGCAGCCGCATTGGCGTCGAGGAAACCATCCTCCAGCGCGTAGTTGCCGATCCGGTCCACGACCAGGTCCGGGGCATGCTTCGCGAGGGACTCGGCCATCGCCTCCCGATAGGAACGGCAGCCGGAGTAGGAGGGGTAGGCGCTGGTGGTCAGCATCAGGACGCGCCGATGACCCTGCGCGGCGAGCCCCTGCACCGCCTCGTCGATGAAGGGGTGCCAGTTGCGGTTGCCCCAGTGGATGGGGACGGTGTTGCCGCGGCCGGCCAGCTCGTGCTCCAGCGCTGCCATCAGCGCCTTGTTCTGGTCATTGATGGGGCTGCGGCCCCCGAAGAGGAAGTAGTGCTCCCCGACCGTCGCAAGCCGTGAACGGGGGATCCCGGAACCCCTGGTGACCACCTCCAGGAAGTCCACCACCTCGTCCGGCTTCTCCGGCCCACCGAAGGACACCAGCAGGATGGCGTCATAGGGGGCGAGCGAGTTGGTGGGAGCATCCGTGCTGGTCATGAACCGATCCTTGCAGAACCCGGCGTCGCACCCAAGCACGATCCTTCGCACACGCCACACCCATGGCTTGCGGCGCGACGGGTGGCAGGGCACGGTAGGTTGGGCACGGCAGAATTGACGCCACAGCCCGTGATTTCCTCGTGCCTACCCGTTTCGCCAGTACTGGAGAAGACATGACAAGCGCCCTCAGCCCCCGCGACATCCAGACCCGGATCCGGTCGGGAGCATCGCTCGAGGAGGTCGCGCACGTGGCCGGGGTGCCGGTGGAGAAGGTGGAGCCCTTCGCGGCTCCCGTCCTGGCGGAGCGCGAACATGTGGCGGGCACCGCACTGCAGTGCCCGGTGCGTCGCCGTGGCGAGACCGGTTCCGTGCGTTCGATGCGGTCCGTGGTGACCGACAAGCTCGCACCACACGGCGTCGTGATCGACGAGGAGGACTGGGACGCCTGGCGCAATGAGGACCGCCGCTGGACCGTGCAGGGCTGCTTTGAGGTTGACGGTGAACGGCGCGTTGCGCGCTTCATCTTCGACCAGCGCGCCCGCTTCAGCGTCGCCAACAATGACGAGGCCCGGTGGCTGATCGGTGAGGTCACAGCCTCCCAGCCCGTGAGCTCACCCGACGCGGAGCCCACCATCGACCTCAACGACGAACTGGCCCTGATCCGCGCGGTGCAGGGCTCCGTCCCGATCGTCGAGACCCCCGCCTCCCCCTCCGAACCGGTCAGGAGCACGCCGGTGCAGGCGCCCGCGGCCCTCTCGGTGGGACCCGCAGTGGCAGCCCAGCCCGAGGAAACCGCAGAGCCGGAGGCCGACGACACCGAGGTGGAGGACTACGCCCCGGCCGAATTCGAGGAGGTGGACGGGGTCTACGACTTCGTCCCGAAGAACACCTCGGACATGGACGTCTTGTACGACATGCTCAGCTCCTTCGCCGAGGACTCGGTCAACATCTATGCCGGACTGACCAACCCGGTCACCCAGGACGTGCCCGAGCCGGTCGATGCGGTACTCGACGAGGCAGAGGTGGAGCCGGAGGCCTCGACAAGCACGGCCAAGGTGACCCAGCCCGAGCCCACCCCGGAGCCGCAGCCGGAGCAGACTGACGAGCAGGAGCCCCAGCCGGAGTCCACCCCGCAGCCCGAGCCTCTCGAGGACCCGGACGACGTGACAGAGCCGAAGGGCGAGCGGAAGCCTCACCTGGCGGCCGTGGTGGACCTGCCCGAGGAATCGCCCGTCGCGCGCCCGGCTCAGGGTGTCGTGGTGGAGGTGGAGCTGCCCCAATCCGATGTCCCCCAGCCCGATGTCCCCCAGCCCGATGTCCCCCAGCCCGATGTCCCCCAGCCCGATGTCCCACAGCCCGATCTCGAGGTGCTCTCGACAGGCTCGGCCGACGTGGCGGAGGCCGCTGTCGAGGTGGAGCAGACACCGCTCGTCGAGAGCCCCGCGCCCGAACCGGCCCCCAAGCCGAAGCCCAAGCCGCGTTCCCGCAAGAAGCGTGCCTCGGTGCCGAGCTGGGACGAGATCATGTTCGGCGGCCCGACGCACAAGAAGGACTGACTCAGCGGCTCGCGAAGTCCAGCAGTTCGTCGAGCGGCCAGGAGTTGATGATCCGCTGGGCGGGGATCCCTGCGGCCTCCGCACGCGCACAGCCGAGCGTCTGGAAGTCCAGCTGACCGGGTGCATGGGCGTCGGTGTCGATGCTGAACAGGCATCCCATCCGCTCGGCGAGCGCGAGCAGTTCATCGGGCGGATCCTGGCGCTCCGGGCGTGAATTGATCTCCACGGCGACACCGAACTGACGGCAGGCCTCGAAGACCACCTCGGCATCGAAGTCGGAGGCAGGCCTGGTGCCCCGCGCCCCCTCCACCAGACGGCCGGTGCAGTGCCCGAGCACGGTGGTGTGCGGATTGGCGATGGCGCCAACCATGCGCTGCGTCATGGAATCGCGGTCCGAACGCAATCTGGAATGCACCGAGGCCACCACCACGTCCAGCCCCGCGAGCATCTCCTCGGTCTGGTCCAGGGCGCCGTCGTCGAGGATGTCCACCTCGATTCCCTTCAGGATCCGCACGGCGGCACCTTGCTCGTCCAGGGTCCGTTGGACCTCGTCGATCTCCCGCCACTGCGCCCGCAGGCGGTCGGCATCCAGGCCATGGGCGACGGTGAGCCGCGGAGAGTGGTCGGTGATCGCGAGGTAGTCGTGTCCCAGGACGACGGCGGTCCGTGCCATCTCCCCCACGGGTGATCCGCCGTCGCTCCACGTGGTGTGACAGTGCAGGTCACCCCGCACCAGGCCGCGCAGGTGCGTGACGGCCAGTGGTTGGGCCCCGGCCTCACGCAGCTCCCCGAGGCGCTGCGGGACACGACCCGTCAGCGCCTCGGTGATCACGGCCACGGTGCTGCGGCCGAGTCCGGGGATGGCCGCCCAACCGTCGGCTTCGTCCAGGGCCAGCCAGTCGGACGGATCCAGCGCGACCAGTGCGTCGGCGGCCCGCCGGTAGGCCTTGACGCGGTGACTGTCCGCCCGTGAACGTTCGAGCCAGAAGGCCACCTCCCGCAGCGCATCCACCGGTGAGGGTACGTTCTGCGGTGCAGGGTCCGTCGTCGTACTGGCCACTCGTCCACATTAGCTGCAGGGCCCACTAGGCTCGGCAGAACAGGAAGGAGGCCCCATGGCATCGCGCAGCAGCAAGCAGCCCGGCCGTCCCGACGGTCCCACGTCCGGAAGCGGTAGGGCCCTGGTGCCGTCCGACGCGGACCGCAAGGCCCTCGTGGGCCGGCTGACGGCCACCATCGGGCAGATGACCACCGCCACGCTCGCAGCGATGGACGAGCGGCATCCCTGGTTCGGGGAGCTCGACGCCGAGCACCGCTCCTGGATCTCCGTCGTGGCCCAGGGTGGCATCGACGGCTTCGTGCAGTGGGTGGCCGACGACCCCACCGTCGCCTTCGACCCGGCCAATGTCTTCGCCGCGGCCCCACGGGCCCTCACCCGCAACATCACCCTGCACCAGACGGTCGACCTGATGCGCACCACGATCGCCGTCGTGGAGGAACAGGTGCAGCTCCTGGCCGAGGAGGAGGACCGTCCCGTCCTGCAGACCGCCATCGTCCACTACTCCCGAGAGGTAGCCTTCGCCGCCGCCGAGGTATATGCCCGTGCCGCAGAGGTGCGCGGCGCGTGGGATGCCCGGATGGAGGCCCTGGTGGTGGACTCCATCGTGCGGGCCGAGGCCGACGAGTCGATGGTCTCCCGGGCCTCGACGCTGGGTTGGCGGTCTGGAAGCAAGGTCTTCGTCGCCGTGGGGCACGTGCACGAGCACGGTGAGGATGCCATCAGCGCCCTGCGCCGGCACGCGAGCAAGATGCGCCTCGAGGTCCTGATCGCCGTCCAGGGGGATCGACTGGTGCTGGTGGCCAGCGGTCCGGACGTGAGCGACGAGGCCGCCTCCATTGCCGCCGTCGAGGAGCTCTCGGACTACTTCGGCCCCGGACACGTGGTGATCGGCCCGCTGGTGGAGGACCTGGTGGAATCCCCCCGCTCGGCCCGCGCGGCGGTCAGTGGCCTGCGCGCCTCCGACGCATGGCCCGAGGGTGGCCGCGCCCTCCCGGCCACCGAACTCCTGCCCGAACGCGTCCTGGCCGGAGATGGCCACGCCCGCCGTGCCCTGGCCCGCGACGTCTTCGAACCGCTGGGTGCCGCCGGTGGGGACCTGCTCGAGACCTGCGTCAGCTTCCTGGACCACGGTTGTTCGGTCGAAGCCACGGCGCGTGCGCTGTTCGTCCACGCCAACACGGTGCGTTACCGCATCAAGCGGATCCAGGACGTGACGGGCTACTCCCCCACCGATGCCCGCGACGCCTATGTGCTGCGCCTGGCCATCACCCTGGGACGTCTCGCGGCCATCGCACGCTGACCAGCGATTGATCATCCCCCACAAGAGGTACCCGACGCCCCGCCTGGGAATCCCATGCCTGTTGTGGGGATCCCACAACAGCGCACCCGTAGATTTCGTCGTGTCATCCGCTGTCCAGGGCCGCTGGAAGGGACAGAGTGGACTACGTGCTTGCAATCGTTGCGCCGGGACAAGGCGCCCAGACCCCCGGATTCCTCGCCCCCTGGCTCCAGCTGCCCAGCTTCGCTGAGCGCCTGACGGCCCTGGGTGAGGTGGCCCAGCTGGACCTGGCGGCCCATGGCACCACGTCCGATGCGGACACCATCCGTGACACCGCCGTGGCCCAGCCCCTACTCGTCGCCTCCGCCATCGCCACGGCGGCCGAACTGCTGGGCGAGGCCGGTGCCGACCAGCGCGTCGGTGCCGTCGCCGGGCACAGCGTCGGTGAGCTGGCGGCCGCCGCGATCGCCGGGGTGCTGGGCGAGGACGAGGCCATCACCCTGGTCCGTGAGCGTGGCCGGGCGATGGCCGAGGCTTCTGCACTGCGCCGCACGTCGATGACCGCCGTCATCGGTGGCGACCGTGACGAGGTGCTGGCCGCCATCGAGGCAGCCGGCCTCACCCCCGCCAACAACAACGGCTCCGGGCAGATCGTCGCCGCCGGCACCGTCGAGCAGTTGGAGGCCTTCGCGGAGCAGGCTCCCAAGCGCACCCGACTGTTCCCGCTGAGCGTTGCCGGGGCCTTCCACACCGTCCACATGGAGCCGGCCGTGGCGCACCTGCGCGAGGTCGCCGCGACGGTCGAACCGCGGGACGCCAGCCTCGCCCTGCTCAGCAACCGCGACGGCCAGGTGGTGACCTCCGGCGCCGACTACTTGGAACGCCTGATCAACCAGGTCGCCAATCCGGTCCGCTGGGATCTGTGCATGGCCACGCTGGCCGAGCAGGGCATCACCGGCATGCTGGAGCTCACCCCCGCCGGCACCCTGACCGGCATCGCCAAGCGCAACCTCAAGGGCGTCGAACTGTTCAACCTGAACACCCCCGACCAGCTGGACGAGGCGCGCGCCTTCGTCGAGCAGCACGCCGGGAACGGCGAGGCCTGAGATGGCAGCCATCATCCCCGTTGCGGGCGTTGCCGGGTCCCGCATCGTGTCGACCGGTGCCAGCCGCGGCTCGCATGTCGTCAGCAATGAGGAGATGTGCACCCTCATCGACTCCAGCGACGAGTGGATCAGGCAGCGCACCGGCATCGAGGCACGACACTGGGCCACCGACGAGGAGACTCCGCGCAGCCTCGCCGTGTCCGCCTGTGCCCAGGCCCTCGAACGTGCCGGGCTGCAGGCCTCAGAGATCGACGCCGTCATCGTGGCGACCATCAGCAATGACCAGGCCATGCCCTCGTTGGCCGCCCGCGTCGCCGCGGACCTGGGTTGCACCGGCCCGGCGGTCTTCGACCTGACCGCCGCCTGCGCCGGCTTCTGCTACGGCGTCGGTCTTGCCGACTCCCTGGTGCGCACCGGAGCAGCACGCCAGGTGCTGGTCGTCGGGGCCGAGGTGCTGAGCCGGCTGCTGGACAAGACCGACCGCGGCACCGCCTTCCTCTTCGGCGACGGCGCCGGGGCCGTCGTGATCGGGCCGTCCGAGACACCGCAGATCGGCCCCACCGTCTGGGGTTCGGACCCCTCCCAGCACGATGTGCTGACCCTCGACGAATGGTCCGCCCTGGGCGACGACCAGGAGCACCCCTTCATCCGGATGGACGGCACCAAGGTCTTTCGCTGGGCCACCACGTTCATCGCGGACAAGACCCGCGAGACCCTTGCGGCGGCCGGCCTGGCCCCGGAGGATCTTGACGTCTTCGTCCCGCACCAGGCGAACAACCGCATCACCGACTCGATGCTGCGCCACCTGAAACTGCCAGGCGAGATCGTGGTCGCCCGGGACATTGCCCAGATGGGCAATTCGTCGGCGGCCTCCGTGCCGCTGGCGCTGGACGCCGTCCTGCAGTCCGGCGAGGCTCGCAGCGGCCAGACCGCACTGATGATCGGCTTCGGCGGCGGTCTCGCATACGCCGGGCAGGTCGTCATCCTCCCCTAGAACCCGGGGTTCGCCATCCGGCGGCCCCGTACAGCACCGCAACACCAACACAGAAACAGGAGGCCATCATGGCCAGCACCGAAGAGATCCGTTCCGACCTCGCCGAGATCGTCAACGACGTCGCCGGCGTCGGCGTCGAGGATGTCCAGCTCGACAAGTCCTTCACCGAGGACCTCGACGTCGACTCCCTGAGCATGGTCGAGATCATCTACGCCTGCGAGGAGAAGTTCGGCGTCTCGATCCCCGACGAGGATGCCAAGAACCTCAAGACCGTCGGCGACGCCGTGGCCTTCATCGAGCGCGCCCAGGCCTGAACCTGACGTGGCCGCCGCGGGCCGGGCAGACGCTGCCCGGCCCGCGCCCCGCACCCACCGCCCACCACACACAATCCTTGGAGTACCCATGACCACCGTTGTCATCACCGGTTTCGGCGCCTACACCCCGCTCGGCGAGACCGCCCCCGCCACATGGCAGGCGATGCTCGACGGGGTCAGTGGAGCCCACACCCTCACCCAGCCGTGGGCTGCCGAGCTGCCCGTGACCTTCGCCGCCTCCGCGGCCGGCGATCCGGCCAGCCATCTTGACCGCGTCCAGGCCCGCCGTCTGGACCGCTCCACCCAGATGGCCCTCATCTCCGGCAAGGAGGCCTGGGAGGATGCCGGCCTGGTCTTCGGGGAGAAGAACGACAGCCTCGACGAGGACCGGATCGCCGTCAGCGTCGCGTCGGGCATCGGTGGCCTGAACTCGCTGCTTGACCAGTGGGACATCCAGAAGGAGAAGGGCCTGCGACGCGTCAGCCCCTTCACCATCCCAATGCTGATCAGCAATGCCCCCGCCGCGAACCTTGGTCTCAAGGTGAACGCCCGCGCCGGCATCCACACCCCCGTCAGCGCCTGTGCCTCCTCGAACGAGGCGATCAGCCTGGCCATCGACATGATCCGTCTGGGCCGCGCGGACATCGTGCTTGCCGGCGGCACCGAGGCCGTCATCCACCCGCTGCCGATCAATGCCTTCGCCCAGATGCAGGCGCTCTCCCGCCGCAACGACTCCCCCGAGACTGCATCGCGCCCGTGGGACACCGACCGCAATGGTTTCGTAATGGGTGAAGGTTCAGTCTGCATGGTGCTCGAGAGCCTGGAACACGCCCAGGCCCGTGGCGCCAAGATCTACGGCACGCTCGCTGGTGCCGGCATCAGTGCCGACAACCACGACATCGTCGAACCCGATCCCGACGGCCGCGGCCAGGCCTCCGCCATGGTGCGGGCCCTGAAGGAGGCCGACGTGCTGCCCGCCGACATCAGGCACGTCAATGCACACGGCACCTCGACCCCCAAAGGCGACGTGACCGAAGCGGGCAGCATCCGCACCGCCCTGGGCACTGCCGCCGACGACGTGATCGTCACCTCCACCAAGTCGATGACCGGTCACCTGCTGGGCGGCGCCGGTGCCATCGAGACCTTCGCGACGGTGATGGCGCTGAACACGCGTCAGATTCCGGCGACGATCAACATCGAGAACCTGGAGCCGGGACTGCCGGTGGAGATTGCCACCACCCTGCGGGAGCTGCCCGAGGGCGACCTCGCCGCGCTGAACAACTCCTTCGGCTTCGGTGGCCACAATGTCGCCATCGTGGCGACCAACCAGAACCAGAGCCGCTGACCTTTAGCTCAGACGCCTCGACAGGCTCGGCCACTGCGGTGGCCGGGCCTGTTCTGATTGGTCAGCCCGCGCGGTGCATCCAGCGGACCGGGGCATCCTCCCCGGCGTGCCGGAAGACCTCCAGCTCGTCGTCCCAGGGGGTCCCGAGCAATTCGTCCAGGGAGGCGCGCAGCGGCTTGGCTCCCGTCGCGTCCTGGGAGATGGCCAACTTGATCCGTTCCTCGGGAACCGTGATGTCACCGCTGATGGTGGTGGCAGCGTGGAAGATGCCCAGGTTCGGCGTGTAGCTCCACCGGTTGCCCTCACCAGCCGGGCCGGAATCCTCGGTCACCTCGAAACGGATCCGCTGCCAGGCCAGGAAGGCGCTGGCCAACCGGGCACCGGTTCCCTCGGGTCCCGTCCACGGGACCTCGCAGCGCACGCTGCCGGGCATGGCCGGCTGCGGCGACCAGTCGAAATGCGGGGGCACGCCAAGGACGCCCTCGACGGCCCATTCGATGTGCGGGCACAGCGCCGACGGCGTCGAGTGGACGAAGAAGAGCCCACGGGTCATGCCGGTCATCACGATCCTCCTGCCAAGGCCCCAGTCGTGCCTTCCCCTGCAGACTTCGACCAGACATGAGGATGTGACGTCCGTTCGATTCTGCCCCACGCACCCATGCCGGTTCAACCGCTCTGGATAGGCTCGTGGTCATGACCACCACCGAGTGCACTCCTCTGCCCTGCGGCAGCTGGCCCTCCGTCGTCGACGTGGACGCCCTCCTGAAGGCCGGCACGGGCCTGTCCAGCGTCGGCGTCGACGGGGACGACGTCTACTGGCTGGAGTCCCGCCCGGAGCTCGACGGACGCACGGTGCTGGTGCGGCTGCGAGACGGACGGGCAACGGATGCCACCCCCACGGATGCAAGCGTCCGCTCCCGCGTGCAGGAGTACGGCGGTGGCACCTGGCATGCCCGGGACGGCATCGTGGCCTGGTGCAATGACAGCGACGGCGCGGTGCACGTCATCGAGGACGGCGCTGACCGGGCGATCACCGGCACCAATCGCGACCTGCGTTTCGCAGGCCTGCGGGTGGATGCGGCGCGTCGTTTGGTCCTGGCCGTCCGCGAGGACCACCGCGGTGCGGACGAGGCCGTCACCACCGTCGTCGCGCTCGACCTCGACGGGGACAATGGCGACGGTGGCCGGGTGCTGGCCGAGGGCTCCGACTTCTACGCCCACCCGGAGCTGTCCGACGGGGGCAGGCTCGCATGGGTCGAGTGGAGCCACCCCAACATGCCGTGGGATGGCAGCCGCATCATGGTCCTGGACCTTGCCGAGGACGGCACGGGTGAGTTGAGGCAGGTGGCCGGAGGCGACGAGATCAGCGTCCTTCATCCCCGCTGGGCAGGTGAAGACCTGGTCTTCATGAGTGACGAGACCGGCTTCTGGAATCCGTGGATCCTGCGCGGCGACGACACCCGTCAGCAGCTGCTCAGCTCGGACAAGGACTTCTGCCGTCCGCTCTGGGTACTGCCCAATGACCTGTACGCCGCGCACGGCCGCACCCTGGTGACCTTCTGCTACGACGACGCCCGCGCCCGCGTCTGCTTGCTGGACCTCGACGGAGGGGAGCCTCGCTGGGTGGAGGGCACCTTTGCCGACGTGGACTCCATCGCCGCCGGCCCCGCGGGGATCTTCCTCAACGTCGACCACGCTGACCGGCATGCCCAGATCCTGCGTCTGGATCCGTCCACGATGCAGACGACGGCGGTTCAGGAGGCCGCTTCCTCCCAGCCCGCCCCGGAGTGGGTCTCGCGGCCGGAGTCGGTCTGGTTCGAAGGGCGGCATAGCCGCAGTCAGGCGTGGTACTATCCGCCGGCCAATCCGCAGGCCTGTCTCCCGGAGGGCGAGCTGGCCCCGATGATCGTCAACACCCACGGCGGTCCGACCGGCATGGCCCCGGGCATCTACCGCACGGACTTCCAGTTCTGGACCTCACGTGGCTTCGCGGTGCTGGACGTCAACTACTCCGGCTCGGCGGGCTTCGGCCGCGCCTACCGCAACCGCCTGTACGGCACCTGGGGCATCGCCGACGTCGATGACTGCGTGGATGCCGTCCAAGCCATCGTGGAGCGCCGCCTGGCGGACCCGCGGCGGATCGTCATCCAGGGCGGTTCCGCGGGTGGCTACACCACCCTGCAGGCCCTGGTCGTCTCCGATGTCTTCGCCGCCGGCGTCAGCCGCTACGGAATCGGGGACCTGGAGACGCTGGTGACCGACACCCACAAGTTCGAGTCCCGCTATCCCTTCCTGCTGGTGGCGCCCTACCCCGAGGGACGACAGGTCTACCTGGACCGCTCCCCCATCCATCACGTCGACCGGCTCTCAAGCCCGATGCTGATCCTGCAGGGCCTGGACGACAAGGTGGTGCCGCCGAACCAGGCGGAGTCGATGGCCCAGGCCGTGCGGGCCAAGAAGCTGCCCGTCGCACTGATCCTCTTCGAGGGTGAGGGCCACGGCTTCCGCAAGCAGTCCACCCGGCGGGCGGTGGTGGAGGCGCAGTTGAGCTTCTTCAGCCAACTCTTCGGTTTCACACCCGCTGACGAGGTCCCGCGCCTGGAGGTCGAGAACCTGGCGTGAGGCGAGCTCAGGCCAGGGGACCGTAGTCCCGGGCCCCGAAGATGGCGGTGCCCACGCGTACACACGTGGACCCGTGGGCGATCGCCAGCTCCAGGTCACCCGACATGCCCATGCTGAGTTCGTCCCAGGACGAACCGAGGGCCTGCGCGTCGCGGAGCCTGCGCTGCAGCTCCAGCATCCGCTCGAAGCAGGCCGCCACCTGGGGCTCGTCGCCCTTGATGGCGACGGTCATCAGACCGCGCACGTCCAGGGCGTCGCACGCCGTCAGCTCGTCCACCAGGCCCGGAACCTCCTCGGGAGCGATGCCGGACTTCTGCTCCTCACCCGAGGAATTGACCTGGATCAGCACCGGGAGCCGCTTGCCCAGCGGCTGGAGGCGCTTGTCCAGGGCCACGGCGATCTTGGCCGAGTCAAGGCACTGGAACTCGCTGGCCAGCTCGGCCACCTGCTTTGCCTTGTTCGTCTGCAGGTGCCCGATGACACTGAAGCCGAAGCCATCGTCCTCGCTCAGTTCTGCAGACTTGGCGACCAGTTCCTGCACCTTGTTCTCGCCGAACAGCGTGTAGCCGTGGGAGGCAACCTCGCGCAGTGCGTCCATCGGGTGGGTCTTGCTGACCGGGAGCAGGCTCACCGTTGACGGGTCACGGTCGGCCGCGGAGCAGGCGGCCGCGATGCGGGCCTCGACGGAGGCAAGGTTCTGGGCGATGTCACTGGGCATGGATCCAATCAATCACTGGACCGGGCCAGCACGCCAGCCGGCACCGAGGCTCAGGGCCAGCGGGCACCCAAGGAGATCACACCCAAGGAGGCCAGGACGGCGAAGAGCAGGGCAAGGCCCGCGTACTTGTCGGTGACCTCGGTGTAGACCTTCTCGTAGCCGACGCTCTGGGCGATCGTCTTGTAGACGGCCTCCAGTTCGTCCTTGCTGGCGGCGGCGAACTTCTTGCCCCCCGAAGCCCGGGCGACGGCCGACAGTTCCGCATGGTTCACCGGCACCGGTTGGCGCTGGCCGCCCTCCATCACATAGCCCGTCGAGGTGCCGTAGGCGATCGTGTAGACCGGCACGTTCTGCGCGCGCGACTGCTCCGCCGCGGCCAGTGAGGAACGCCCGATGTTGGTGGCGCCGTCGGAGAGCAGCACGATGGCGGCGGGCGCGGTCTCCTTGGGATGGTCCTTGTCCGGTGGCACCAGCTTCAGCGCATCGAGCGAGGTGTAGATGCCGTCGCCGATGGCCGTCGACGGGGCCACCTCCAGGTTCTCGATCGCCCGGTCCACCGCACCGCGGTCCGTCGTGGGTGGCACCACGATCTGGGTGGTCGCGGCAAAGGTGACCAGGGCCACGTTGAAGCGTTCCGGGAGCTCCTTTGTGAAGGCCTGTGCCGCGGTCTGGGCCGCGGCGAGCCGGTTGGGCTGGACGTCGCTGGCCACCATGGACCGCGACACGTCGATGGCGATCACGACGGTGGCCCGGTCCCGCGGCACATTCGTGTAGGCCTTCGGCATGGCCCAGGCCACCACCAGGGAGGTCAGGGAGGCGAGGGCCAGCAGCACGGCCCCGTGGCGCTTCCATGACGCGTCCTTGGGAATCACCAGGTCCAGACGGGTCCGGCGCCGCCCCGGCTGGGGACGGAAACGTCCGTTCAGCAGCAGGTACAGCAGGCCGATGGCCGGAACCAGCATGAGGAGCCAGAGCCGGTGGGGACGCATGAACTGCGTCAGGAGCAGGACATCGTGCATCACGGCCACCTCGCTGCCATCGAGACCGCGCCCAGCGCGGCCACCGTCGCGAAGGCCAGGGCGTAGAGGGCGTACTGGGCGGTGCGCTCCTTGCGCACCTCCTCGTAGCCGACCTGGCTCTTGACGTCCTTGTAGACGTCCTTGAGTTCCCCGGCGCTGTCCGCGCTCCAGGACTTGCCACCCGTGGCCTGGGAGACCTGCTGCAGCAGCTTGGGGTCCGGTGGCACGCGTTCCCGCTTGCCGTCGAGGTCCACGTAGCCGGTCTGCTTGCCATAGGCGATCGTGTAGACGGGCACCTTCTGGCTCTTGGCCTTGGCCGCTGCTCCCGCCACGTCGGCGCCGGTGGTGTTGGTGCCGTCGGAGAGCATCACCACGAGTCCCGGTGCGGGCTTCTTGTCATTGCCGAGCGGGGCCTGCTTGATGGCCGACAGGCTGGACTCGATGGCATCGCCGATCGCCGTACCGTCCTGCAGCTGGATGCCGTCGATGGCGCGCAGCGTGGCGGCACGGTCGATGCTGGGCGGCATCCGCACCGACGAGCTGCCGCTCAGGGAGACGACGGCCACGTTGAAGCCGTCGGGCAGCGTGTTGATGAAGTCCTTCGCCTCCGTCTTGGCGGCATCCAGCCGGTTGGGCTTCACGTCGGTGGCCATCATGGACTGCGACGAGTCGATCACCACGACGACGGTGGCGCGCTCCCGCGGCACGCGCTCGAGGCCCATCGGACGGGCCCAGGCCATGCTGAGCGCGACCAACGAGCACAGGCTCATCGCGACGGCCAGATGCCTACGCCACTGGGACTGCTTGGGCAGGATGGCGCCCAGGACTGCCGTGTTGGTGTAGCGGATGCCGGTGCGGCCCTTGAGCCGCAGTGCCAGGAAGTAGGCGATCACCAGCAGCGGCAGGAGCGCGAGGGTCCACAGCCGGCCCGGGTTCTTGAACTCGGGCCAGCTGAGAAGAAGGGTCACCAGCTGGGGGCTCACTTGCTCACCCCCTGGGGCGGCTGGTGCAGCATCGAGGCGGTGCGGCGGTAGG
The DNA here is from genome assembly GCF_003752415.1 of Luteococcus japonicus. Taxonomy (NCBI): domain Bacteria; kingdom Bacillati; phylum Actinomycetota; class Actinomycetes; order Propionibacteriales; family Propionibacteriaceae; genus Luteococcus; species Luteococcus japonicus. The sequence goes on along the minus strand of NZ_RKHG01000001.1, from coordinate 381,806 downwards.
CCAGCACGAAGCGGGCGATGTCCTCCACCCAGTCGCGGTCCGTGCGGAGCTGGATGTGCCCGACGCCGGCGCGCCGCATGGCGATCCTGATCCGTTCCCGCTGGGCCGCGGAGGCGGCATCCATCCGGGTGCGGGCCGCGGGATCCGAGGTGTTCACGTAGCGGGCGAAGTCCGTTTCCGGATCCTTGATCAACATCTCACCGACATCCGGGAAGTTGACCTCATGGCTGTCCACCACCTCGATGCACAGCACCTGGTTGCGCACGGCCAGACGGCGCAGGGCACGTTCCCACTCGGGTTCCACGTTGGGGTCCAGCTCTGAATCCCCGGGTGTGAGGAAGTCACTGACCACCACGCGCATGCCGCGCCGACGCTGGGTGCGCACCATCTGCTCGATGCCGTGGGCCAGGGTCATCGAACCGGGCGCGTGGTCCGGGACGATCGGCTCGTCGAGCATCTTGCGCAGCAGGCCGTACAGGGCGGTGCGGCCGCTGCTGGGCGGCAGCCGCTTGATGGAGTCCTGCCGCATGATCATGCCACCGAAGCGGTCCCCCATCCTCTGGGATAGGAAACCGATGGTGGCGATCGCGGCGATGCCAAGGTCTCGTTTGGTGACGCCCTCGGTGCCCCAGTTCATCGACGGGGTGACGTCCAGGAGCGACCAGACCTCCAGTTCACGGTCGGCGATGGTGTCGCGGACGTGGGGCACGGTGGTGCGAGCAGTCACGGCCCAGTCCATCTTGCGCACGTCGTCCTGACCCGGCTGGTAGACGCGCGCGTCGTTGACGTCGGAGCCCGGCCCGGGGAGCAGGCCGAGGTGATCGCCGTGCAGGAAGCCCTCCAGACGTCGCACCACGGTCAGCTCCAGCCGACGCAGTGCTGCCTCCGGTGCCAGCCTGCTGAGCGGCAGCGTGGCGCCCGTCGGGGGCGTCAGCACACTGCCGGCGGCTCCGATGTCCGGCCGTCCTGCGGGATTCTGGGTCATGGATCAGTTCTGCGGGTTGTACGGGTTGGCGGGGGGCGGGAAGTTGGGGCCCTCGACGGGCTCGGCCGACGGGGCGAGGTTCCCTGCCGAGGGGGCCGGGCTTCCTGCCGCCGGGGCGTCGCTTGCGGCCTCTGGCGCGGGCAGCTGGACGGTGGCCTCCGGGTGCACGGAGTGCTGCCCGTGCTGCTCGGCCCTGGTCTTGTCATTCCACACCGGGGTGGGCGGCGGGACCATGGCCAGGATGCGCTCGACGACCTGGGCGGGAGAGATGTTGTCCGCCACCGCATCGAAGCCGAGCACCAGACGGTGGCACATGACGTCGGATGCGACTGCCTGCACGTCCGTGGGCAGCACGTAGTCCCGCCCGTGGATCAGGGCCAGGGCTCGTGCAGCGGCCACCAGACCCAATGTCGCGCGCGGCGAGCAACCGATCTGGATCACATTGGTCAGGTCCGGCATGCCGAAGTCGGCGGGCGTGCGGGTGGCCAGCACGAGCCGCACGATGTACTCGGCCACCAGGTTGTGCACGAAGACATTGCTGGCCATGTCCTGCAACTGCCGGGTCTTCTCCGGATCCAGCACATTCGTCGGCTCCGGCGGCGTGACCGACATCCGGCGCAGGATCTCGAACTCCTCATTCCCACGCGGGTAGGGCACGTCGACCTTGAGCAGGAAGCGGTCACGCTGCGCCTCGGGCAGCGGGTAGACGCCCTCGGACTCCACCGGGTTCTGGGTGGCGATCACGATGAAGGGCTTGGGCGCCGGGTAGGTGTGCCCCGCGATGGACACCTGCTTCTCGGCCATCAGCTCGAGCATCGCGGACTGCACCTTGGCGGGCGCGCGGTTGATCTCGTCGGCCAGCACGAAGTTGACGAAGACCGGGCCCAGCTCGATGTCGAAGGATTCCTTCGACGCGGAGTAGATGCGCGTGCCGACGATGTCCGAGGGGACCAGGTCAGGGGTGAACTGCACGCGCGCGAAGTCACCGCCGACGACGGTGGCGAAGGAACGCACGGCGAGGGTCTTGGCCACGCCGGGCACGCCCTCCAGCAGGATGTGGCCCTTGGCCAGCAGGCCGACCATCAGCTGTTCGACCATGTGTTCCTGACCGACGATCACCCGCTGTACCTGGGCGATGGCCTCCCCGAGCAGCTGGGCTGCGTCCTCATTGGTCATCGTCGCGCTGGGGCGTTCATCGGGGGTGCTGCTCACGTGATGTCTCCTGGCTGTGCGGGCTCGTCTGGGCACGTGCTTGTCACGATACCGTGCGGCCTCAAGCATTGCCGTGACCCAGCTTGGCGCGATGTGGTGAGATGGACAGCGATGTCCGAGCAGAATCCTCACCCTGAGCAGCCCGTGCCTGGCGCGCCGGCTCCCCTCGCCGCGCCGCTGCTGCCTTCCGACCCTCCCCGGATCGGGGGATTCTGGCTCGATGCCCGCCTGGTTGCGGGACCGCCCGGGGTCGCCTACCTGGCACACGGCGTGGACGGACAGGGGGCCCACCGACAGGTGCTGCTGGTGATGCTGGCCCACGGTGCCGCCCAGGATGCGGCGTGTCGTGAACGCCTCGCCGGTGAGGTCAACAAGCTGCACATCGACACCGTGGTGGCCCGTGGTGGCCAGGGTCAGGACCAGGGACGCCTGGCGCACCGCTTCTTGCCGGAGGCCGACGCCCCGGTGGAGCCCGGGCAGCAAGCCCTCGCGCCGTGGGTGGCACTGGCCTATGACGGCTCCGAGGCGGCCGTCGCGGAGGCGGAGCGCCTGCTGCGCAGCGTCGACCTGTCAACCACCAGCCTGCTGGGCACGCCCAGCGGTCCCGACTACCAGCTGCACTGGATCCATGACTCGGCGCCGGCCGGGTGGCGGGCATGGCCTCTGCCGTGGCCGGGCCGCACGGACCGAGCCGGCTGGATCTCCATGCTGGTCAGTTGGCTGCTGATGATCCTGCTGTCAGCGCTGGCTCTGCTCATCGCGGTGCTCCTCTTCCAGAACACCCCGCCCGCTCCCCCACCACCACCGATTCCGACGACGCCTCCGCCTAGCTCGCAGACGCCGCCGCCATCGCAGTCCCCGCAGTCGGGCTCGCCCAGTGGTTCCCCCTCGCAGTCCGGCTCGGGTTCCTCGTCGCCGAGTAAGGCCAGCCCGTCGCAGGGCAGTGGTTCCCCGTCCCAGAGCGGCAGCCCCAGCTCCGGTCAGCCGACCAGCCCCAGCGGCAACCCGTCGATGGAGTCCCCGATGCCCTCGGGCAGCGCCTCTGGGGATGCCGGCAGCCCGACGCCGAACAAGAGGTTGTGATGTTGCCCTCGCTGGTTGCCTCGGACCTGGACGGCACCTTCCTGGACACCGGCAAGCGGGTCAGCGAACGCAATGCCGCGGCTGTGCATCGGCTCAAGGAGTTGGGCATTCCCTTCGTCGTCGCCACCGGGCGGCCGGCCAGATGGCTGCAGTGCCTTGAACCGATCTGCGACACGCACCCCTATGTGTTGGCCAGCAATGGTGCCGTGGTCTTCGACCTGGCCGAACACCGGATCCTCGAGTCCTTTCCTGTCCCACGCGAGGTCTGCCTCGATGTTGCTGCCCGGATGCGGGAACGCTGTCCCGACGTGAGTTTCGGCGTCGAGTACGGTATCGGGTGGGGGCGTGAGCCGGAGTCTCCCCTGCGCGGGGACATGGTGGAGGCAGACCACATTGGTCGCCTGGCCGAGATCACCGAGGGGCGGCCCTTCGTGAAACTGCTGGTGGTCTCCCGAGAGATGGACAGTGATCGGCTGGCCGAGCGCCTGATGGACCTGTGCGACGGCCTGCTCACCTGCACCTGGTCCATGGGTGGTCCGCTTGGCCTGCTGGAGGTCTCCGCACCCGGCGTGACCAAGGCCTCCACCTTGGCCCGGCTGTGCGACGAACTCGGCGTGGACATCTCGCGGGCCGTGGCCTTCGGGGACATGCCCAATGACCTCGAGATGCTCCGTGAGGTCGGGTCCGGCTACGCGATGGCCGACGCCCACCCACTCCTGGTCAACGCCGGTTTGCCCCGGGCCGGGAGTCACGACGAATCCGGAGTCGCCCAGGTGCTGGAACGACTGCTCACCAGCTGATGGTGATCTCCAGCTCGGACTTCTTGCCCGGCTCCACCTCGACCTCGATTTCGAGATCCACCATGGCCGGCACTGCCACTGACAGCTCACGGTCCCCGTGGTTGACCCGGACCTCGTTGTGCCGCGAGAGGTCATCGGCCAGTTGCCGCAACTTCACGGCCGCCTGTTCGCGCGTCATGGTCTGCTCGGACTCGTGCTCGTGCAGCTCATCTCCCATGACACCACCTCACGCCATGGCAGGGGCAAAGGCAAGCATTGGTGGACGCAATGGAGCACTACGGGAACAGGCGACAGCGGGTCGAACGGCTGGTTTCCGCGTGGAATCAAGGGTCCGCCGACGTGGCGGAGCCTGCTAACGAGCCTGATGACCCGCTGATCGCGGCCGCCGCAGAGCCAAGGAGACGCACTCGAACACGGCTGACTGAGGAGGAAGTGAACGTTATGCGAACAGCCCGCGCCAACGGCGCCAGCGTCACCACGCTGGCGAAGAAGTTCGGCGTGCATCGTGCCACCGTCTGGACAAAGACCCGCGGGGCTGACAATCGAGGCAACCGGTGAACTCATCTCACAGACGCGCACGCTGCCACCCCGCCTCTGTCGCTCCTGACCGATATCCTTGAAACTCCTAGGGCGGTACAAGCCCGCATACGAGGGGGGTGTCACGATGCGTGTTGAGTCTGCCAAGATCAGCAACTTTCGTTGCGTGATTGACAGCGGTCAGTTTGAGGTGGAGCCCGAAAAGACAATCCTTGTCGGCATCAACGAGGCGGGGAAGACCGCTCTGCTGAAGGCTCTACAGCACGCTAGTCCCACCGACGACACCGCCGCCATCGACTGGCTCTTCGACGCGCCGGCGTCCATGGTTGACGACATCCGTCGGAAGAACCTTGACCCGGGAACGCAGGCCGTAGCCCGTGTCGTCATGCGACCGGAGCCGAAGGACCTAACCGGCCTGAGTCTGCCGGAAGGCTCCGACGAGATCCGGCTCGTCATGACCGCCTGGATGAACAAGAAGCGGACCTACTCGGTGACAGGGCTTCCCGCGGCGCCGACCGTAGGGGACGTCGAGAAGTCGATCCTCCGCCTCACAGGCGCGATGAACAAGCAATCCGACGAGGAGGCGAAGCAAGCCGCCAAGGCAATATCGGATTGGAAAGACGCACAAGCCTCAGATACCGCGATCAGTGGTGAGGTAGCCGCTGAACTGAAGATGCATCTCGATGCCGCCTTGCCTTTATTCGCAGAGGGGTCTGCTGCCGAAACTCACTGGGATGCGCTGAGCGCCACGCTCAAGGGTGCTCTTGCGCTCGACAAGATCGGCAAGCACCTAGCGGATCGCATGCCCCCTTTCGTCTACTACTCCTCGTACTTCGCGGTCCGCCCGCGCATCCACCTCAATCGGCTGGCCGAACGTGAGGCGTCTGGCGAGATCGACTTGGACTACGACTTCGGAAACCTGCAACTGCTCAAGTTCCTCGGATTCACCGCCAAGGAACTCTCCGACATGGCATCCGAAGCACCCGAGAAGGGGCACAACTACGACAACGATGTCAACGTCCAGAATCAATATAAGAAAGAGTTGGCCGCTCACGAACGTCGCGTCACCGAGCGAAAGCGGGCACTCCAGACTGCGGGAGCGCGCCTCACAGAGGAAATTCAGAGAGTCTGGAACGACGACAGACTAACCATTCGTTTGGATGTAGACGGCCAGTACCTCCAGACCTTGGTCGAAGATGAACTCGGTATTCCCGTCGAGTTGGATCAGCGGAGCGAGGGTTTCCGCTGGCTCGTCTCATTCTTCGTCGTCTTCCATGCACAGGCCAAGGACGATCTGAAGGACGCGATCCTCCTTCTCGATGAGCCCGGCCTGAGTCTCCATGCCTTGAAGCAGCAGGAGTTCCGCAAGACCGTGTCGCGGCTCGCTGAGGGAAACCAGATCCTCTACACAACCCACTCCCCCTTCATGGTCGGCTCGGACGAACTTGACCTAGTTCGCATAGTCGAAATGACCGACAGGAAGACAGGAACGAAAGTCCACACTCGCCTCGCCGTCGATGATCCGAAGTCGATCTATCCCCTCCAGGCGGCACTGGGCTACGATCTCGCGCAGAGCATGTTCACACACCAGAAGAATCTGGTGGTCGAAGGCGTGACAGACCTGCTCTACATCGAAGCCTTGAACGCGGCATTCGGTGCGCAAGACGGCGCTACGCTGGACGACGGCATGGCGCTCGTGCCGGCGGGTAGCGCCAGCAAGGTCGTCTACTACAGCACGATTCTTACCAGCCAGGACTTGAGAGTTGCCGCGTTGCTGGACTCGGACGCCGCCGGCGACAAGGCCGCGGACCAGGAAGCCCTCTGGCAACTCCTTACCAGCAAGCGCATCCTCCGAACCGGCGATCACGTCACCGGGGTTCAGCGTGCCGAGATTGAAGACCTCCTTCGAGTCAGCCTCGGCCTCGTCGCGCGAGACGAGTGCGGATGGGACAGCGTCTCTACGATCGCAGCACACTCGCAGCGGCCGATCATGGAGATTCTGGCCGACGAACACACCGAAGTATCGAAGTGGAAGCTTGCTCGCGCTTTCGTCCGATGGCTCGCTACCAACGGTGCTGACGCATTGACCGCCGATGAGCAGGAGTCCTGGGCGTCGCTCGTCGCAGCTGCGAACAAGTCACTCGCATAGGCGAGTGACTCCTGCAACGACCTATGAGATCAGACGCCTACTAGCTCAGCTCGATCTGACAAAGAAGTGGGTGCCATACGAAACGGCCCGCAAGCGTGGCATCAGCGTCGCCACTTTGACGAAGCAGTTCGGCGTTCACCGTGGCACCGCCTGGACGAAGGCTCGTGTTAGCCCTTGAGGCGAGATGCGTACTCATGATCCTGGTGGCTGACAAAGCGCTGCGGATCATTGCTCGCGATCTCGCCAACTGCGTTGCCGAACTTGTTCACACGATCTGCCAAGTAGGTGGAGAGTGAGTCGGCGGACACGACGTCGATGTTGAACTGTCCGTCGACCTTCGCCGACTTGATCTCACGGGTCACAGCCGCCCATGGGACCTCCACTGCTTCAACATTCTCGCTCGTGACGTCAACCACGAACACTGGTGCAGAGGTGACGACCACGGGGTAATAGAAGTCGATGCTTGCCCATTCCTGACCTGGCCGGTGCATGACGTAGGAGGTCCTGTTCGCCTGTGAACGAAAGTACGTCAACGCCTTCGCCAGCGGATAGACCAATGACGTGAAGATTCCCCGGTTGTCCGCTATCCAGGTCTGCTTACGGTCGAGGCGGGTTAGCTGAGTCCCGAGGAAACCGCCCTCCCACGGATTTCCTGGCAACTTGTCGATCCCAAGATACTCACGAGCACGCGTGCTGTGAAGCTGTGCTCGACCATCCCCAAGTTCTGTCCGCCCAGTCTCGATGGTCGGGAACCGGAAGTGTTGTTCCTTTCGATCCCGATCCACCTCGTAGGGGCTCGCTGGGCCGCCTACCACTACGTAAGGCATCGAACTCTGCTTACACTCAGCGAGTACCCGAAGGCTGACGCTGAACGACAACTCATCGTTGCGATAGAGCTGTCGATAGCCATGAACGTCGATCTCGCGTGACACAGTCGCGTCGTCTGGATCAGGAAACGCCTTGCCCTGCATCACGTGGAATCCACCGGCGCCCAAAGCGCGAGCGGTATCCTGCTCCAAGAGCCACCCAGCGTCGCGCAGGGCGGCCACAACTTCATCCGACGTAGGCAAGGTCATCCTACGATCAACCATGACTACTCCGGTTCCATCCCAGTTTGACGGCTACCTTACTCATTCGTATGGCCCGAGGAAGCGTTCACCGTTGTAGTGGATCATGTGCGTGGGATGGTCGGCGCACCAGACTTCTGATTCCCAGGCGATCTTGTCAACGTACTTGCGGAACTCGGCTCGGTCGGGGAAACAGGAGACGTAGACGAGACCTGCTGTTGAGTCTGCGAAGAGGTCAGCAAGTTCGGCTTGTCTCTTGGAGTCGACTGGGCCGTGAGAGCTGGCTGCTTCGAGGAGGACGAGCCAGTTGCGGTCTAGTAGGTAGATGACGAGGTCGGGCATCTTGCCGTGCTCGTCGACCTTTACGTTGAGCGACGCGAGGGTATCGCGTTCGAAGAGCGCCCACTTGTCGCCTGCGTCGCCGATGTAGAGGACCTGTCCACCGGGGGTGAAGCGCGGGCAGAAGTCCTCGACCATCGCCTTGAGAAGGACGTTCTGGCCGCCCGGCGTAAGGGTGAAGACCGATCCATCGGGGAGGGTGAGCGGGATGCGATCCATCTCGCGCGCCGCCGCGTACCGGGCCTTGAGGCCCGGTAGCTCAGCGAGGTACCGATCGACAGCGGGCGGCCACGCGTCGGTGTCGTAGGTGCGCAGAACGTCCAGCGCTTCGGCTGTGACTTGGTAGTTCCACTTTGGCGAGTTGACTGGGCGTTGCGGCTGGTCGGGGTTCTGCACCACGAGCTGTGCCTCCACAAACTGATGCAGCGTGAACCGCCGAACCGTCTCACGGGTGTTCGGCGCGTAGTCCTTGCCGTACTCGTCGCGGATGAAGTCCATGATCGCGCGCGTGCCAAGCATCGGGTTGGCAGCTTCGGTCCAGGACTCGGAGGGTGTGAGTTTCAGGAGCGCCAGCAGCACGAGCGCTGATCGCTCGTTGCTGCGCTCGGCATCCATGCCGAGCGTTTCAAGAATGATCCGAGCATCCTCCGCGCGCTCATGCGCGGCGTCGTTCAGCTCGTTCATGCGGCGATCAGCTCCTTGACCAGGGAGTCAACCTCCAGCTGGGACGCGACGGAGTTGCGTCCCAGGTCGCGCAGTGTGTCGGCGGTGGGGAACCGGAGGGTTCGAAGGTCGGTGGCATTGACCTGTGTGTGACCGGAGAAGGTGCGGAAGAACTTGTCGATGACCGACGAGTTGAGCCAGACGGCGATTCCTTTGGCAAGGTCCTCGTCTATGCCGTGCCCGGCGATGTGGAAGACGTTGAGGTGGTTCTCGAACGCCACCTCACCGGGGTTGTCCAGTGGCGACCAGACCGAAGCAACGATTCGTCGGCGTTCTTCCTTCGCGCTGAACCGCTTGACGATCGCATACCAGCCCTCCGGCAGGAGCATCCCACGATCCTTCTCGTCGGCCGGATGGAACCACTGCGGCTTGCGAATCTCTCTCGGCCACACCACGCCGCCGTATCGAAGATTGCCCGGATAGACCAGCGGTACGGCGTCCGGCTGCTCGACGGAACTCAGCGCGTGACGGGAACGGAAATCCACCACGCGGCCCGTGGAAACCTGCACACCGAGATCGGTCAGGGAACACGGCTGCGAAAGCACAACCTCGGCGACAGCCGTGTCGTCGGCGTCGGTCGCAAGGCGGATGAATCGGTTGGGGTCATTGGGGAAGACCACCTGCTCGTACGCGACTGCACGGGTTGAGACATCGTCGGTGTGGTCACGGCTGACGGAAAGCTCGACAACACCCGGGGTCGCGCCGCGCGTTCCAGCGAAGATCACGTTCTCTTGAAGGACGCCGGTGTCGGCGAACACCGTGGAGCGGGAATCGAAAACGTGCACTCGATCGAGAGCGATCGAGTCAAGCAGGTGGGCACGAAACGCGCCGAAGTACGGGCCGTTGAAGAACGAGCGGGGAGTGATCGCCACCACCTGCCCACCTTCCCGAAGTGCCGCCACGGACAGGGAGAGGAAGGCGGCGTACAGGTTCGGCGCATCGACACCGGCGGCACGCATGGCAGTCCGATGCGCGCTCGACACCGCCAACTTCCCGTACGGAGGGTTCTCGATCACGAGATCGAACTGGCCGTCGAGGTGGAGTGAAGCATCCAGGCCGACGGAGTCGAGAATGAAGTCCGCTTCGACTGCCTTGGCGTGGACTCGGCCACCACCCGCTTGCTCACATGCCGTCAGCGTTGCCCGGAGGCTTGGCAGGACGAGAGGGTCGCGCTCAACCGCGACGATCTCAATCGACAGCTCTGCCTGTTCTGTGAGGGCGCGGCTGACGAGCGCTGCGGCAAGCACACCTGAGCCTGCACCAGGGTCGAGCACACGCAACGTCCCGCTCTCGGGCAGGCGGGGAATTGAAGCGATCAACTGCGCGGCGACTGCGGGCGTGAAGAACTGCCCAAGCTCGCTCTGCGTGCGCGAATCAAGCCCACCGAGGGCGGCGACACGCTCGCTCTCGGCGACACTCAGCAGGTCCGCCATCAACACTCTCCCATCGTATCCGGGGCCACCGACACGCCACGGGGAACACGCAGGCCCGGCGAGCAGTCCTACGACTGATCGCTGCCCATGCGGTCTTCGAGGGCTTCGTACAGGCTCCTTGCGTGTTGGCGGAGCCGCTCGAACCTCGGTTGGTCCGGGTCGTACTCCTTGCGGCTGCGATCTTGCACTAGGACGGCGAGCGTCCAGATCACCCGAATCATCGCGTCGTCATCGGCCAGTACCGACTTGATGCAGTCGATTCGCGGGTGTGGCACATCGACACGGCGCTCTCTGACTTCGGTGACAACGCGCTCCACGACCTGGACCTTGACTGCTCCGTCGCGGTGGGCGCGGCGGTCTTCGTACGCGGCCTTGCGGCAGGCTGGCGAGCAGTAGATCCGGGGCCTGCCCGTCGGCTTCACATCCCTGAGCTTGCTGCGGCAGCGCGCGCACCTCGTGGGCAGCTCCACAATGCGTCCGACTCGGGTCGTGCGGTCAAGACGCCGTTGCCTGGCCTTGTGTAGTTCACGGATGCGTGCCGCTTCGTGTGGGCGAAGCTCGCTGAGGAGGACGATCAGGCGCTGCTCCATCGCCCGTTGCCCAGGCCTCTCGAGCTCGTCGCTCTCGACGGCGAAGAACCGGTCGAGTACCTGGCTGTTCAGTGTGGGGATCGCGATCGTGGCTTCGAGGAGTTCGGCTTCGTCGCCGGATTCGAGGGCGGCAAGCCATCGCTGGTAGCGGGCATCGAACTCCGCCTCGTCGGAGTCGTAGCGTTTGAGAGCCATGTTCTACGATACGTCGGTTTCGTCACCGACGTAAGTGGCAAATCCTCGATGTGCAAGAGGCGTGTCCTCTCTGTGAGGAACGATCGTGAAGCACGATTTCGTGCATCGTGCGGACAGGCGTGCACCTGTCCTTCATGGCTGGCGAGACGAGAAATCTGCGGCTGCGGGTGACGCGGCGGGATGAGCCTGACCTGGGCAAGCTCATCCAGTGGGTACTCGGGATCGCCGAGGTGCGGCACCGGGCGTGGGTCGCTGGCGAGCCCGACCCCTACGGGCTCCGGCTGCCCGACGATCTCGCCGAGTCACCTCCAGCCCTTCGGTTTGTCAGGGGTGCGCGAGAGAATCGAGAGCAAGCACCAATCCCGCAAGGAGACCCGCCATGAGCACCGCGATCGTCAATCCCGCCAGCATCGAGACGAAGGCACCGGTATTGCTCGCGGTGTCCTACCTGCGTGTCTCGACCCGCGAGCAGGCCGAGCGCGGCGGCACCGACGAAGGCTTCTCGATCCCCGCGCAGCGCGAGGCCAACGCGCGGAAGGCCGCTGAACTGGGCGCACGGGTCGTGCGCGAGTTCATCGACGCTGGAGAGTCGGCGCGGTCGGCGGATCGTGACGGGCTCAAGGAGATGCTCGCATTCATCACCGCAACCCGGGTGACGTTCTGCCTCGTGCACAAGCTCGACCGGCTCGCACGCAACCGCGCCGACGACGTGGCGATCCACCAAGCACTTCTCTCTGCGGGGGTGACGCTCGTGTCGGCTACCGAATCGATCGACCAAACCCCGTCGGGGATGCTGGTGCACGGCATCATGTCATCCATCGCGGAGTTCTACAGCCGTAACCTCGCCACCGAAGTCACCAAGGGCCTCACGCAGAAGCTCGCGCAGGGCGGCACACCCATGCGCGCACCGGTCGGCTACCTCAACGTCCGCCGCACCGACGAGGCTGGCCGCGAAGTCAGGACGGTCGAGGTCGATCCCGAGCGAGCACCACTCGTTCGGTGGGCGTTCGAGACCTACGCCAAGGGCGAGACCTCGGTCACCGGCCTGTTGGGTGACCTCACTGCACGCGGTCTGACGACGGTGCCGTCGCCGAAGCGGCCGTCGAAGCCGTTGGGGAAGAACACGCTCTACAAGCTGCTCACCAACCCGTACTACGCAGGCGTCATCCGCTACAAAGGAGCCGTGCATCCCGGCGCGCACGAGCCGCTGATCGAGCCCGCGCTGTTCGACCAGGTGCAATCGCTACTCAAGGCGCGCAACGCCAAGATGACGCGGCACGTCCAGCACGCACACCACCTGAAAGGTCTACTGCACTGCGGGTCGTGCGGGTCGCGGATGCTGCTGGACTTCGCCACTAACCCGCGCGGCACCACCTACGCCTACTTCATCTGCTCCGGCCGCGCCGCCAAGAGAACCACCTGCACCCGTCGAGCCGTACCCGTCCAGGTCGCCGAACGGCTCGTCGAAGACTCCTACAGGGACATCACGATCAGCGAGGACGACTACCGACACCTCGCCGCCGAAGTCGATGCCGCGTTCGATGAGCAGAGCACTGGCCGGGATCAGGAGTTCGCCGACCTCACCACCAACCGGGCACGTCTCGAAGCAGAGAGCGACAAGCTGCTGGCCGCGCACTTCGCCGACGCCATCGACCTGCCCACGCTGAAGCGGCACCAAGACCGCCTCCGCGCGGGCCTCGCCGACATCGAGCAACGCCTCAGCGAGCACGACGAGCACCATTCCGGGGCACGGGCGTTCCTTCATGACTCCCTACGGCTCCTCACCGACGCCCACCACGCCTACGCGCACTCCGACGACGGGAACCGAAGACTCGCGAACCAGGCCTTCTACACGCGACTGGAGATCACCGAGGACGAGCAACTACGCCCACGCCTCGCGGAACCGTTCAAGACGATCATCACCGAGATACGCGGGCCCACCGGAGGCAAGAACGCCAAACGGGAACACTCCACATCTACTGATGTCGCGTGTTCCCGTAAGGCACTTTGGGTGGGGCGTGCGGGGCTCGAACCCGCGACCCAGGGATTATGAGTCCCCTGCTCTAACCGGCTGAGCTAACGCCCCCTGCCGCCGACTGACCCCAGAACACTAGCGCGAATCCTCACTTGTTGACGGCAGCGCGGCCAGCAGGTCCTCCATCCAGGAGGCCACTCCTTCCGGCCCGCCACACAAGACGTCTGCCTGGCGCGCGACCACAGGCTGCTCCGCCGAACCGGCCACCACGCGGATTCCCACAATTCCCTGCGCGGACAGGGATTCGACGGCCTCGAAGGCCGCCAGGTCCCCCAGGTCATCACCCATCATCACCACGACGCGTGGCCTGAAGCGCTCCACCAGTGTCCGGATGGCATCGCCCTTGTTGACCGACGAACTGCGCAGCTCCACCACATTGCGGCCCGGCTCCAGCACCAGCCCATGCCTGTTCGCCACCTCGGCAAGAGGGGCCTGCAACCAGGACAGGCATGCTGCAGGGTCGGCGGCCCGGCGGGTGTGGACGCCGATGGCGCGGCCCTTGTCCTCCAGATGGGCGCCCGCGCAGAAGTCCGGAAGTCTAGGGTCGGCCAGGAGGTCCGCCAGCTCGGCGAGCGCCTCCCGCACGGACTGCGGGGCTTCGGGCACACGGACCTCACCGGTCGAGGCATCCCACTCCTCCAGCCCGTACTGGCCGAGAAGGACCAGCGACTCGAAGCCCTCGAGCTGTTCGAAGCCTCCCAGGCGACGCGCCACCTCGGCCTCGCGCCCGGTGACCACGGCCACCTTCCCCACGCGACGGGCCAGCCCCGCGAAGGCCTCGCCGGAGCGCGGGTCCAGCCGTGAGTCCTCGGGGTTGGGGACGATGGGTGCCAGCGTGCCGTCGAAGTCGCTGACCAGCAGCGTCCCGTCGGGATCGGCTGCCACGGTCCCCAGTGCCTGCGCCCCGGCTGGTGTGATGGCCCGCCAGGTGCCCTGGGCTGGGATCTCGAGCGTTTCGTGATGGCTCATGCCCCAACCCTGCCATGTCCGGACGGCACGTCCCACCCCGCACGGTGAGGGTGTACGAACTCGGTTTCGATAGTCTCGGGGTATCGAACTTCGTCGTAGAAGGAAGAGACACATGCCAGAGCAGTCCAGCACCCCCATCCGAGCCGACTTCCTGGTGGTGGCCAACCGCCTCCCCGTGGACCGCAAGACCGGGCCTGACGGGGAACCGGTCTGGCGCACCTCCCCCGGAGGTCTGGTGACGGCCCTGGAACCGGTCATGAAGCGCAAGGGCGGCGCCTGGATCGGGTGGCATGGCGCCCCGGACGAGACCATCGATGGCTTCGAGCACGAGGGATACCGGATCGTCCCCGTGCCACTGTCCACCCAGGACGTGGAGGAGTTCTACGAGGGCTTCAGCAATGCCACCCTGTGGCCCCTCTACCACGACGTGGTGGCTCCCCCGAAGTTCCACCGCGAGTGGTGGGACACCTACCGCGACGTCAACCGTCGCTTCGCCCAGGCCGCTGCCGAGGTGGCTGCGGATGGTGCGACGGTGTGGGTGCAGGACTACCAGCTGCACCTGGCGCCCGCGATGCTACGCGAACTGCGGCCAGACCTGCGGATCGGCTTCTTCCTGCACATCCCCTTCCCGCCGCAGGAGCTCTTCCAGCAGCTCCCCTGGCGTCGCCAGCTCATCGAGGGGCTCCTGGGCGCCGACCTGATCGGCTTCCAGCTGCCCGGTGGAGCGGCCAACTTCATCCGGCTCGCCAAGCGCCTGTCCGGGGTCAAGGCGAGCCGGGACACCATCATCGCCCCGGACGGCCGCACGGTCCTGGCCAGGGCATACCCCATCTCCATCGACGCCGACGGCTTCAAGGCGCTGGCCGATGACCCCGAGGTCAAGGCCGAGGCGGCCAAGCTGCGCGAGGACCTTGGAAATCCGAAGACCATATTCCTGGGCGTCGACCGGCTCGACTACACCAAGGGACTACGACAGCGGATCCGTGCCTTCGGCGAGCTCTTCCGTGACGGCCAACTGGACCCGAACGAGACCGTCTTCCTGCAGGTCGCGACCCCGTCGCGGGAACGCGTCGAGGAATACCGCAAGCTGCGCGACGACATTGACCTGTTGGTGGGCAGGATCAACTCCCAGGTGGGTGAGATCGGCAATCCCGCAATCGTCTACCGGCATGAGTCATACCCCCGCACCTCCATGGCCGCGATGTACTCCATCGCCGACGTGATGGTGGTCACCCCGCTGCGTGACGGGATGAACCTGGTGGCCAAGGAATACGTCGCGTGTCACGAGAGCGATGATGCCGCCCTGGTGCTGAGCGAGTTCGCGGGCGCTGCCAAGGAGCTCAAGCAGGCCTACCACTGCAATCCGCACGACCTGAACGGGATGAAGGAGACCATCCTGCGCGCCACGACGGACTCCCGGGCTGCGCGCTCACGCCGGATGCGCGCCCTGCGCCATCAGGTCTTCGCGCACCAGATCGACGACTGGGCCAACGACTTCCTGCGCGATCTGGGAGCCTGAACCGCTCTTCCGCCTCAGCCCAGCAGCAGCACCAACAACGGCATCGCCACGATGCCCACCAGGATGCTGATGCTGGTCATGAGCGTGCTCAGCTGCACGTCCGAGCCGATCTCGGCGGTGAACCCGGGGCTCATCGCGGCAATGGGTGCGAACAGCACGATGACCAGCAACAGGCGGTGCTCGTCCGGGATGGGCAGCTGCCAGACCACCGTCGCCATCGCGGCACACAACAGGTACCTCACCGCCAGGTAACGCGCGGCCTGCCGGTACTGGCTGCGCTCCAGGCGGATCTCCAGCCCGATCCCGATCATCAGCATGGCCAGGAAGGTGATGGCCGCTCCCACGGTGGAGGTGAAGGTGATCACGGCAGCCGGGAAGCGCAGGTCCATCAGCTGCATCCCGATCAGGACCAGGTAGACGTCGAAGATCACCGAGCTGGATATGGTCCGCAGGAAGCTGGTGGTGGTGGTGCGGCGGGACTCGTCGGCCCGCCCCGTGCCCCAGGCATAGCCGTAGCCCGCCGCGGCGATCGCGTTGCCGGCGTCGAACAGGCTTGCGTGGACCACTGTGGCCGGCCCCATGAAGCCGGCGAGGTAGGGCGTGGCGAAGGCGCCCATGTTGAAACTGGGCAGGTTGAGCACTGCGAAGGCCTGGCTGCGACGCCCATGCCGCGCCTCCAGCAGGAAGCCCGCCACCTGCAGCACGAGGTTGACCAGGATGCCGGCCAGGGCCAGGCCCAGTAGGGAGACGGGCATGTCGTAGTCGTTGAAGGAGGTGATCAGCGCACACGGCAGGGTGATCCGCAGCACGATCTTGGCGAAGGCCCCGAAGTCCTGGGTGCTGACCCATCCGAGCCTCTTGATCAGGTTGCCGATGACGATGACCGCCACCAGCGACAGGGCCTTGACGGCGATGTCCACGTCCAACCTCCTCCGATGGACCACTGGACTACCGCAGTGAGAGTCCCGTGACACAGGGGTTGGCGCGGATTGCCCCGGAGGGTCAGCCCTGCGCCTCGTCGTCCTGGACCCGATGGCCGCCATGGCGCATCAGCAGCACCTCCGCCTCCAGAAGCTGGGCACGGGGAACACGGACGAGGGCCGTCCCATCGCTCTCCTCCACCACAGCGGACAGATCCCGCTCCATGGCCGCGACCATCGCTTCCCGCGCTCTTGCAACACTCTCGAACTTGAAGTGGACGTTGTCTGCCATGGGGCCCACCCTAACCCTCTGCTGACGGCGAAAAGCGCCCACCCCCAAGGAGGTGATCTGGCCGAAACTGTGGCGGCTCGGCCCGTCCAGACCGTAGACAAGAAGCGTGACCCAGTCCAAGAACAAGAGTCACGTGAACCAGCAGAAGACCTCAGACCAGGCCCGCGAAGAGGCCCGCAAGGTGGGCCAGGACGCCACGGCGCAGGCCTCCGAGGTCAAGGACCAGGCCGCCCAGGCCACCCAGCAGGTGGCCGGCCAGGCTCGTGCCGAGGCCGAGCAGGTGGTCACCGAGGCCCGCGACCAGGTCCGCGGCCTCATCGACACCACCTTGGGCGAGGTCCGCGGCCACGCATCCGAGGGGCAGAGCGCCCTGGCCAGCACGGTGCGCAACCTCAGCCATGAGCTCCAGCAGATGACCGGCGAGTCCTCCGCCAACGGCCCGGTGGCGCAGCTCGCCGGCGACCTGGCGGGCCGCGGCGACAAGCTCGCGAGCTGGCTCGGCGACAAGGAGCCGGACGACGTCCTCCTGGAGGTGCGCCGCTTCGCCGCCCGCAAGCCCACCACCTTCCTTGCCGTCGCTGCCGGCGCCGGTCTCCTGGTGGGGCGCCTGGCCCGCGGTCAGCGCGACCTCGCGCAGGACCAGGAGCAGGTGCAGCAGCTGGCAGGCCGTCCGCGCGTCGAGACCTACGAGCGTCCCCGTGTGGAGACCTACGAGCGCGTGGAGACCTACGAGCGTCCCCTCCCGGGCCATGACCTCGATGGTGGTCTGCGATGACGGGCGCGCACGTCCCGCAGGAACCGACCAGCCACGACGACGGCCGCTCGATCGGCGACATCGTCGGCGACCTGAGCCGCAACTTCAGCACCTTGGTGCGCCAGGAGCTCGAGCTGGCCAAGGCCGAGCTCAAGCAGGATGCCGGCAAGGCCGGCAAGGGTGCGGGCATGCTCGGTGGCGCCGGTATCACGGCGCACCTGGCGCTGACCTTCCTGAGCCTCGCCGCCTGGTGGACCCTGGCGATCTGGATCGGCAACCACGACCACCCGGCGCTCGGCTGGTCCGGCCTGATCCTGGCCGTGTTGTGGGCCATCGTCGCGGCCGTGCTGGCCAGCGCAGGCAAGAAGTCCCTCAAGGATGTCGACGGCATCCCGCAGACCACCCAGACAGCCAAGCAGATTCCGGATGCCCTCAAGGGCAATGAGGAGAAGAACCGATGAGCAATCCCGACGAGATCCGCCAGGACATCGAACGCACCCGCGCCAACCTGAGCGACGACGTGAACGCCCTGGCAGACAATGCCAGCCCGAAGAACATCGCCCAGAACCAGGTGGACAAGGCCAAGGAGTCGGTTCAGGACAAGGTGGGCCAGGTCAAGGAGAAGGTCTTCGGCTCCGAGGACGACTACCTGGACCAGGGCATCGCCGGCCAGGCCGGCGACAAGGTGGATGACGTGCGTGGCCGCGCGCAGGAGGCCGCTTCCGGGGTTCGCCAGAACGTGCAGGACGCCCCCAACGCCGTCAAGCGCAACACCCGGGGCAACCCGCTGGCGGCCGGACTGGTCGCCTTCGGCCTCGGGGCCCTGGTGGGTGGGATGATGCCGGCCACCCGCGCCGAGAAGCGCTACGTCGAGCAGGCCAAGGACCAGGCCCAGCCCTATGTGGAACAGGCCAAGGACTTCGCCAAGGATGCCGCTGGGGCGCTCCAGCAGCCGGCACAGGAGGCCGTCGAGTCCGTCAAGCAGACCGCCGGCCAGGCCGCTTCCAACGTGAAGGAGGAGGCCTCGTCCGCGAGGGACGACGTGGCTTCCCAGGCCAAGAACGCCTCGCAGCAGGTTGCCGAGGAGGCCAAGGACTCGGCCAAGCAGGTCAAGCAGGGCTGACCTGATGCGTCCGGTGCGGCGCCCGCTCCCCTGGGGGGGCGGGCGCCGTCGCGTGCATGGAAATTCATCGTCGACGCATGGCAGGGTGAGGGCATGACTTCTCGGGGAACAGGAATCATCACGCTCGCATGCGCACTGGCCGTCGCAGGGTGCAGTGGCGGCGGGGAGACGGAACAGGCCACCACCGAAGGCTCGGCGCAGGCCAGCGCCAGCCCATCCGCGCAGGGGTCCTCCACGGCCTCAACCAGCCCGACACCGACGCCGCCGCCCACACCCGTCGCTCCGCCGGCCTCGGCCACGCCATTGGCCGGCAAGGACGCGTCAGCCCTGGTCAGGATCCAGGTCAACAACTGCACGGCCATGACCCAGGGCACGGGCTTCTTCGTGGGGCCGGACACGGTGGTGACCTCCGGACACCTGTTCGACAAGGCCTCCTCCATCAGCGTGCACAGCGCCTCCGGCGTGGTGCGCGGCGCACTGCTGGAACGCGATGCCGCCACCGGTGTCGCCGTGGTGAAGGTCCTTCCCACCGGCGACGGCGGAAAGCTCACCGGCGCTCCCCTCCCGGTCTCCGCCAAGGACCCCCAGCCCTCGTCGCCGGTCCGGATGCTCGGCCTGCCGACCGGACGCGACGCCCATCAGGCCAAGGGCACCGTGAAGGCCCTCGACCAGCAGGCCACCGTCGCAGAGAACTCCCTGTCCGGGCTGGTCAGCCATGACGCCAATGCCCAGCCCGGGGTCTCCGGCGCTCCCCTGCTGGATGCCGCGGGCAAGGTGGTTGCCATGGAGCTGTCCACCACCGACGACGGAGCCGGTGAGCAGCACGCTGTTCCCGCGCAGGCGATCAGCACGGTGATCAAGCAGGCCGGCTCCGCCAAGCCCCAGAAGCTCGCCAAGTGCGTGGAGTCCGGGCCGCCGTCGATGACCTCCATCCATCCGGACGCCCCGTCCATCAAGACGGCCCTGACCCGGTACCTGTGGGGACTGTCCTACCCCACGGAGACCGACGAGACGGGCTTCACCGGCAAGCAGGTGGCCTGGCAGGGGCTGGATCCGTCGCTGCAGAAGAAGCACGGGACGGCGGACAAGTTCATCGCCTCCTTCAAGGGAGCGAAGGCCGGAGCCGCCAATGTGGACAACCTGGAGATTGCGGACCAGTTCACCGACACGCTGCTGTGGACCGTCCAGATGGAGGGGCCGGGCAAGGCCTGCCGGGTGCACCACCAGCGGGTGACGCTCAGTTCTGCCCCGGGCCGTTGGGTGGTCAAGGACGTCACCGACACCGAAGCGCCGCGCTCCTGCTGAGCCATGGGTGAGAACTTCACCAAGCACCGGGGCGCCGGGCCTGCCGGTGAGCTCCGCTGGGAGGCCTGCGGTCTGCGCTGGCTGGCCGAGGCGGGTGGCGCCCGGGTGGTGGAGGTGCTGGAGGTCCGCGACGAGGAACTGGTCGAGCGCCGCCTGGTCCCAGTGACCCCCACCGCTGCCATGGCCGAGGCCTTCGGAGCTGCACTGGCCAGGACACACCTGGCCAGTGCCGAGGCCTTCGGTGCACCGCCACCCGGCTGGGAAGGCGACGGTTACCTTGCGGGCTTGCACCTGCCGATGCCCCGGCTGGAACAGTTCGGGACCTTCTACGCGAGCGCGCGGGTCCTGCCCTTCGCGCGCACGGCCCACCGGGCCGGCTCGCTGTCGGATGAGGGGATGCGAGCCGTCGAGCGGGTCTGCGAACGCCTCATGTCCGGGGACTTCGACGACCAACAGCCGCCCAGCCGGATCCACGGGGACCTGTGGGCCGGCAATGTGGTGTTCACCAGGCAAGGGGCGGTGCTGGTGGATGCGGCCGCACACGGTGGCCACGCGGAGACGGACCTGGCGATGCTGGACCTCTTCGGAGCACCCCACCTCGAGCGGATCCAGGCTGCCTGGCAGGAGGCCTGCTCCCCCGCCGACGGGTGGCGTGAGCGCACTGCCTTGCACCAGTTGCACCCGCTGCTGGTGCACGCCGTCCTGTTCGGCGGCTCCTACGGGGCTCGGGCGCAGCGCGTCGCGCAGCACTTCGCCTAGGCTCTGGCCCATGACCAGACTCGACGTGTGGCTGTGGTCGGTACGCCTGTACAAGACCAGGTCGGCCGCCAACAAGGCAGTGGACGGTGGTCACGTGCGCCTGAACGATGCCCCGGTGAAGCCCGCCCATTCAGTGGTCCCCGGTGACGTCGTCACAGTGCGCGAACCGGGCTGGGAGCGCCGCTACGAGGTGACGCAGACCATCCAGAAGCGCGTCGGGGCACCGGTGGCCCGCACCTGCTACATCGACAGGACCCCGGCGAAGCCCGAGTACCTCCTGGCCGGGCCGGTGGCGCGACGCGACCGGGGAGCGGGGCGTCCCACGAAGAAGGACCGGCGGGAGATCGAGCGGCTGATCGGAGCGGATCCGGCTACCTCCCGACGCGCCCGCTGACCCCGACGTCTACACTGGGGAGTCGAAAAAGAGGAGATGCAGGCGTGCCGCAGGACCATCGGATCCAACCCCACCACAAGAGTCCGCGGGAGGCGCTCCATTCCGGGCTGCGCAGTGCCGGCACCCGCGTGGCCGAGGCCAAGGACCTCTGGCCCCGCCCCTCCGACTATGCGGGACTGCGTGGGAGCTGGCGACGAGACCTGCTGGCCGGCCTGACCGTCGGCGTGGTGGCACTCCCCCTGGCGCTGGGCTTCGGCGTGGCCTCGGGGGCCGGGGCGGCCGCGGGCCTGGCCACGGCCATCATCGCCGGCCTGGTGGCGGCGGTCTTCGGCGGTAGCCATCTCCAGGTCTCCGGGCCCACCGGGGCGATGACCGTGGTCCTGCTCCCCGTGATCCACACCTACGGACTGGGTGCCGTGCCCACCCTCGCACTCCTGGCGGGCATCATCCTGGTGGTGCTGGCCGTCACGGGCCTGGGGCGCACCGTGGACCTGTTGCCCTTCCCCGTCATCGAGGGCTTCACCATGGGCATCGGCGTCATCATCGCGCTGCAGCAGGTGCCCCTGCTGCTGGACGCCGACAAGGCTACCGCCGAGTCCACCCTGGTGTCTGCCTGGTTGACCGCCGTGCATGCGGACTGGACCGTGGCCTGGCGAGCCCTGGCCGTGGCCGCCTTCGTGATGTTGGTGCACGTGCTGGGCCAGAGACTGGCACCGAAGCTCCCCATCGCGCTGATCTCCATCGTGCTGGCCACGGTGGGCGTCGAACTGCTCGGACTCGACGTGGCCCGGATCGGGAACCTCCCCCACAGCCTGCCCATGCCCAGCCTGCCGACCCTCAGCCCCCAGGTGGTGTCCGCGCTGGTCACGCCGGCGATGGCCGTGGCCGCGCTGGCGGCGCTGGAATCCCTGCTCAGTGCCCGCGTGGCGGACGGGATGGCTCCCCAGCTGACCCGGACCAATCCGGACCGGGAACTGATGGGCCAAGGCCTGGCGAACATGGCCGTCGGACTCTTCGGTGGGCTCCCGGCCACCGGGGCCATCGCCCGCACCGCGGTGAATGTCCGCACCGGTGGGCGCACCCGGCTGGCGTCGGTGGCGCACGCCCTGGTACTGCTGCTGATCATGGTGGGGCTGGGGCCCCTGGTGGCCCGCATCCCGATGGCCGCACTGGGTGGGGTGTTGGTGATGGTGGCCTCCCGAATGGTCAGTTGGAAGGCCTATCGACGCATCGCGAAGGCAACCCACGCAGACCGCAACACCTTCCTGATCACCTTCGGCGCCACCGTCGCGCTGGACCTGGTCTCGGCGGTGCTGGCCGGTGTCGGAATGGCTGCGGTGATGAGCCTGCGCCACATGGCCGCCTACACGGTGGTGCGACGACAGCAGCTGCCGGCCAGTACCAGGGAGGGCCTGGTGGACCTCTCTGCCCAGGACGAGGACCTGCGTGACCGGATTGCCATCTACCGCGTCGACGGAGCCCTGTTCTACGGAAATGCCGCGCGCTTCGTCGACGAGGTGACAGCGGTGGAGGATGTCGACGTGGTGATCATCCGTTTCCACCGCACCAATGTGCTGGACGCGTCGGGTGCCCAGGCCTTGAAGACGGCCATCCGTACCTTGAAGCGGCGGGAGATTCCGGTGGTGGTACAGGGCATGACGCAGGCCCAGGTGCGTACGGCGACCGTCACCGGCGCCTTGGACCAGGACCACCAGACCCGGCTGCTCTCCGAGGCCCTGGCCCGGGCCGTGGCTACGTGCCGGGCTTCCCGATGAGGGACAATCCCCCTGTGACTGAACGCATGGTGGCTCCTTTCCGCACGCACAACGACATGGTCTGGGACGGTGAGGTGGTGCGCTGCGCCACCATGGCCCACCACGCCAATCTGGGCGGCGGCATCCATGGCGGTGTGCTGGCCGCAATGCTGGACGCCGTGATGGGCGGCAATGTGATCCTTGGCCTGCCTGCGGACAAGATGGCCGTGACCTCGTCGATGACCGTGAACTACCTTCGCGCCGGACGGATCGGCGACACGCTGGTGGCCTCGGCGGTTGTGCGCAAGCTGGGCCGAAGCCTGGCCTATGCCGACGGCACCGTCACGGTCGAAGGCTCTGACGATCCGGTGGCCACGGCAACCGGTGTCTTCGCCATCATCCGTCGCCCCACACCTGACCCGCTGGTCCGCTTCTGAGACCGCAGGACTTTCGGGACCGGGCACAATGGGCGTCATGGCCTTCCTTCGTCGCCGCGACAACCGTCCCGATGCCACCCTGCTGACCGAGCTCAAGGAGGCGACGGGCCTGCCGGGCAAGCTGCTGGCCCATGCCACGGGGCCCCGGGCAGAGTTGCTGGCCTTTGCGCACCGCTTCGTCTATCGGCTCGCCGACGGGCAGTGGCGCAGCGTCGGCTGGCACCAGGTGCGCAGCGGCGGCTGGAAGTCCGAGCGCGAGGAGATCCACTGGCGTCTCAACGATGGTTCGCGTGACGCCGTGCAGCTCACCGAGCCCGGAGCCTTCCCACAGGTCTTCCGGGAGCGAGTGCAGGCCTCCATCGCCGTCGAGGACCAGTTCGACGTGCCGGGAGGCGGCAGCATCTCCATCACGGCCCGCCGGGACCTCGGCGAGGAGCAGCCGCGTCTGTACTGGCAGGTGAATGCCGTGCGGGGAGCAAAGCTCACGGATCCGACGACGAAGGCCCTTGCCGACGAGGCCTTGGCCCGTCTCCGCGCCGATTATGACTTCTGAGCAAAGTTGTGTAATGTTTCATCTCGCGCACGGCGCTGATCCCTGGTAGCTCAATTGGCAGAGCATCTGACTGTTAATCAGAGGGTTACTGGTTCGAGTCCAGTCCGGGGAGCAAACGAAAGCCCGCCTCACCAGTGCAAACACTGGGGAGGCGGGCTTATTCGTGACCCAGGCCGAGGGCCCTGCCATGGCGAAGGGGAGCCCGAATCGCCGTGATCCGGGCTCCCCCACGCAGTCACCTGCCGGCTGCGATCAGAAGCTGCCGTCGATGTCGCTGACCACAACAACCTTGTCATTGACGAACTCCAGCAGGCCCAGGTCCACCAGCTCCCGGCCATATCCGGAGCGCTTGGTCCCGCCGAAGGGAATGTCTGCCTTCACCCCGGTCGGCTGGTTGATGTAGACCATGCCGGTGTCCAGGCGACGGGCCAGCGCCCTGCCCTCCTCCTCGTCGGTGGTGAAGACCGAACCGCCCAGGCCGAAGGGCGAGGCATTGGCGATCCGCACCGCGTCGTCGGCATCCTTGGCCCGGTAGATCTGCGAGACAGGACCGAAGAACTCCTGCTGGGAGGTCTTGGAGCCCTCCGGGATGTCGGTGATGATCGTGGGCTGGAAGAAGGCTCCCTGCTCGGGTACCGGATCGCCCACCTCCTCCACCGTGCAGCCCTCCCCGCGAGCCTGCTCCACCAGCTTCGCCAGGTCATCGGCGGCAGCCTGGGAGGACAGTGGGGCAAGCGTGGTCTCCTCGGCCATCGGGTCGCCGGCAACCAGCTCGGCCACCCCCTGCCGGTACTTGGCCAGGAAGTCGTCGTAGACGCCGTCCACGACGATCACGCGCTTGGACGAGCAGCAGACCTGTCCGGCATTCCAGTGTCTGCCGAAGACGGCCCACTTCACGGCCTTGTCCACCTCGGCGTCGTCGAGGACGATGAAGGCGTCGGCACCGCCCAGCTCCAAGGTGGACTTCGTGAGGTGCTTGGCGGCCGTGGCGGCCACCGAGGCGCCGGCACCCTCGGAACCGGTCAGGGCGACCCCGCGCACCCGAGGATCCGACAGCATCTGCTCGGCGGCCTCATGCGAGGCGAAAACGTTGACCAGCAATCCTTCGGGGGCTCCGGCGTCGCGGAAGAGCTTCTCCATCGCCAAGGCCGACTGCGGCACATTGGACGCATGCTTGAGCACGATGGAGTTGCCGGCACTGAACTGCGGCGCACCGATGCGGATCACCTGGTAGAAGGGGAAGTTCCACGGCTCCACGGCATAGAGCACGCCCAGCGGCTCGTGGTGGATCACCACGTCGCCCTGGTCGAAGCCCTTGGCCGGCAGGGTTCGAGGCGCCAGCTGCTCCTCGGCATTGGCGACGTAGTACTCCAGCATGCCGATGCACAGGTTGACCTCGGCCTCGGCCTCGCCGATCAGCTTGCCCATCTCTTTGGTCAGGATGCTGGCGAAGCCACGCACGTCCGCACGCAGCAGGTCGGCGGCCTTCTGGAGCACCTGCACGCGCTCCGCAACGGGCTTGTCGCGCCAGGTCTGGAAGGCCTGGTCCGCCAGTGTGATGGCCGCCTCGATCTGTTCCGTGGTGGCCGTCTCGAAGGTCTTCTCCACGTCTCCGGTGAACGGATTGGTTGTCGCGTATCCCATGGGTCCTCCTCGTTGTGGAACTTGGTGCGCACCACGGTAGACGGTTCAACCAAAACCGCCACACCACTTCTGGCGAGTCACCCCCGCCGGAGTGTGTGCACGCAATAGCGTGTGCTCAGCACAGGATTGACCCCAGGAGAGCAACGATGCAGTGGGACAACAGCCCCGTCTACCGCCGACGACGCCGGGCGGCACTGGCGCTGGTACTGGCACTGTTGGTCCTGCTGGTCTGGGCACTCTCCTCGTTGGTCAAGGCCCTCACCCCAGATGACTCCTCCCCCGAGATCGCCGCCGGTGTGCCCGCACCCTGGGTGCGCAGTGGCAAGGCCCCACAGATCACCCTCGCCTTCGCGGGCGACGTGCAGGCCCACAAGAGTGCCGGCCGGATCAATGAGGAAGGCCTCGGCGAGACCGGCAAGGTGCTGGCCGCCGCAGACCTGGCGATGATCAACCTGGAGACCGTCGTCGCCGACGACCTTGCCGGCCTCAGCCCGCAGCCCAAGCCCTTCACCTTCGCCACCACCCCGAAGATCCTGGACAGCCTCAAGAATGAGGGCGTCGACGTCGTCACCGCCGCCAACAACCACACCATGGACTTCGGTGACGAAGGCATGCGGCGGATGCTCGAGGTCAAGCAGGACTCCCCCGTGCCGATGGTGGGACTGGGCAAGGACGACGCCGAGGCCTGGGCACCCTGGACCACCGAGGTCAAGGGCCGCAAGGTGGTGGTCTTCGGCGCCACGGACGTGCTCGACGCCCATCTGGACTGGAAGGCCGCGCCGGGCAAGCGGGGCCTGGCGAAGGTCAAGGACGAAGAGGGCTTCACCAAGCTGCTCGACGCAGTCCGACAGGCGCGAGCCGCCAGCTCCGACGATGCGATCGTCGTCTACCTGCACTCGGGCAGCGAGCTGGTCCAGTGCCCCACCGAACGCCAGCAGGAGACGTCCAGACGGCTCGCCGAGGCCGGGGCCGACGTGGTGATCGGCAGTCACGCGCACATCCTGCAGACCACCGGCACACGGGGCAACACGGCCATTGCGTATGGCATGGGCAACTTCGTCTTCGGCAGCGGTGCCGAGCAGACCCGCGCCACCGGCGTCCTCACGGTCACGGTCCCGGGCGGACAAGGAGCTCCCACGACGGACTTCGCCCCCGCCCGGATCACCAAGGGCCTGCCCGAACTGCTGGACGGTGCCGCAAAGGATGAGGCCATGGCACGGTGGAAGGGCCTCGGGCAGGGCTGCAGCTGACCTCACGCGGCCACAGGCAGCGCCTCCCCCGTGACGCTCACCAGTGTCCTCGCCCGCTGCAGGGCCCGTCGCTCCAGGCGACGCACGGTGCTCACGGAGCAGCCCATCCGTCGGGCAACCTGCGGGTACTCGCGTTCGATCCCGTCGTCCAGCCCGTAGCGCAGGGCGATCACCGTGGCTTCCTGGCTTCCCAGATCGGCCAGCCACGCGGGCCTTTCGAACAATGTTGCCTCCAGGCATTCACTGGCCGACGGCACGATTGCTTCCCGCAGCAGGTGCGCATCCTCCAGCGGCAGCCGTTGGCCGTCTGAGGTCATCAGCCGGGCCCAGGCGGCATCCCGGCCCATGCTGGCCGCCGCCTCCGCAAGGCTGACCGGATGACCGGCACCAGATTCCAGTTCCGTCTGACGTCTCCTGAGGGCCCTGGCCTGCCGCGCTCGCCAGACCGGCGAATCGGACTGGCCGCCGCGACGCGCCAGGTGGGTGAGCACACTGTTGCGGACCCAGGGCAGGCCGTAGGTGGAGAAGCGCACTCCCTGCGAGGCGTCGAAGCGCATCAGGGCCTGGGCGAGGCCCAGACAGCCTTCCTGGAAGAGTTCCTCGTGGTTGACCTGACTGCGGCGGGCCGCTCCCCCGGCAAGCATCGCCACCATCTTGAGGTTGGCCAGGATGAACTCCTCCCATGCCGTGCGGCCCTGCTGCACGAGGACCACCAGCTCGGCGCGCGTCGCGTGCCGTGGCCACGGCATCATTCCGGCCAGTGCCGCCCCAGCAACGACCCCCGCCTCGATTGCGTGGCACAACTCCACCTCCTGCTCGGCGTTGAGGACGTCGGGCAGGTCACGATCGCTCATCACATTGAATCCCATGGCCCGAGCCTTGCGCGCTCGGTGCGTCGCCGAGCCAGGCAGCTGGCCAATGTGGAGTCCGCATTCGGACAACACCTACTTGTGCACACACTGTCCGAATCGGGCATCCGTGTGAGCGTGGAGATTCCCGGGTTCAGTCGGGGGCGCCGAGGGAGACGAGCTGCAGCTGCTTGCGGCGCACCTCCAGCTCCAGGAGGGCGGAGAACATCTGCTTGTGCTCGCTGGCCTGGTCCACCGGATTGGTGCGCTGCAGCCGGGACTTCAGGTCCTTGATGTCGCGGTCGATGCGCAGCAGCTGGACACGTGCCGCATAGGAGGTGGCGTAGGCCTCGTCCGGCGTCCTCAGCACGGGTTCGACGAGCAGGGCGATCTCCAGTTGCCGCGCCACCTCGTCGGTGGTGGCCTCCTGCACCTTGTCCGCCCAGCGGTCGGGCTGCCACGGCACCC
The DNA here is from genome assembly GCF_003752415.1 of Luteococcus japonicus. Lineage (NCBI taxonomy): Bacteria > Bacillati > Actinomycetota > Actinomycetes > Propionibacteriales > Propionibacteriaceae > Luteococcus > Luteococcus japonicus. The sequence goes on along the minus strand of NZ_RKHG01000001.1, from coordinate 353,669 downwards.
GCAGGATCGACTCGAAGACGGCTCGGTAGGCGGGGTGGGTGAAGTCGTCAGGCTGCACCCCGTCCCAGGCGGTGTCGAACAAGGTCGGGTGCTGCAGCATCAACTTCAACGTGCCGCGCTCCACTCCCAGTGCCCGGTCGGCTGGGTCCGGCCAGGGCAGGCCCTGGGCCGGCTGTGACTGCGGCTCCACGGGCTCGTCCACCACGGGTGTGCGATGCCGGGGCTCGCTCTTCTCATTGGCCTTGCGACGCGCCGCCCTGGTGACCTCGGAGCGCACCTCGTCCACGTCCATACCCAGCATCGAGGCGAGCTCGCGCAGGTAGCCGTTGACGAGGGAGGTGTCACGAATGGAGCTGACCAGGGGTGCCGCAGCACGCAAGGCCTGCAGCCGGCCGTCCACCCGGTCCAGGTCATAGCCCTTGAGGGTGTTCTCCATCACGAAGCGGTACAGCGGGACCCGTCGTCCGACGAGTTCCCGCACCGCGGCCTCGCCCTGCTGCAGGCGCAGGTCACACGGGTCCAGCCCGGAGGGTTCGATGGCGACATAGGTCTGGGCGATGAAGTTCTGGTCGCCGCTGAAGACCTTGAGCGCGGCATTCTGCCCGGCCTGGTCACCGTCGAAGGTGAAAATGACCTCGCCGGAGAAGGCGCCCTGGTTGCCCATCAGCCGCTGCAGCATCCGCGCGTGGTCGTCACCGAAGGCCGTACCGCAGGAGGCGACCGCGGTGTCCACCCCCGACAGGTGCGCCGCCATCACGTCGGTGTAACCCTCGACGACGACGGCCTGGGACTTCTTGCCGATCTGGCGCCTGGCAAGGTCCAGCCCGTAGAGGACGTGGGACTTCTTGTAGACCGGGGTCTCCGGGGTGTTCAGGTACTTGGCGGGCATCCGGTCATCGTCGAAGAGCTTGCGAGCCCCGAAGCCGAGCACCGCGGACCCGGAGTCACGGATGGGCCACAGCACGCGCCCCTGGAAGAAGTCGTGGCCGTGTTCCCGGATGAGTCCGGCCTTGACCAGCTCGGCATCCTTGAATCCCAGCCGGTTCAGGTGGTTCTTCAGGTCGCGACCACCACGCGGGGCATACCCGACGCCGAAGTGCTCCGCTGCCGCACGGTCGAAACCGCGTCCGTCCAGCATCTGCCGCGCGGCCAGTGCTCCCGGCGCCAGCAGCTGGCGCGAGTAGAACTCGGAAGCGGCACTGTTGGCCTCCATGATCCGAACCCGCAGACCCGGCTCATGACGCGGACCCCCGTCATCGCTGATGCGCAACTGGACGCCCGTGCGGTCCGCCAGTTGCTGGACGGACTCGGTGAAGGACAGGTTGCTGACCTTCTGCAGGAAGGTGATGGAATCGCCACCCTCACCGCATCCGAAGCAGTAGTAGAAGCCGCGGGCGGGAGTGACCTGGAAGCTGGGGGTCTTCTCGTCGTGGAAGGGGCACAGGCCCTTCAGGGAGCCGCCACCGGCCGGTTTGAGGGTGACATGGGAACTCACGACGTCGTCGATGCGGGCGCGTTCCCGGACCAGCGCAATGTCCTCGTCGTTGATCCTCCCAGCCATGGCAGGCATCCTATCCCGGCCAGACGAGGGCCCCGACCCCTAGAATGGTCCGGTGATCGTGAACCTTGACTGGCAGCTGGGCCTCGCCCTGGTGCTGCTGGTGACAGTGGCCGTGCTCAGCTCACTTCGCGGCGGCTACAAGCAGGAAGGCGATGTGGTGGTGGCGGCCTCCCGTGCCGCACTGCAACTGGCGGCCGTCTCGGTCGTGATCGTCTTCTGCCTCCAACACCTGTGGGCTGCGAGCCTCTTCTGCCTGCTGATGTTCGCCGTCGCCGTGCGCACCACCGTCAAGCGGACCGCCGCCGGCAATGCCTGGCCGTGGACGGCACTGGCGATGCTCTGCGGCGTCGTGCCGGTACTGGCAATCATCTTCGGCACCGGTACCTCGCCCTTCAGTGGTGCGGCGCTGGTGCCGATCGCGGGCATCGTGATTGGGAACATGATGACCGCCCACACGCTCTTCGGCCGGCGCCAGTTCGCCTGTCTGCGGGAGAACTTCCCCGGCTATGAGGCGGCACTGTCCATCGGCCTGCAGCGGCCCGAGGCCATCAAACTGGTCACCGAGAGCACCGCCCGCGAGGCTCTGGTGCCCAACCTCGACACGACGCGCACCGTGGGACTGGTGACCCTGCCCGGCGCCTTCGTCGGCGTGCTGCTCGGCGGTGGCTCCGCCCTCCAGGCCGGGGCCGCGCAGGTACTCGTGCTGGTGGGGATCATGGCCGGTCAGAGCGTCACCGTCGTGATGGCCAATGAGCTGATGCAGCGGGGCCTCCTGCTGCCCGCAGACCTGCGGGAGCGCCTTCACGTGTGAGTCAGTTTCCGGTGTGGGGCAGACCGCTGGGGCGTCGGCCCTCTGTGGAGGCCTTGGAGTTCTTGGAGTTCTTGCCGACCGTGACGTTCGTGCTCTCGGCCTGTCCGGTGGGCTTGCCGTCGCTGAGGCAGCTGACCGTCACCGTGTACCTGCCAGCCGGAAGGTTCTTGCCGACACTGGCCTCCTGACGGGCTCGCCCTGCCACGAACGCGTCCTCCTGGCGGGACACCTCGCGGCCCGTACGGTCCTCCACCTGGTAGCGCACCTGGTCCAGCCCGGCGGTGTCCTTGCAGGCCGACGTGCTGACCCGCAGGCTCCCGGTGAAGGTCTCGACATTCTCGACGGCCACGGCGCTGGCCCGGTACCATCCGGCGGAGGCCCCTCGGACCACGCCGCGCGCGCCCTGGACCATGCCGACGATGACACAGACGAGCAGCACGATGACCAGCGTCGGATCCACCGGCTTCTTCTTGGCTTCGGCCATCCTCACCCCCCGTGCGCAGCCTGCACGGGCCTCCCGTGCAGGCTCCACGCTAGTGCGAACCACACCGGTGCAACACGCGGCGGGTCAAGTGGTGGTCGAGCCTCAGATGCCCCGGCCGATGCCGCGGGGCAGGCGGTCCTTGCTCCACCCCAGCAGGTGCTCGGCCTGGTCGAACGCGAAACGGTCCGTCATGCCACCCACATAGGTGACGGCTCCACGGATGACGTCGTCCCAGCGATAGTCCTGAGGCATCAGCTCCGGACGCTTCACATAGGCTTCGACCAAACCGTGCAGCACCTCGACGACGGCGTGCGACTGGGCCACCGAGTCCGGTCGGGTGTAGATCCGCTCGTAGTTGAAGCGCCGCAGACTGGCCAGGGCGCGGGCGGTCTCCGGGTCCATCCCGACGCTTCCCGTGGCATTCGTGGTGCGAACCACAGCCCGGATGAAGGTACCCAACTGCGCCCGACGGCCGATTCCCGCGATGGCGGCGACGTCCTTCGGCAAGTCCTCCAGCGCGACGATGCCGGCGTGGATCGCGTCCTCCAGGTCGTGCGCGCAGTAGGCGATTCGGTCGCTCCAGCTGACGATCTCCCCCTCGATGGTTGCCGGTGCGGGGCGGCTCCACGAGTGATTGCGGATCCCGTCGAGGGTCTGGGAGCAGAGGTTCAGGCCGGTCAGGACGACGTCGGCTCCCCACGGGCCATGGTCATAGCCCTCGGGGATGAAGGCGTCGAAGGCATCCTCGGAGGCATGTCCGCCCGGCCCGTGGCCGCAGTCGTGTCCCAGTGCGATCGCGTCGGCCAATGACACATTGGCCCCCAAGCCGCGAGCGATGGAGGTGGCCACCTGGGCCACCTCGATGGCGTGGGTGAGACGAGTGCGCTGGTGGTCGGTCGGGTAGACGACCACTTGGGTCTTGCCGGCCAGCCGTCGGAAGGCCGGGGAGTGGACGATCCGGTCGCGGTCGCGCTCGAAGCAGGTGCGTTCCGAGTCTGGTTCCTCGGTGATGACTCGGTCCCCCGCCCCCCTGGCGAGGGTCGCGCCCGGCCGCAGCAGCATGGCCTCACGTTCCTCCCGGGACTCCCGGCCCAGCACGGGACCAGTCCCCATCCGGGCATGGGAGTCCGTATGGGCCTGGATGAAGTCATCGCCCTCGTGCCCGTGCATGGTGGTGGCCCAGGCCTTGGCCCGGGGCATCACCTCGACAGGCTCGGTGACCGTGGAGGCCTGCTCAGCGGCCCTGGTGGGATCGTCGGTGCACATGCGTCTGTCAGCCTCCCGAACCTGCGGCGTCGTCCTCGTCGAGTTCGAGGTCCAGGCCGTTCGTGTCGTCGTACCAGCCGTAGGGCAGGATCACCTTGGCCCGCGGGGTCCCCTGCCGGCCACGGGGCTTGCCCAGCTCCATCTCCGGGAAGGGCGCCTCGTGGTCCAGCTGGGCGAGCAGGGCATCGAAGGTCTCGAAGTCACTGATCATCGCCAGCTGGTGCCGCAGGTCACCACCCACCGGGAAGCCCTTGAAGTACCAGGCCATGTGCTTGCGCAGATCGGTCAGGCCGTACTTCTCGCCCATGATCTCAGCCAGGAGTTCACCGTGGCGGCGCACCATGGCCGCCACCTCACCCAGCGTCGGCTTGTGCTGGGTCTCGCGGCCCGCGAAGGCGTCGGCAAGGTCGCGGAAGAGCCACGGCCGGCCCAGGCAGCCGCGGCCCACCTCGACGCCGGCGGCACCGGTCTGGGCCATCATCCGCATCGCGTCACTGGCCTCCCAGATGTCGCCATTGCCCAGTACCGGGATGTCGACGTGCTCCACCAGGCGGGCGATCGCGTCCCAGTCGGCCTGTCCGGAGTAGGCCCCACCCACGGTGCGGGCATGCAGGCAGATGGCGGCGACGCCCTCCTGCTGGGCGATGCGTCCCGCGTCGAGGTAGTACAGGTGGTCGTCGTCGATGCCCTTGCGGGTCTTCATCGTCACCGGGACGCCGTAGCTGTCGGCCGCCTTGACCACGGCCCGCAGGATGGCGCGGAAGCGGTCCTGCTTCCACGGAAGTGCTCCGCCGCCACCCTTACGGGTCACCTTCGGCACCGGGCAGCCGAAGTTCAGGTCCACGTGGTTCACGCCGTACTGGTCACACAGGACGTGGGTGGCGCGGGCCACCATCTCCGGATCAACACCATAGGTCTGGACGCTGCGCACCACCTCATTGGGCGCAAAGCCGAGCATCTTCTGGGTCTTGCGGTCCTGGATGACGATGCCGCGGCTGGTGAGCATCTCGCACACGTACAGACCTGCGCCCTGTTCGGCGCACAACTGCCGGAAGGCGCGGTTGGTGATGCCGGCCATCGGAGCCAGGACCACGGGCGTGTCGACGACGACGGCATCGGTCCTGCTGGGTGCCGACAGGCGAAGGGGCGGATAGACGCTCACGGGCTCGCTTTCAAGAAATGGGCTGTGTCCACCAGGGTGATGGCCGGACCAACTGTAGTTGCGAGCCCTGACATAACCGCATCACGCTACGCGCGGCCTCAGCTGGACAGCAGACGGATGGCTCAGGGTCCACAGGCTGATCCAGCACGGCCGGCCCTCGCCCAGCGTCGAATCATGAGAGCTTGCAAGACCCCCATGGTCGGATGCACTGGGATCGTACTGCTGGCCTTGTGGTCCGTCGTGCATAACCTTGTGCCCAACCCGCTGGCCACGGTTCCGGGACGTTCCCTTGCGCAGATCCATCAAGAGGTGGCCGCCGCGGGCGAATCATTGGAGGTCGCGGTGGTCTTGGGCATCTCCGGGCAGGGAATCGCACTCGCGAGGGCCGCCCTGAGGGCGTGTTGGCGACGGCACCGTCGAGACCCTTGAGCCGATGCAATCTCCTTCCTGCTGCTGGGCGTCCTGGCCGCGCCCGCCCACTGGCTCGCCTCGGTCGGCCCGGGAATGGCGCTCGCCGACACCTACCTGACCACCGGTGCAGCCCACTCCCCTTGGGGTCTGCCCCTCTACGCCGCCAGCGGGCTGTGCCTGCTGGGATTGCCCGCACTACTGCTCCGACCCCCTCCATGCTGCTCTGACCCCCGTGCACGGGGGTCGAAGGGACAGCTCGGGGGTCGAAGTGGCTGGAACGGGTGAGCGCCGACGCCACCGCATGACCGCCTGAGGCGGAATCTGCCGATGCCTTGCCGGACGTGGCAGGCTCGAAGTGGATAGTCTCGATGTGGGAACTCTTCACGGCTTCCCCATCGCCCACCCCCTAGGAATGACTTCGCATGAAGATCGGCATCATCGGAACCGGAAACATCGGCGCCAGCCTCGTGCGCAAGCTCAGCGCCGCGGGTCACCGCGTCACAGTCGCCAACTCGCGCGGTCCTGAGACCATCGAGGCGGAGCTGCTCACCAGCGGGGCAGTTGCCGGCACGGCAGAGGAGGCAGCGAAGGATGTGGACGTGCTCGTGCTCTCGGTGCCGCTGAGCGCCATCCCGAAGCTGGCGCCGCTGGTTGCCTCCTTGCCGGAGCGAACGACCGTCGTCGACACCTCCAACTTCTACCCGCAACGCGATGGTGAGGGCTTTGTGCCAGCCGACACCGTCGAGAGCGTGTGGGTGGGCGAACAGCTGGGACGCCCCGTGGTCAAGGCGTGGAACTGCATCGGCTCCGCCTCCTTGGCCAGCAACGGACGCCCCAGTGGCGACCCCGAACGCCTCGCACTTCCCGTGGCCGCAGACCGCGAAGAGGACAAGAAGGTCGCGATGGAGCTCGTGGAGGCCACCGGCTTCACGGCGCATGACGCCGGCACCCTGGCCGAGTCGTGGCGTCAGCAGCCCGGCACCCCTTGCTACGGCACGGACTTGTCCATCGGCGCCCTCCCGGCAGCCCTGGAGCGCGCCGACCGTGAGAACGCCCCCATCCGACGCGATCTCGTGGTCCAGGTCTTCCCCACCGGTTGGTCCGCGCGTTCGGCCGCGACCAGCACGACGCCGGTGGGCACGCTCCGAAAGGCCTTCCGCAGGAGCTGTGGGGTGGGATCGGAGTGCATGGTGACCTTCCGGCTATGATGTGGAGACCTTCTCCGCATCAACGATACGGAGAGTGTCTCCATATTTCAACCGGGAGGGCCTCTTGAACGCCGACGCCACCACGCGCGCCCCACGACGCGATGTGCAACGCAACCGAGCAAAGATCATCGATGCCGCCCGTGCCGCCTTCGCCCAGAATGGACTCGAGGCCCCGCTCGACGCCATCGCCAAGGCCGCCGGCGTCGGCGCTGGAACCTTGTACCGCCACTTCCCCACCCGCGAGGACCTCGTCGCCGCCGTCCTCGAGGAACACCGCCCCGACCTGGCCCGCGAGGCCCAACGAATCACCCACCAGGACCATGATCCGCAGCGCGCCCTGGACGAATGGTTGGATGCCATCGCCGGATGGATGCGTGCCTATGAAGGGCTCCCAGCTCCACTGCGCGCGGCACTCGACGCCACCGGCACCCCGCTCGGAACCACCTGCGAACGGGTGATCGAGACGACGTCGAGCTTCCTGGCGCCCGTCCAGGAGGCCGGACAGGCACGGAGCGAGATCACGGGCCGTGACCTCTTCCTGTCCGTCCTGGCAACCACCTGGGCCACTGCGGCACAGCCCTCGAATCCCGAACCCCGACTCGGCCGCATGCTGCGTCATGGATGGCTGACCACCGAGCCCCATCTGTAGGAATCCCATCTGCAGGAATCCCATCTGCAGGAATCCCATCTGCAGGAATCCCATCTGCAGGAATCCCATCTGTAGGAATCCCATCTGCAGGAATCCCATTTGTAGGAATCCCACCAAGGAGACCCTCGGGACTCTGCGCAAATCGTTGCCGCATTGTGGTGGCCCACAGGACTAGCGTCGCCATGAACGGCAATCCCACGACAAAGGACGACTGCGCGCATGAGCATCCCGACCCAGGCCACCAGCATCCACCGCCTCGCCATCATCAACCGCGGCGAGGCCGCGATGCGCCTGATCCACGCGGTGCGGGAGCTCAACGCGGAGCACCCCGAGCGGCCGGCCATCGAGGTCATTGCCCTGCACACCACCGGCGAGGCCCATGCCATGTTCGTCCGGGAGGCGGACATCGCCCACGACCTCGGACCGGCTGGCACCCGCCCCTACATCGACATGGCCAGGCTTGAGCAGGCCCTGGTCCAGACCCGCGCCGACGCCGCATGGGTCGGCTGGGGCTTCGTCGCCGAGGATCCCGCCTTCGCGGACCTTTGCACCAAGCTCGGCATCACCTTCGTCGGGCCGAGCGCCGAGGCCATGCGCCAGCTGGGCGACAAGATTGGCTCGAAGCTGATCGCCGAGGAGGTAGGAGTCCCCGTCGCGCCGTGGAGCCAGGGCGCCGTCGACACCCTCGATGATGCGCTCTCGGTGGCCAACCGGATCGGCTACCCCCTGATGCTGAAGGCCACCGCCGGCGGTGGCGGCCGTGGCATCCAGAAGGTGACCTGCGACGCAGACCTCACCGATGTCTTCGACCGCACCCGCGGCGAGGCCGAACGCGCCTTCGGTTCCGGCACCGTCTTCCTGGAGAGCCTGGTCACCGGCGCCCGGCACATCGAGGTGCAGGTGATCAGCGACGGCCAGAACGCCTGGGCCCTTGGTGTGCGTGACTGCACCGTGCAGCGCCGCAACCAGAAGGTCATCGAGGAGTCCGCGTCTCCCCTGCTCAGCCCGGAGAAGGCCGCCGAGGTCAAGGCCAGCGCCGAACGACTCGCGGTCCGCGTCGGCTACCGGGGCGCCTGCACCGTCGAATTCCTCTACCAACCCACCGACGAGTTGTTCGCCTTCCTCGAGGTGAACACCCGGCTGCAGGTGGAGCACCCGATCACCGAGGTGACCACCCGTACCGACCTGGTCAAGCTGCAGCTGCGCGTGGCCATCGGCGGCACCCTCACCGGTGACAAGCCCGCCGAGATCGGCCATGCCATCGAGGCCAGGCTCAATGCCGAGGACCCCGACCGTGACTTCGCCCCAGCACCGGGCCTGATCCAGCACCTGGTCCTGCCCCAGGGGCCGGGCATCCGCGTCGACACCGGAGTCGAGGCCGGAGACACCATCCCCGCCGACTTCGACTCCATGATCGCCAAGATCATCGCCTACGGCTCAACCCGCACCGAAGCCCTCGGCCGCCTGCGCCGCGCCATGGCCGACACCCAGGTGGTCATCGACGGCGGCACGACGAACAAGTCCTTCATCCTGGAACTGCTCGACCAGCCCGCCGTGGTCGACGGCACGGGCCCCGACGGTTGGGCCGACACCGGCTGGATCGACCGCACCCGTGCAGCCGGTGGCCTGCAGCGCAGCACCCACTCGGGCGCCGCCCTGGTGGTTGCCGGCATCGAGGCCTACCTCGCCGCCGAGAACGTCGAGCGTGCCCGATTCCTCGACACCGCGCGCCGCGGCCGCCCGCTGGCCAACCACGAGCTCGGGCGCCCGGCGGAACTGAAGCTGCGCGGCACCACCCATCACGTGCAGGTCTTGCGGATGGGCCCGCACGAGTTCGAGGTCCGGCTGGGCAGCAGCGGTGATGCCCCCACAGTCGTGGCCGAGTTCACCCGGCAGGACGAGTTCACGGCCCGCCTCGTGATCGGCGAGCGGGTCCACCGGGTCCTGCTCGGCGCCCCCGGCCCGGTGCAGACCCTCGAGGTCGATGGCCAGACCCATCGCGTCAGCCGCGACGAGGGCGGCGTGCTGCGCAGTCAGGCCCCCGCCCTGGTCGTCGCCACCCCCGTCCAGGAGGGCGCCGTGGTCAACGCCGGTGACCGCGTCCTGGTGCTGGAGTCCATGAAGATGGAGACCATCATCACCGCCCCCTTCGCGGCCCGCGTCAAGGAGATCGCCGTGCGCGCCGGCACCCAGGTGGAGACCGGCGCTCCTCTGGCCCGTCTGGAACCGCTGGCCGAACCCAGCGACGAGACGCCCCAGGACACGGGCGTCGCACTGGACCTGCCCGCCGATGCCGCGGCGATCAACTGCCCCGACACCGCCCGGACCGCCCTGCGTCAGGTGGTGCTCGGCTTCGACACCGACCCGGACGACCCGGCAGTGCCACTGACCCGATACCTGGATCTGCGCACCGCCGACGAGCAGACCGTCGCCGCAGAGGCCCGTCTACTGGCTGTCTTCGCCGACGTCGTCGAGCTGCACCGCAACCAGCCGGACCGCACCCACGCCGATGACGCTCCGGGGCGTACCGCCGACCGGGTGCACACCACCCGGGAGTTCTTCCAGCGCTACCTGCACAGCCTCGACGTGGAACGCGAGCAGTTGCCCGAGGAGTTCGCCGACCGCCTCACTGCCGTGATGGCCCACTACGGCGTCGCCGGCCTGGACCACACGGAAGACCTCGAGGAGGCTGTCTTCCGGCTCTTCCTGCTCCAGCAGCGCTGGACACCGGCTCTCCAGGTGGTCACCGGGATCCTCCAGCAGTGGGCGGCCATGGACCGTCCCCGAGAGGCCGGAGCCGAGACCCGCGCCATCCTGGACCGTCTGGTCATTGCCACCCAGCGTCGTTTCCCGCGGATCGGAGACCTGGCCAGGAGCATCCGCTTCGCCTGGTTCGACAAGCCGGCCCTGGATGCGCAGCAGGCCACAGCCCTGGCCCAGGTGCCCGAGCTGCTCGGCCACCTGCACGCCCTGCCCGAAGGCCCGACCCGTCAGGCCGTGGCGGAGGAACTCGTCTCCGCCCCGGACCGCCTGGTCGGCTTCCTGGGCGTCGACCCCACCCGCCGCGCCACGGCCGAGGAGCCACTGCTCGGCATCCTCACCCAGCGCCACTACCGCGGGCACGACCTCACGAACCTGACCGAGAGCACCGTCGAGGGCCACGGCGTGGTCACCGCCGACTACGTGATCGACGAGCAGCCCACGCGACTGGTCTCGGTGATCGCTGCCCTGGAGGAATTCCGTCCGGGGTCCTCGCTGGAGTCCGTGATCGCGTCGCTGGTCACGGAGCGCTCGGACGGCCAGGACGCCGTTCTCGATCTGTACCTGACGGCAGAGGAAGCCACGACGGGTGACGCACTCGCCGCCGAACTCATCGCACGAGCCGACCAGATGGCCTTCGTCACCGGCCTGCGTCGCCTGGTGGTCAGTGTCCTGCCCCTGCACGAGGGAAGCGTCGAGTACCTGACATTGCGCCCCGGCTCCGCGGGCCTCACGGAGGAGCGCATCCAGCGCGGTCACCACCCGATGGTCGGCCGCCAGCTCAACCTGTGGCGACTGGCGAACTTCGACCTGGAACGCCTCGAGGCCCCGGGCAGCACCGTGCTGCTGAAGGCCACAGCCACCACCAATGCCGACGACGTGAGGCTGGTCGCCCTCGCCCAGGTCAGGCGCCTGTCCATCCTGCGCGACGAGGACGGCAAGGTCACGGGCATGCCGCACCTGGAGCGGGCCCTGATCAATGCCACCGACGCCATCCGTCGCGCCCGCGCCGGTGCCCGCAAGGGCGAGCTGGACCACAACCACGTCTGGATCCACATCTGGGGCGAGCACGACGTCGACCTGCGCAACCTTCGTCAGCTGGAGCGCACCCTGGCACCGCTCACAGCCGACGCCGGCATCACCGAGGTCAGGATCCAGGCCACGGTGACCCGCACTCCCGGAACCCCGCCGGTCCCGACGGTGGTGCGTTTCAGCCTGCAGCCGGGTTTCGGCGTCCGCTTCCAGATCCAGGACCCGGCCACCGACCCGCTGGCCCCGGTCAGCGCCTACGACGAGAAGGTGCTGCGCGCCCGTCGCCGCGGCCTGGTCTATCCCTACGAGCTCTTCGGCCTGGTGTCGAGTTCACGCGGCACGGCCGTCGAGCTGGACCTCGACGAGTCCGGCGCCCTGGTGCCGGTCAATCGCGAGCACGGCCTCAACACGGCCGGCATCATCGTCGCCGACGTCTCCACCCCCACGCCCATCCACCCCGAGGGCGTGCGCCGGATCGTGCTCTTCGGAGACCCACTGAAGTCGCTGGGCTCCATCGGCGGCGCGGAGGCGGACCGGATCGTCGCCGCCATCGACCTGGCCGAACGCGAGCAGCTGCCCGTCGACTGGTTCACCCTGTCCTCCGGGGCGCGGATCTCGATGGAGTCCGGCACGGAGAACATGGACGCCGTGGCCCACGCCCTGCGCCGGATCGTGAACTTCACCCAGGACGGCGGCGAGATCAATGTGATCGTCGCGGGCATCAATGTCGGTGCCCAGCCCTATTGGAATGCCGAGGCCACCATGCTGATGCACACCAAGGGCATCCTGGTGATGACCCCGGACAGCGCGATGGTGCTCACCGGCAAGCAGTCGCTGGACTTCTCCGGTGGTGTCTCCGCCGAGGACAACCACGGCATCGGCGGCTACGACCGGATCATGGGCCCCAATGGCCAGGCCCAGTACTGGGCCAGCGACCTGGCCGGCGCCCAGCAGGTCCTGATGCGTCACTACGAGCACAGCTACGTCGCGCCCGGCGAGTCACGCCCTCGGGAGATCCCCACCCAGGACGAGGACGGCCGCGACGTCGGCACCACCCCGCACTCCTGTGAGGGAAGCGACTTCGCCACCGTGGCGGAGATCTTCAGCACGGACAAGAACCCGGAACGCAAGAAGCCCTTCGACATCCGCACCGTGATGCGGGCCGTCGCGGACGCCGACCATGAGCCGCTGGAACGGTGGGCGACGATGGCCAATGCAGACACCTCCGTGGTCTTCGACACCACCATCGGTGGCCTGCCGAGCACCCTGATCGGCATCGAGTCCAAGCCCACGCCCCGGGCCGGCTACCTCCCGGCCGACGGCCCGGACTCCTTCACCGGTGGCACCCTGTTCCCCCGCTCCTCCAAGAAGACCGCCCGCGCCATCAATGCGGCCTCCGGCAACCGCCCCGTGGTGGTGCTGGCCAACCTGTCCGGCTTCGACGGCTCCCCGGAGTCCATGCGCAACCTGCAGTTGGAGTACGGCGCCGAGATCGGCCGGGCGATGGTCAACTTCGAAGGCCCGATCGTCTTCATCGTGATCAGCCGTTACCACGGCGGCGCCTTCGTGGTCTTCTCCAAGGCGCTGAACGACGACATGACGGTCCTGGCGCTGGAGGGCTCCTACGCCTCGGTGATCGGCGGGGCCCCCGCGGCCGCCGTCGTCTTCGCCCGTGACGTGTCCCGACGCGTCGAGGCGGATGCTCGTCTGGTGGAGCTCAAGCAGCGCATCGCGCAGGCCGACGAGGCCGGCAAGGTGCCGCTGCAGGCGGAGCTCGCGGAACTGCGGGAAGAGGTGCGCGCCGAGATGATCTCCACCGTCGCCGGGGAGTTCGACGCCGTGCACAATGTGCACCGCGCGGTGGAGGTGGGATCCATCGACGAGGTGGTCAGCGTGTCGACGCTTCGCCCCCGGATCATCGAGATCCTGCGCAGCAAGCTCAGGTGAGGTGGGCGCGGATCGCCATCGCGGCCGATCCGCGCGCCCACTCGTCGAAGCCCAGCGCCTCGATGCGCAGCGCGTCGGCGGGCAGGTCCGCATAGCGGGCCAGCCCGTCGCGCAGCGCCTCCTCGTGTCCGAGGAGCAGCGCCGCGCCCTCGCCGGAGACCAGGACCCGCTCCGGGGCGCTGACCAGGCATGCCTGTCCCACCATCTGGCCGATGGCCTGGGCGACGTCGTCGAGGATGGCATCACGGCCCTCGTCCCCCGCCTCGGACAGGCGGGCCTCGACGTGGCTGGTCTCCACCACCTCGTGCACGCGCCGTCCGTCTGCCAGGGTCAGGGCGCCGATCATGCCGGCCCTCCCCTCGTGGCCGCGGACCAATTCGTCGCCGCAGACCAGGCCCAGCCCGACACCCGCGCCGATCGTCAGCACGGCGAAGTCCCGGCTGCCACGCCCAAAGCCGAACCAGTGCTCGGCCAGGGTGAAGGCGTTCACGTCGTTCTCCACGACACACGGCAGCCCACACGCTTGTGCGACCATCCCCTGCAGGGCGACCGAGGGCCACCCCATGAACCAGACACCCTGCACCTCGCCGGCCTCTGTGACGCTGGCACCGAGGCTGACCCCGATCCCGGCGGGATCCGTCGTCGTCAGGCGCCGCAGCTCGGTGGCAAGTTCCCGGACCGCCACCTCGGGCGAGGAGTAGTCACCCGTCGCCGTCCGACGCTCGAGGACGCGTCCCTTGAGGTCCGTGAGCACCAGGTGAAGCTCTCCCGGGATGAACTTGGCCCCCACGAAGTGGGCCCGCTCCGCTGCCACGTCCAGCGGCAGCGCGGGACGGCCCGTGGTGGTCGGGGCCACCGGATCCCCCTGCTTGAGCAGGCCGCTGGCCAGCAGCGGCTTGGTCAGCCGGGTAAGGCTGGGCGCAGACAGCCCGAGCATCCCGCACAGGTCGGCCCGCGAGACCGGGCCCTGGCGGAGCACCGCCAGGGCCACGCGCCGCGAGGTCGGGTCGAGGCCGTCGAGATCGTTCACGGACGCAGACTACTTGGCGGTGATCTCGAACAGTGTGTTCAACTGCTCATTGAGCTTGGTCAGGTCACCCGCGGAGTGTGATCCGATGAACTGCGCGTCGAACTCGGGCTCCATCAGGGCGGTGACATCGGCGGCATTCTGGATCACCACCTGCTGCTGTGTGGTGCCCTTCTCGACGTGTTCGGTGAAGGCGCTCACGTCCAGACCGGCCTTCTTGCGGGTCTCCAGGGAGATCTCGGTCCCCTTCTTGCGGGCCGGGAAGACCACGCCGGAAGCGCCGATGATGTTCTGGCACTCGTCGCTGGCCATGTAGGCCACCCACTTGGCCGAACCCTCCCGGTTGTCCGTGAAGCGCGTCACCGAGTCGGCCAGACCATTGAAGGGGCTGGCCCGGTGGCCGCTGGGTCCGATGGGAGTGGGGGCGACGTGCAGGTCGATCCCCTTCATCCCCTGGAAGCTGGAGATCATCCAGGAGCCGTTCATGGCCAGCGCTGCCTTGCCGGCCGCGAACTGGGCGTAGGAGCCGGTGTCCTTGCCGAAGGTCTCGTACTTGGGCATGAAGCCCTTGTCCGCCAGGCCGTAGTACCAGGCCACGGTCTTCTGGAAGGTGGGGTCATCCATCCGGAACTTCGTGCCCCACGGGTTCTTGTCCGTGGGAGCCCAACCGTGCGAGGCGGCATAGGCGCCCCACTGGGTCTGCCCGAAGTTGCCGCCACCGGCACCGTCGCTGGCCAGTCCGTAGACCTTGACCTTGTCCTTGTCGAAGCCGGGCTCGTCACCCCGCTTGCCGTTCACGTCGACGGTGAGGTGGGCGATGGCCTTCTCGAAGGTCCCCCCGTCGTCGGGATTCCAGGTGAGCTTGCCCAGCTGCTCGGTGGTGAGGCCGGCGGCATCGGTGACCAACTTGTCGTAGAAGTAGCCGATGGTGTCCCAGTCCTTCGGGGCGCCGTATCGCTTGCCGTCCTGACCCTTCCACAGGTCTCCGAGCCCCTCCTGGAAGTCGTCGGAGTTGATGTCCTTGGTGGCCTCGAGGTCATCCAGCGGCAGCAGCACACCGAGGTCCACGAACTGGGCGTACTTGCCCAGGTGGTTGGTGAACACGTCGGGGGCCTGGTCGGCCACGAAGCCGGCGGTCAGCTTGCTCCAGTAGTCGTCCCAGCCCATCTGGGTGATCTTGACGCTCAGCCCCGGATTGGCCTTGGCGAAGCCGTCGGCACACTTCTGGTAGCCGGGCTGCTGGGCGGAGTCCCACAGCCAGTAGTCGATGACATTGGCCGACGAGGACATCGTCGTGTCGTCGTCGCTGGAGCTGCTGCTGCAGCCGGACAGCGTCAACCCAAAGGCGGTGACCGCGGCCAGGGCGCTGGCCAGCAGCTTCTTGCCGTACTTGTTGGGGTTCATCGTGGGCACCTCACTTGATTCCGCTGAAGCCGATGGAGTTGACGATGCGCTTGGCGAAGGCCGCGAAGAGCAGCAGCATCGGCAGCGCGGCCACCAGGGTGGCAGCCATCAGACCGGCCCAGTCGGGGCCCGTCTGCGGCGTCTGGGACCGGAAGATCCCCAGACCGACGGTCAGCACCCGGGACTTGTCGGTGTAGCTGACCATCAGGGGCCAGAAGTAGTCATTCCATGCGGCGATGTAGGTCAGGATCGACAGCGTCGCGAGGGGTGCGGCGCTCATCGGCAGGATCAGGGTGAAGAAGTTTCGGATCTTGCTGGAGCCGTCCAAACAGCGCCGCCTCCTCCAGTTCCGTGGGGATGTTCGCGAAGAACTGGCGCAGGAAGAAGACCGCGAAGGGCGTCATGAGCATGCTCGGCAAGGCGATGCCGAAGACGCTGTCCAACAGTCCCAGCTGCTTGATCAGCACGAAGTTGGGCAGGAAGGTGAAGATGGTCGGGACCATCAGGCCCGCCAGGAAGAGGCCGTAGAAGAAGGAGCGGCCCTTCCACTGCAGCCGGCTGAAGGCGTAGGCGGCCATCGCGGAGAAGAGCACCTGGCCGACGGTGACCAGGGTGGCGACCACCACGGAGTTGCGCAGGTAGGCCCAGAAGTTGATCTCTTGGCCCGATCCTCCGGCGGCGATCGCGGCGTCGCCGCTCTGGGTGCCGAAGACGCGCCGGAAGCCGTCGAGGCTCATCTCCGGGGGCAGCAGTTTGGTGGGCTGCTGGACCAGCGACGGGTTGGTGCTCAGGGCCGTGCGCAGGATCCAGTAGAAGGGGAAGAGCGAGGCAATGATGATCAGCGCCATCGCCGTCCAGGCGAGGACCTTGCCGAAGGAGAACTTGGACATGTTCTGACTCCTCTCAGTTCAGGTCGGTCTGGCCGGCGCGGGTGAGCCGGTACTGGATGATGGTGATGACCAGCAGGATCACCAGGAGGGCGACCGAGAGGGCCGAGGCATAGCCGAACTGGAAGCGTCCGAAGGCCATGTCGTAGATGTAGAGCTGCAGCACCCGCGAGGAGTTCACGGGCCCGCCACCGGTGGTGACGGCGACGGAGTCGAAGACCTGGAAGGAGCCGATCACCGTCATGATCAGCACCAGCGCAAGGATGGGGCGCAGCAGCGGCATGGTGATCTTCCAGAACATCTTCCATTCGCTGGCGCCGTCCACCTTGGCGGCCTCGTAGGCGCTCGGGGGGATCGTCTGCAGACCGGCGAAGATCAGCAGTGCGGTGTAGCCCATGTGACGCCACACATTGATCAGGGCGATGGTGGGGATCACCCACCTCTCGTCGGTGAGGAAGGGGATCCGGTCCGCCCCGACCCAGGTCAGGAATTCGTTGAAGATGCCCAGCTGGGAGTCGAGGATCCACAGGAAGACCATGGCGGCCACCACATTGGAGACAAGGTAGGGCGTCAGCACCACACCGCGCACGAAGGTGGACTTGGTGAGCCGGTCCATCAGGACGGCGATCAGCAGCGCGAGCACCGTCTGGATGCCGATGTTGATCGCGACGTACTCGACGGTGACCATGGCGGCATTCCAGAAGATCGGGTCGTGGAACATCCGCGCATAGTTGTCGAGGCCGACGAACTCCGGCGGGGTGAGCAGGTTGAACGTGGTGAAGCTGAGGTAGATGCCACGAAGCGTGGGCCACAGCAGGAAGACCAGGAAACCGACCAGGGCTGGCGCGATGAATGCCAGCGCCAGGCCGGTGTCATCCTTGCGGCGCGAGTGGCGCAGTTCGGAGGGTGGGGCGGGATGGGGCGAAGCCATCGTCGACTCCTTCGTCAACAGGGATCGTCAGCTCTGACGATGGCTTCATTTCATCATGGAACTAACCCTCCGTCAATCACTCCACCCGCGTCACAGTGAGGATCCTGGTCCGCTCGGGAAGCACCACGGGAGCCCGCAGCCCGACGGTGGCCAGCATCCGCCCTGTCATCTCCACCGGCTCCGCGTGCATGCCGGGCCCCTGCGTCACCGTCAGACCGAGGTGCTCGACCCGGTAGGTGGCCTCGGGATCCAGCCCAGGCAGCCGAATGGCACCCAGGCTCCAGGTGGCGGTGGTGACCAACGAGGTCCACGCGAAGATGGCAGCATCCTCCCCCACGACGCCATGCAGGAAGACGTCACCCCCGCTGGCCTGGGGAACATCCACACGCACCAGCCGTCCGGCATTGAGCAGTCCGCGGTGCTGCTTGTACCAGGCGATCCACT
Source organism: Luteococcus japonicus (assembly GCF_003752415.1). Taxonomy (NCBI): domain Bacteria; kingdom Bacillati; phylum Actinomycetota; class Actinomycetes; order Propionibacteriales; family Propionibacteriaceae; genus Luteococcus; species Luteococcus japonicus. The sequence continues at coordinate 335,685 of NZ_RKHG01000001.1, read as the reverse complement.
CCCCCAGCTGGCGCAGTTCCTCGTCGGTGGCCTTCGCGAGGTCCCACTCGACGCCCAGGTGCCCGAAGACCGCCGTCGCCGCACGGTAGTTGATGTCGTGGTGGCGGCCGGTGGTGTGCGAGGCCCCCGAGGCGATGTGCGAACCGAGCATCTCGGGTGGGAGCAGCTGGGTGGTCCAGCGCATCATCTGCTGCCGGTCCGTGGGGTCGATGTTGTCGCTGACCCAGACGCGGTCACAGTGCTGCATCACCTCGAGATCGATCCGGGCTCCACCCGAGCTGCAGGACTCGATCTCCAGGCCGGGGTGGGCGGCCTTGAGCTCGTCCACCAGCCGGTAGAAGGACAGCGTCTGCTCGTGCACACCGGGGCGCCCGTCGGGCGATGTGCCGGCATCCAACAGGTCACGGTTGTGGTCCCACTTGATGTAGGAGATGTCGTACTCGTCCAGCAGCGCCATCATCTGGTCCCGGACGTGGGCATAGGCACCTGGGATCCCCAGGTTCAACACCCACTGGTGGCGGGCCTCCAAGGGGGTGCGGCCGGGCACCTGCATCACCCATTCGGGATGGGCGCGGGCCAGGTCCGAGTCCGGGTTGACCATCTCGGGCTCGAACCACAGGCCGAACTGCATGCCCAGACCCGTCACCTCGTCCACCAGGGGATGCAGGCCCTGCGGCCAGACCTCGGTGCTGACCACCCAGTCACCCAGGCCGGAGAAGTCGTCGCGACGAGAGCCGAACCAGCCGTCGTCCAGCACATAGCGCTCGATGCCGAGCTTCGCGGCACGGTGCGCCAGGTCCTTGAGCCGGTCCGCGTCGTGGTCGAAGTAGACGGCCTCCCAGACGTTCAGGGTGACGGGACGCTGGGGATCGACGGGGTGCGTGGCGCGCAGGTAGTCGTGGTGGAGGTGGGCGACGGCGTCGAGTCCGGTGCCGTGGCTGAAGTGGATCCACGGACTGGTGTAGCTCTCCCCCGTTGCCAGCACGACCTCGCCGGGCAGCAGCAGCTCGCCGCCACCGATCACCTGGTCGCCGATCAGGCTCTTCTCCGCATAGTGGACGTGGTTGCCGCTCCAGCCGGTGTGGACCGCCCAGACATCCCCGGAGGAGAAGCCGAAGCCTGGCTCTCCGAGGTGCAGCACGAAGGCCGAATCAGCACCGGTGCGGCCGTGACGTCCCTCGCGCCAGTGGCTTCCGACATGCAGCGGGGTACGTTGCGGCACCCGCTCCTTGCCCCAGCGGCCGGCGAAGTCGAGGATCTCGGTGGCGCGGGCGGGAACCGGCATGGCGATCAGCAGCTCGTCGAGCTGGTAGCCACCCTCACCGGTATTGGTCACCTCGGCGCGGGCGCGCACCAGTCCCGAGGGGGTCAGTTCCAGGGTCAGGGCGAGCGCCAGGCCGCAGTCCACGTCGACGGCATGCCAGACGACGGTTCCCTCGGCCGCCGCGACGAAACCGCTGACCGGCTTGCCGTCCAGTTCGATCCGCTGGACGACGAAGCGGGGTGCCCATGCCGTGCCGTCGCGGGACCCGCTGATGCCGGGATGCCCGTACCAGCCACGCCACTGCTCGGGGAGCAGGGCCAGGGCGAATCCCTCGTCGGGCTGGCCGTTGTGCATGTGGACGGGCGCCTGGGCGGCCACCAGTTCCCGGACGAGCTTCTCGTCGAGGGGGCCCAGGCCGGCACCCCAGTGGATGATGCGGGGCAGCGCACCGTCGGGACTGTCGACCACCACACAGGTCGTGGGGTTCTCGAGAACGAGTTGGGCCTGTGCTGTCACGGCATCCTCCATTGGACGTATTCCTGTCGGCGCAAAACTAACTGTGGTGAGTCTAGGCCTCCGCAGACGTCAAAGGCCAGAGTGCATGTGAGCCAGCGTGGACGAGGATTCATGCGGATGGCCCACTGGGGCCAATTCCCGTCCCCATTCCCTTCACCTCTCGGCCATAGCTTCATGGAACCCCACACGAAGAATGGAGTACCCCCATGAAGCGCTCCCAGCGTCTTGGTCTTGCCCTCGCCACCGTCGTCGCGACGGCCACCACATTGACGGCGGCCCCGATGGCCACCGCCGGCCAGGACCGCCTCGACCCCGAGGCCATCGCCGTCGGGCAGCTCACCCGCGGCAATGCGTGGACCCAGACCGCCAGCCTCAAGCTGGACTTCGACACCTTCCACATGCAGGGCATGAGCGTGGTCGGCGACCACATCTGGATCTCCAGCGTCGAGATCCTCGAACCCACCGTGAAGCACCCGGCACCGGTCGATGGCATGGACCGCACTGCGGGCAAGGGACGTGGACACGTCTTCGTCGTCACCCGCGACGGCAAGCTGGTCAAGGACATCGTGCTGGGCGAGGGCGACATCTACCACCCCGGTGGCATCGACTTCGACGGCCGCAAGGTGTGGGTCCCGGTGGCCGAGTACCGCCCGCACAGCAAGTCGATCGTCTACACCATCGACCCGGACACCTACCGGGTGCGCGAGGAGTTCCGTGCCGACGACCACGTGGGTGGCGTGGTGAACGACCGCAAACATCGCAAGATTGCCGCCGTCACCTGGGGCAGCCGCGAATTCCTGACCTTCAAGAAGGGGCGGCTCGTGGACGAGATGAGCAACCCGTCGGCGATGGTGGACTACCAGGACTGCGAGTACTCCGGTGCCGGCACCATGATCTGCACCGGCATCACCGGCCTGAAGGACGCCGACGGCAAGCCCTTCGAGCTCGGCGGCATCGCCCTGCTGGACATCCGCAGCGGAAGCCTCATCAACGAGGTCCCCGTCCAGGTCTTCAGCAACAACAAGCACGTGGTCACCCGCAACCCCGTGGCATTCGAGGCCAACGGTGACAGCCTGACGATGTTCGCTGCGCCCGACGACGGTGAAGAGGGCTCGGAGCTGCTCGTCTACTCCACCCAGATCTGAGCCACCGCAAGGAACTCAGCTCGGCCTGGGTGGGTCGACAGGCCCCATGCCGTGACGCTTCTGCCACTGCGCCTCGCGGCGCTCCATCAGGCCTTGGCTCACCCGGGCGGGCAGGGCACCCAGCACGGCCAGCCGGACGATGGCCGGGTTGACACCGTCGCGCAGCACGGGGCGAAGCGCTGCCCGTGAGGCGCCGGGATGACCCTTGACGAGCTCTACCCGGGCCAGGGTCATCGCGGTCTGCTGCAGCGCAGCGTGCAGTGCTGGGCGGTCGAAGGCCGCGGCGTCCGGGAGTGCATCCTCCAGCGCCACCAGGCGGCCGCGCAGCTGGCGGGCGTAGTTGGTGGCCGAGTCCGTGGTGGGGTGCACGCGGTAGCGCACCAGACGTTCGGCGACGTGCCACGCCCCCGCCCCACCGCGGGCTGCCTCCAGCAGGATGTGCAGGTCGAAGGCCGTTTCGGTGTCCTCCCGTAGCGCTGCCCAGTCCACCGCCGAGGTGCGCAGGACCGTGGCGTTGAGGGCCACCACTCCGTGCACAAGCAAGGTGTTCAGTGGCCGGTAGATGCCTTCGTGCAGCTGGGCGAAACCATGGGACTCGTCCTGCTGCTGCTGCACCGCGTCCAGGGGTTCACCCTTGGGGCCGATCCACCGCATGTCGGTGAAGGCGAAGCTTGCCTCCGGGTGGGCCCGCAGCGCCTCCACGCAACGCTTCAGGTAGGTGGGTTCGAATTCATCGTCGTCGTCCAGCTTGGTCACGAACTCCGTCTGGGCCGCCTCGAATCCATTCAGCGAATTACGCACCAGGCCGAGATTTTTTTCGCGCGGAATATAGACCAACCGGTCATCATGCAGGCTTTCCACATAGCGGCGTGTGGTTTCGGAATTCGCGTTGTCACAGATCAAAGCTGTGAAGTCCTTGAACTCTTGGGCCAGCAGTGACTCGATGGCCCGCGGCAGGTACTCCTGCCTCAGATAGGTCGGCATGACAACCGTGACTGCGGCCATGAATCCCCCTGTTTTCCCTAGTCAAACACGTTCTTGTGTGCTTCCGATGTCCGGCATGGGCCGGACCTCCGTGTACACGGAACAGTCCATCACATGCCCGGACCAGTGTGGGAAATCCGACTCCTTCCTTGCATATGGTGGCTCTGTGACGTCACCGCGGTATCGGTGACAGGCCGCGAGGATCGGGGGATCTGACCATGAAGGCAGTCTTGTTGGCGGGGGGTTTGGGGACCCGTCTCAGTGAAGAAACGGGCACCAAGCCAAAACCCATGGTGGAAATTGGCGGGCGTCCGGTGCTCTTCCACATCATGCAGGAGTACGCCGCACACGGCATCGAGGAATTCATCGTGTGCGCCGGCTACAAGGGAACCGTCATCAAGGACTGGTTCGCCAACTTCGCCGTCCGATATGCCGATGTCACCTTCGACCTGGCAACCGGCGAGCGCACGGTCCACAAGCGTGCGGAGCTGCCGTGGAAGGTGACCGTGGTGCACACCGGCGGCAAGTCCATGACCGGCGGCCGCCTGCTGCGGGTGCGTGACTACATCGGAGACGAGAGCTTCTGCTTCACCTACGGCGACGGTGTCAGCGACGTGGACATCACCGCCTCCATCGACTTCCACCGCAAGCAGGGCAAGTTGGCCACCATGACCGTCGTGCAGCCACCGGGCCGCTTCGGCGCCATCACCCTGGGCAAGTGCGAGACGACCATCACCAGCTTCCAGGAGAAGCCCGATGGTGACGGCGCCTGGATCAACGGCGGCTACTTCGTGCTGGAGCCCGGTGCCATTGACTACATCACCGATGACTCCACGGTCTGGGAGCAGGAACCGCTGCGCAAGCTGGCCCTCGACGGCCAGCTGAATGCCTACAAGCACGAAGGATTCTGGCAACCGATGGACACGCTGCAGGACCGCAACAAACTCGAGAAGCTCTGGGCCGACGGCGTCGCGCCCTGGAAGGTGTGGTGAAGGACATGAAGATCCTGGTGACGGGAACCGACGGCTACCTGGGCTGCCTGCTGGCACCCACCCTGGCAGCAGAGGGGCACGAGGTGGTGGGGCTGGACACCGGCTTCTACAACTTCGGATGGCTCTACAACGGCGTGTCCATGACGCCCCGGACCATCAAGAAGGACATGCGTGAGCTCACCGTCGAGGACTGCGAGGGCTTCGACGCCGTCGTCGCGATGGCCGAGCTGAGCAATGACCCGACGGGCGACCTCGTCGGGCCCATCACCTACGACATCAACCACAAGGGCTCGGTGCACGTCGCGCAGATGGCCAAGCAGGCCGGTGTGGAGCGCTTCGTCTACATGTCCTCCTGCTCCGCCTATGGCGTGGCCGAGGGCGTCGCCGACGAGACCAGCGAGGTCAACCCCCAGACGGCCTATGCCAAGTGCAAGGTGCTCACCGAGATGGACCTGTGGACGATGGCCGACGACGGCTTCCACCCCACGGCACTGCGCAACTCGACGGCCTACGGCGCCTCCCCGCGCCAGCGCTTCGACATCGTGCTGAACAACCTGTCCGGTTTGGCCTGGACCACCGGCAAGATCGCGATGACCTCCGACGGCACGCCCTGGCGTCCCATGGTGCACGGCCTGGACATCGCCAAGGCCATCCGTGCGGTGCTGGATGCGCCGGTGGAGAAGGTGCACTCCGAGGTCTTCAATGTGGGCTCCAATGACCAGAACTACACCGTCCGCCAGATCGCCGAGACCGTCGCGCAGGAGTTCACCGGCTGCGAGCTGACCTTCGGGGAGCCGAGCGCGGACAACCGCTCCTACCGGGTGAACTTCGACAAGATCACCGACACCCTGGGCTACTCCACGGACTGGGACCTGGCCGCCGGGGCCAAGCAGCTGCACGAGGTCTTCGGGGTCATCCAGCTGACTCCCGAGATCTTCACCGGCCGCGGACACACCCGCCTCAAGCAGATCGAGTACCTGCTCCAGACCAAGCAGGTCACCCCCGAGCTGTTCTGGACCAAGAAGGAGTTCTGACCATGAAGTGGACCCCCACCGAGGTGGACGGCTGCTGGATCATCGACATCGCGCCCTTCACCGATGACCGTGGCTTCTTCGCCCGTACCTTCGACGCCAAGGAGTTCGCCGAGCACGGCCTGCCCACGCAGTTCGTCCAGGCGAACATGTCGACCAACCACGCCAAGGGCACCATGCGCGGCATGCACCGCCAGATCGCCCCCTCCGCCGAGGGAAAGCTGGTCACCTGCCACAAGGGCACCATCGTCGACTGCTGCCTCGACCTGCGCGAGGACTCCCCCACCTACGGCAGCCATGCCATGGTGGAGCTGTCCGAGGAGAACCACCGGGCGCTGTGGATCCCGGCCAACTGCGGACACGGCTACCTGACGATGAGCGACGACACCCTGGTCACCTACCAGGTCTCCGACTGGTACGCGCCGGAACTGGAACGCGGTCAGCGCTGGGATGACCCGGCCTTCAACCTGCAGTGGCCCGGCGAGGTCACCGTCATCAGCGACAAGGACCGCACCTGGCCGGACTGGGACGGGAAGCCCTTCGCATGATCATCACCGACAACCTGCTGCTGCGCGCCCAGACGGCCCGCAAGCCCATCCGCGTGGGCGTCGTCGGCCCCGGCTTCATGGCCCGCGGCATGATGCACCACATCCACCACGACGTGCCCGGCATGGTGATCACCGCCGTCTTCGCCCGCTCTCGTGAGAAGGCACACGCCGCGCTGGACTTTGCCGGCTACGCCGCCGGGGACATCATCGACGCGGACAATGCCTCGGCCGTCTCCGACGCCGCGCGACGGGGAAAGGTGGCCGTCATCGACGACCACACGGCCCTGACCGGCTCCGACCAGGTCGACGTGGTGGTGGACGCCACCGGCTCGGTCTTCTTCGGCGCCGAACTGGCCCTGTCCGCGATCGAGAACGGCAAGCACCTGGTGCTGATGAATGCCGAGGTGGATGCCACCCTGGGCAGCATCCTCTGCCACAGGGCCGAGGCTGCCGGCGTCGTGTACACCGGCATGGACGGTGACCAGCCCGGCGTACAGATGAACCTGATCCGCTTCGTGCGCGGGCTGGGCCTGCGGCCCCTGGTGGCCGGCAACATCAAGGGGCTGCAGGACGAGTACCGCAACCCCACCACCCAGGAGGGCTTCGCCCGCAAGTGGGGCCAGGATCCCCACATGGTCACCTCCTTCGCCGACGGCACCAAGGTCAGCGTCGAGCAGGCCCTGGTGGCCAATGCGGCGGGCTTGTCCGTGCACCGACGCGGCTGCCTGGGACGCGACCACGAGGGCCACGTCGACGAACTGACCGGGATGTACGACCTCGACGAGCTGCAGGCCCTGGGCGGCGCCGTGGACTACGTCGTCAAGGCCAGGCCCGGGCCCGGCGTCTACGTGCTGGCAAGCCATGACGACCCCAAGCAGCAGCACTACCTGAACCTGTACAAGCTGGGCGAGGGACCGCTCTACCCCTTCTACACGCCCTACCACCTGTGCCACTTCGAGGTGCCCAACACCATCGCCCGCGCGATGCTGCTGGGTGATGCCTGCATCAAGCCGTTGCCCGATGGGCCGCGGGTCGAGGTGGTCCCGATGGCCAAGCGTGACCTGAAGGCGGGACAGGCGCTGGACGCCAAGGGCGGCTACGACTACTACGGCGTGTGTGAGAAGGCCTCGGTCCAGCGCACGGAGAACCTGCTTCCCCTCGGCCTGGCCGAGGGTTGTGTGCTGACCCGTGACATCGCCAAGGACGAGGTCATCTCCTACGGGGACGTGCAGGTGCCCGACGGCAGGCTGGCGGACCAGCTGCGGGCAGAGCAGGACGCCATGTTCCCGGTCGCCGGGGCATGAGCACCCCCATGAGCACCCCGGCCGTGTGGGAACACCTGGTGGTTGGCGGCGGCATCGTCGGGCTGGCCACTGCACTGACCCTGTTGGAGAAGCGTCCCGGATCGTCGGTCCTGGTGGTGGAGAAGGAGGCGACGGTTGCCGCCCACCAGACCGGGCACAACTCGGGCGTCATCCACGCGGGCGTGTACTACACACCGGGCTCCAAGAAGGCCCTGTTCTGCAAGCAGGGGGCCCAGTGGACGCGGGACTTCTGCGACGCGAACGACATCCCCTACCGCAACACCGGCAAGCTGATCGTCGCCACCTCCCCGGTGGAGGTGGAGCGGATGCACGCCCTGTTCGAGCGGGCGCAGCGCAACGAGCTGGACGTCGAGTTGATCGACGGCGACGAGCTGCGCCGACGAGAGCCGCACGTGGTGGGGCTGGGGGCCATCGTCGTCAAGCAGACCGGCATCGTGGACTACCGCCAGGTGTGCCAGAAGATGGCCGAGAAGATCGCTGGACTGGGTGGGCAGGTGCGGCTGGCCACTCCCGTCGTGGGCATCCACGAGTCCCTCAGCGAGGTCTCGGTGGACCTGGCCGGACCCGACGGCCAGCAGGCCGAGCGTGTCTACGCCCGTCAGCTCGTGGTGTGCGGTGGTATCCAGGCGGACCGGTTGGCGCGGATGGCGGGGCTGGAGCCGGACTTCCAGATGGTGCCCTTCCGCGGCGAGTACTACCAGTTGGCCGCGCAGCACCATCACATCGTCGATGCCCTGATCTACCCGGTGCCGGACCCGGACCTGCCCTTCCTCGGTGTCCACCTGACACCGATGATGGACGGCAGCGTCACGGTGGGCCCGAATGCGGTGATGGGATTCGCCCGAGAGGGCTATCCCAAGCTGTCGGTCAGTCCGGGCGATGTTGCAGACTTCGTCCGCTTCCCGGGCTTCTGGAAGCTCGCACGCACCATGCTGGGCACCGGATTGAAGGAGCAATGGGATTCGCTGGTCAAGCCCAGCTACCTCAAGCGTGTCCAGAAGTACTGCCCGTCGTTGACCACCGCGGACCTGGGCCCCTACCCGCCCGGCATCCGTGCCCAGGCGGTGCGTGCCGACGGGAGCATGGTGGAGGACTTCCACTTCCTGCAGACGCCACGGATGCTGCACGTCTGCAATGCGCCCTCACCAGCAGCCACCTCCGCCATGCCGATTGCCGACCACATCACCCAGCAGGTCTTGGACCGTCCCGGTGCCACCATGGAGGCATGAGCCTCCTCGACCATGACGTGCTGGTCATCGACCAGGTGACCAGCTTCCTGCGCAATGACTTCCAGATCTTCGACGCCCAGGGCCAGCCCGTGGGCCAGATCCTCACCCAGGGTTCCGGGCTGTCCCGTGCGATCATGGGCACCCGCCAGCTGACCGTGGCGGAGCCGGACGGCACGCAGGTGATGGTCGTCGACGACGTCCCGAACTTCGGCCGGGACACCTTTGACCTGCTGGGCCCGGACGGCAACCGCTTCGCGGAGGTGATCAAGCAGTTCACCCTGTTCAACAAGCACCTCACCGTCCAGACCGGTGGCCGTGATCGCCTTGGACCTGATTCGACGCAAGGAGCAGAGCAGCGCCTGGGCCGGCTCGAGCAGTTCCTGACCCGACACAGACGCAACGGCGCCGCACCCTGTTCGGGGTGCGGCGCCGTTGTCTCCCCTCGACAGGCTCGGGGATCGTGACTGAGCCTCGGGGATCGTGCCTCTTGGACCTCGGGACTCAGCAGCCGATCAGGCGCTGGGCGAGGTAGCCCTCCACCTGGTCGAGCGCGACGCGCTCCTGCTGCATCGTGTCGCGCTCACGGATGGTGACCGCATTGTCCTCGAGGGTGTCGAAGTCGACGGTGATGCAGTACGGGGTACCGATCTCGTCCTGACGGCGGTAACGCTTGCCGATCGCCTGGGCGTCGTCGAAGTCCACATTCCAGTTCTTGCGCAGCTGGGCGGCCAGGTCACGCGCCTTCGGCGACAGGGCCTCGTTGCGGCTCAGCGGCAGCACGGCGGCCTTGACCGGGGCCAGACGGTGGTCCAGCTTCAGCACGGTCCGCTTGTCCACGCCACCCTTGGTGTTGGGGGCCTCGTCCTCGGTGTAGGCCTCCACCATGAAGGCCATCAGCGAACGCGTCAGACCGGCGGCCGGCTCGATCACGTAGGGCACGTACTTCTCGCCCGCGGCCTGGTCGAAGTAGCTCAGGTCCACGCCCGAGTGCTCCGAGTGGGTCTTCAGGTCGAAGTCCGTGCGGTTCGCGATGCCCTCCAGCTCGCCCCAGTCGCTTCCGGCGAAGCCGAACTTGTACTCGATGTCGACGGTGCGCTTGGAGTAGTGGGAGAGCTTCTCCTGCGGGTGTTCGTAGTGACGCAGGTTGTCGCGGTCGATGCCCAGGCCGACGTACCAGTCGGTGCGCTGGTCAATCCAGTACTGGTGCCAGTCCTCGTCGGTGCCGGGCTTGACGAAGAACTCCATCTCCATCTGCTCGAACTCGCGGGTGCGGAAGATGAAGTTGCCGGGCGTGATCTCGTTGCGGAAGCTCTTGCCGATCTGGCCGATGCCGAAGGGCGGCTTGCGACGGCTGGACTGCACGACATTCTTGAAGTTCACGAAGATGCCCTGCGCGGTCTCGGGGCGCAGGTAGTGCAGGCCGGACTCGTCCTCCAGGACGCCCAGGTGGGTCTTTAGCATCATGTTGAAGTCGCGGGGCTCGGTCCACTGGCCCTTGTTGCCACAGTTGGGGCAGTTGACCTCGGTCTGGTTCTCCGGAAGCCGGCCGTGCTTGGCCTCGAAGTCCTCCTCGAGGTGGTCGGCGCGGAAACGCTTGTGGCAGGACAGGCACTCGGTCAGCGGATCGGTGAAGACACCGACGTGACCCGAGGCGACCCAGACCTGCTTGGGCAGGATGATGGAGCTGTCCAGGCCGGCGACGTCGTCGCGGCCGGTGACCATGTAGCGCCACCACTGCTTCTTGATGTTCTCCTTGAGCTCCACGCCCAGGGGTCCGTAGTCCCAGGCGGCGCGGGTGCCGCCGTAGATCTCGCCACAGGGGAAGACGAACCCCCGTCGCTTGCACAGGCTGATCACGTTGTCGAGTGTGCTGGGTGCCACTTCAATTTCTCCAAGTCCTCATTGGACCCGACGCCTGGAGGGTGCCGGGTTTCGCGCAGCACCGCACAGTGCGGGCGTTCACGCTGCGGCCACCCTATCGGGTCGGTGCGGCCTTCCCGCCCCTCGACGCGGGCCGGTCACAGACTGCGTGGAAGGTTCCAACCCACCTCGTCCGGATCCGCGTAGGCGCTGGGCTCGTCGACGACGCGGCTGAGCAGCGGGGTGAGTGCCATCTTGGCCTCGTAACCACCCAGTGCGTTGCGGTAGGCCCCGACGTTCTCCCAGCGGGTGACCAGGCTCCACAGCTCCTCGTCGTCGAGGTTGAGCACGAGGTCCAGCGACAGCAGGCCAGGGCGGCTGCGCAGGAGCTCGACAGCGACGTCCGCCTGCGCGCGGAATCCGTCGCGCTCGTGGACGGGGACCCGGAAGCGGTTGATCACGATCACGTCGGACAGCCTAGGAGGTGACGCCGGGGGGATGCGCCATCTCGACCAGGAGCAGGCTTCCCACCAGCGTGATCGCCCACACGGCTCCCCCGTCCATCGCCCCCGTCCATCGCCAGGGCCTCATTCGTCATCACCCCACTGCCGTCAAGCAACGCCGCAGCACCCAGAGCCTCCGCCCCCGTGACGAGCCACCGCGAGAGCTTGCCCTCGTCAGAGTCCAGCAGTACCCGTCGGCCGAGCACCACACACAGCGCCAGGAGGTAGAACCACATGCACGCCAGCATGGCGTTGCCTCCCATCACTGCCCTGTCGACCGGTGGTTCGAGTGTGGTCCGTTCGGCACCACACTGACGCTCGTGACGGCATCCTGGAGCGTCAGGGAGAAGAGGGGGCCAGTCCGGCCACGAGGGCCAGGGCGAGGCAGCGCACCGCGGATGTCATGCCGGAAATGTAGCGGTCCAGGGACTCCGGGGGACTTCCCTGCCCACCTGGGGCACGTCAATTGGCGAACTGTTCTCATCTAATGCGAGAATCATTCTCATGAACCACCTCGCTCGTGCAGCCACAGCCCTCGTCGCCTCCGGAATCCTGCTCGCCACCACGGCCTGCGGCACCTCCTCGACGGACGCTGGAACAGGCGCAGAAGGCGACCGGCTGAAGGTGGTCACCGCCTTCTACCCGCTGCAGTACGTCGCCGAGCAGGTGGCCGGGGACCGGGCAGATGTCACCACCCTCACGGCCCCGGGTTCCGAACCGCACGACCTGGAGCTCACCGCCAAGCAGGTGGCATCGCTGTCCGGCGCCGACGTCGTGGTCTACCAGAAGGGCTTCCAGGCCTCGGTGGACAAGGCCGTCGAGCAGGCCCAGCCCAAGAACGTGGTCGACGTGAGCACCGTCGTCCCGCTGGCTGCCAGCAGCGAGGCCGGCGAGCACGAACATGAGCATGAGGGCGAGAGCGCCGAGGAGCACGCCGAACACGACCACGGGGGCACCGATCCGCACGTCTGGTTGGACCCCCAGAACATGGTCAAGATCTCCCAGGCCGTCAGCAGCAGGCTCGGCGAGGTGGATGCCGAGCACGCCGCCATCTTCAAGACCCGGAGCGAGGACCTCACCGCCCAGCTGACCCAGCTGGACAAGTCCTTCGAGGACGGCCTGAAGACCTGTCAGCGCAAGGAGTTCATCACCTCCCACGCCGCCTTCGGCTACCTGGCCAAGGCCTACGGACTGACCCAGATCGGCATCTCGGGCCTCGCCGCCGAGTCCGACCCTTCCCCGGCCCGGATCGCCGAGGTGCAGAAGCTCGCCAAGGAGCACGGCGTGACCACCATCTTCTACGAGACCCTGGTCTCCCCCGCCCACGCCAAGGCCATCGCCGGTGACCTCAAGCTGAAGACCGACGTGCTGGACCCACTGGAGGGCATCACCGAGCAGTCCAAGGGCAAGGACTACATTTCCGTACAGCGCGCCAACCTGGCCGCGCTCCAGACCGCGAACGGATGCAAGTGAACCAACCCCCATCCACCGCCGTGCCCCTGATCGAGGGGCGCGAGCTCGTCGTCGCCCTGCAGGGCCACGAGATCCTGCACGGCGTCAACGCCCGTGTGATGCCCGGCGAGACCATCGCCCTGCTGGGCGGCAATGGCTCCGGCAAGACAACACTGGTGCGCACCCTGCTCGGGCTGGCCCCCGTCTCCTCCGGCGAACGACGACTGTTCGGCACCCCGCTGCGCGGCTTCCACCAGTGGCACCGAGTGGGGTACGTGCCGCAGCGCGGCAGCCTGCAACTGGCCAATGCCACCGTCGGTGAAGTCGTCGCCACCGGCCGGCTGGGCCACCGCAAGCCCTTCATTCCGCAGCGACGAGCCGACCGCGAGGCCATCGACCAGGCCATGGCCAGGGTGAAGCTGACCGAGCTGCGCAAGGCACCCTTCCTGCGCCTGTCCGGCGGCCAGCAGCAGCGCGCCCTGATTGCACGCGCCCTGTGCACCGAACCCGAACTGCTGGTCCTCGACGAACCACTGGCCGGGCTCGACATGACCACCCAGCGCTCCCTGGCACGCGTGCTGCGCGAACTCAAGGAAGAAGGGCTCGGCATTCTGGTGGTGCTGCACGACCTGGGGCCGATGGAAGACCTGATCGACCGCTCCATCGTGTTGCAGACCGGCCGCGTCATCCACGACGGGCCACTGCGCGCCGGCGTCGGCATGGCCGACAACCACCACGTCACCGCCCCCATGCCGGAGGCACCCCTGCCCGCGCCACACCTGCTCGCCGAGCGCCGACCCGTCCGGGAGAACCGATGATCGAGATGCTCAGTCTCCCGATGATGCAACGCGCCCTGATGGCCGCCTTCCTGTCCGGGCTGATGGCGCCGGCCATCGGCACCTACATCGTCCAGCGCCGCCTCAGCCTGTTGGGCGACGGCCTGGGCCACGTCGCCGTCGCGGGCGTCGGACTCAGCTTCCTGACCGGCACCGCTCCCCTGCCCCTGGCCATCACCGTCTGCGTGCTGGGCGCGGTCGCCGTCGAGCTGCTGCGCCAACAGGGCCGGGCCACCGGTGACGTCGGGCTGGCCGTGCTCTTCTACGGTGGTCTGGCCTCCGGCGTGATGATGGCCGGCCTGGGTGGCCAGGGCACCGGCGCGCTCTCGCAATTCCTGTTCGGCTCCCTCACCACGGTGAGCAGCATGGACGTGCAGGTGGTGGCCGTGCTCGCCCTCCTGGTGGTGCTCTTCTGCGTCGGGCTGTGGCCCAGGCTCTTCGCGGTCAGCGCCGACGAGGACTTCTCCCGAGTGCTCGGCCTGCGGGTGCGCCGGCTCAACCTGCTGGTGGTGGTGCTGGCCGCGGTGACAGTGACCATGAGCATGCGCACCGTCGGTCTGCTGCTGGTCAGCGCGATGATGGTGATCCCCGTGGCCACCGCGCAGAACCTGTTCATCAGCTTCCGCGCCTGCCTCTTCGGTGCCATGGCCTTCGGCGCGACGGTCGCCTTCGGCGGCACGGTGGGCTCCTACTACTGGAACACCGCCTCGGGCGCCACGATCGTCGTCTGCGCCATCGCCGTCTTCCTGCTCACCTGGCCGCTGACGGCCCTGCGCCACCGGCGGCTGGCGGTCCTGGAACGTCAGGAGCAGGAGCAGCACGAGGAACAGGACCACGTCATCTGTGAGGAACCACCGCACAGCCACGACGGCTACCACGTCGCCATCCAGCACGGTGACCACGTCGACTACCTGCACGACGGACACCGCCACGCACCCCACGGAGACCACTTCGATGAGCACTGAGACCACGTCATCCAAGGGCCGCCCCGCCCAGCGGGTCACCCGCCAGCGCCTGGCAATCCGGGCGCTGCTCACCGACATCGACGGCTTCCGCAGCGCCCAGCAGCTCCACGAGGAGCTCCGCGAGGCGGGCGACTCCGTCGGGCTGGCCACCGTCTATCGCACCCTGCAGGCGATGGCCGAGTCAGGCGAAGTGGACGGCATCCGCACCGACGACGGCGAGATGGTCTACCGGCAGTGCTCGCAGGGGCACCACCACCACCTGGTCTGCCGCGAGTGTGGCAGGACGGTCGAGATCAGCGCCAAGCTCGTCGAGCAGTGGGCCCAGACCGTCGCCACCGAGCACGGCTTCCGTGACGCGGGTCACGAGATCGAGTTGTTCGGCCTCTGCTCGGACTGCTGAGGCTGTCCGCCCCGACGATCCACATAGGGCATGGAGCGCAATCCGCGCTCCAGGTGCCACTGAACGAAGGCCTGCACCAGGCCGCTGCCCTCCCGATGGCGGGGGCTGTCCACGTCGCGCGTCTGTTCCCAGTCCCCGGTGAGCAGGGCCTGGAGGTAGCCGATGGTCTCGGGCCGCGGCCGGGCCGAGCCGGGCGGGCGGCAGCCGACGCAGACCATGCCGCCGGCCGCAGGGTTGAAGAACTCGTGGGGCCCCTCGAGACCGCACCGGGCACACGAATCCAGCGCCGGGGCGTAACCGGCCACAGCCAGGGCGCGCAGCAGATAGGAGTCCAGCACCATCGTCGCCGGGCGTGGGCCGTCGGTGGTCCCCTCACCCAGCACCCGCAGTGCACCGACCAGCAGCCGGTACTGCTGCAGGGAGGGTTCGCGTTCCTCCGCCACCAGCCGGTCCGCCGTCTCCAGCATCACCTGGCCGCAGCAGAAGGCGTCGTAGTCACCCAGCAGGGGCTCCCCGAAGGCGTGCAGGCTCTCCGCCTGCGCCACGATGTCCAGGGCTCGCCCGGTGGCGAACTGGATGTCGACGTGGCTGAAGGGTTCCAGCCTGCCGCCGAACTTCGACGAGGTGCGGCGAACTCCCCTGGCCACCGCGCGGACCTTGCCGTTCTGCCGGGAGAGCATCGTGATGATCCGGTCTGCCTCACCCAACTTGTGGGTCCGCAGCACGACGGCTTCATCACGATAGGTGGGCATTCCGCAATCCTACCTAGCCGGACAATGTGTGAATTCGTTGCTCCCCCAGGGACACGAACTCACACACTGTTCCACCGCGGTCACGCCGAGGGCGAACCACACCGGCCACGGCCCACGAATCCGGGCGAGGATCGTGGCATGAGCATGAAGAAGACCGCGCCGGAGCCGCCGCCGCAGTGGCCGCCCTAGCCGCACAGGACCTTGCCCAGACCAAGCACGCCCTGCGTCGCAACTTCCCCATCATCGCCCGCGCCCGCTACGGACTGGAGGCCATCGGCCCGGAGCTGCGGCAGTACATCGTGACCGGCAACGACGAGGAGCGCCCCTTCAGCCGTGACCAGCGTCGCTCGGTCTATGCCTCCAGCAAGGGCGAGAACAACTACTTCGGCTTCGGTACCGACAATGACGTGGAGAACACCAGCTACCCGGTGGTCAAGCACAGCACCGCGCCGCACCGCTGGTCTTCTCCGACAGCGTCGCCTACCCCTTCCGCGTCGCCTTCACCGAGGTCTACAAGATCTCGCCGCCAAGGACCTGACCGACCGGGTGGTGTGGATCGACTCGGGGAAGCTGGGTCTGCCGGACAATGCCATCGTTGCCTTCGCCCTGGACGCGGACATGGCGCACGTCGCCCGGGAGACGATGCTGGCGATCGGCGCCCAGCAGCAAGGCCGAACGGCTGGCCCGCTATGTCCAGACCCTGCGACGGGACCTGCTCAAGGTCTCCGAGGCCGCCAGCGTCGACCATCCAGGGCTGCTCGGCCCGGGCGACGTCGACATCATGCCCGGCACCCAGGGGCATGAGGGACTGGCCCAGATCTACGGCTACCGCGAGGGCTGGGGCGTACCCGGAGCGCAAGTCGTCGCCGAGATCACCGAGCTGATGCGGGCCCAGCCGGAACAGCCCGGCACCCACGAGGTGGTCCAGCGCGAACCGATGCAGAACTCGGCGCAGGAGGACGCCGCCGCCGAGTGACCGCTAGGCTCGACGGGTGGCTACCTCATCCAAGTTCCCCGTGAAGAAGGCCCCCTCGGCCCACCCGTCGGGTGCGACGCCTCCGGTGATCGACAAGAAGCTGCTCCCGCAGCACGTCGCCATCGTGATGGACGGCAACGGGCGTTGGGCCAAGCAGCGCGGGCTCAAGCGCACCGACGGCCACAACCGCGGCGAGGCCAGCCTCTTCGACGTGATCGAGGGCGCGATCGAGATGGGAATCCCCTATCTGAGCGCCTATGCCTTCAGCACGGAGAACTGGAAGCGTTCCCCCGACGAGGTGCGCTGGTTGATGAACTTCAACCGCGACGTGATCCACCGTCGTCGCGACGAGTTCGACGCGCTTGGGGTGCGGGTGCGCTGGGCCGGCCGGGTGCCCCGGCTGTGGAAGAGCGTCATCAAGGAACTCAAGGCCGCCGAGGAGCAGAGCAAGGACAACTCGACGCTCACGCTGCAGTTCTGCTGCAACTACGGCGGCCGCGCGGAGATCGCCGACGGCGTCCGGGAGATCGCGCGCCTGGCGAAGGAGGGCAAGATCGACCCGGACCGGATCACCGAGAAGACCATCGCGCAGCACATGTACTGCCCGGAGATCCCCGAGGTGGACCTGTTCGTCCGCTCGTCGGGTGAGCAGCGCACCAGCAACTTCCTGCTGTGGCAGTCCGCCTACGCGGAGATGGTCTTCCTGAACCAGCTGTGGCCGGACTTCGACCGGCGCGACCTGTGGCAGGCCGTCGAACTGTACGTGAACCGGGACCGGCGCTTCGGTGGTGCGATCCCGAATGAGGTCACCGCGTCGCAGGGCTGAGGCCCCTCGACAAGCTCGGGGACTGTGGGGCGGTCTGTCCGCCCCACGCCGGCCGAGCCTGTCGAGGCCCTGTCTCACATCCGGTTGACTGCGCTCACGACGCCCTGCAGCGAGGCGGTCATGATGTCGGGGTCGATGCCCACACCCCACACGATGTGGGCGTCGTCGTCGCGGCCCACCTCGCACTCGACATAGGCCGCCGCCTTCGCGTCACCACCGGAGGTCAGCGCGTGCTCGGTGTAGTCCAGCACCCGCAGCTCGATGCCCAGGTTGCCCAGCGCGTCGACGAAGGCCGAGACGGGGCCATTTCCCTCGCCGGTGATCGTCTGCTGCTCGCCCCGCCAGGTGACCTCGGCGGTGATGGTGTGGGTGCCACCCTTGCTGGCGGTCGAGGTCTCCCCCAGCCGCAGCGGCTCGGTGCGCTCCAGGTACTCGGCGGAGAAGATCTCCCACAGCTGCGCGGAGTTCACCTCGCCTCCCTCGGTGTCGGCGTGCTGCTGCACGACGCGGCTGAACTCCATCTGCAGGCGGCGCGGCATCTCCAGCTTGTGGTCTGTCTTCATCAGGTAGGCCATGCCGCCCTTGCCGGACTGGCTGTTGACGCGGATGACCGCCTCATAGGAACGGCCCACGTCGTGCGGGTCGATCGGCAGGTAGGGAGCCTCCCACGGAATCTCGTGGATGGTCGTGCCCTGCTCGGCCGCGGTCCGCTCCAGCACCTCCAGCCCCTTCTTGATGGCGTCCTGGTGGCTACCGGAGAAGGCGGTGTAGACCAGGTCTCCGGCGTAGGGGTGACGCGGGTGCACGGGCAGTCCGGTGCAGTACTCCACGGTGCGGCGGACCTCGTCGATGTTGCCGAAGTCGATCTTCGGGTCGATGCCCTGGCTGAACAGGTTCAGGCCCAGCGTCACCAGGTCCACATTGCCGGTGCGCTCGCCGTGCCCGAACAGGCAGCCCTCGACTCGGTCGGCGCCGGCCATCATGCCCAGTTCGGTGGCCGCGACGGCGGTGCCGCGGTCATTGTGCGGGTGCAGGCTGATGGCCACATTCGCGCGGTTGCGGATGTGGCGGCCGAAGTACTCGATCTGGTCGGCATAGGTGTTGGGGGTGCTCATCTCCACCGTCGCCGGCAGGTTGAAGATGATCTCCCGGCCCTCGCCGGGCTGCCACACGTCGGCCACCGCATTGCACACCTCGACGGCGAAGTCGGTGGGCGTCTGGGTGAAGATCTCGGGGCTGTACTGGTACCCGAACTGCACATCGCCCAGGTTCGCCTCGGCATGCTTCATCACCATCTCGGTGCCTCTGGTGGCCAGCGCGATGCACTCCGCCTCGCTCACCTTGAAGACCACGCGACGGAAGAGTTCGGCGGTGGCGTTGTACATGTGGATGTTGGCCCGCTTGGCGCCCACCAGGCTCTGCGCGGTGCGTTCGATCAGGTCCTCACGGGCCTGGGTCAGGACGGAGATCTGCACGTCGTCCGGAATCGCGTCATCGGTGATCAGGCTGCGGACGAAGTCGAAGTCCGTCTGGGAGGCCGACGGGAAACCGACCTCGA
Source organism: Luteococcus japonicus (assembly GCF_003752415.1). Lineage (NCBI taxonomy): Bacteria > Bacillati > Actinomycetota > Actinomycetes > Propionibacteriales > Propionibacteriaceae > Luteococcus > Luteococcus japonicus. The sequence continues at coordinate 316,523 of NZ_RKHG01000001.1, read as the reverse complement.
TCTCCTTGTAACCCATCTTCACCAGCAGGTCGAACATCTTGCGCTTGCGGGCGGGGGTCATAGGGTCGATCAGGGCCTGGTTGCCGTCGCGCAGGTCCGTGGACAGCCAGCGGGGTGCCTGGGTGATCTTCTTCGTCGGCCAGGTGCGGTCCGGCACGTCGACGGGCTGGAAGGCCGTGTAGCGGCCGAAGGGCATCGGGCTGGGCTGCTGGACCGGGACTGTCTGCTGGGGGCGGGTCCCGAAGGGGGTCTGGGTGTTCATGCGAGTGCTCCTCGAATTCTTGCGGGGTGATTGCCAGGCGCGACGACGCTCCGCAGCGAGGATGCCGTGGCCGGTGGTTTACCGGGCCTCGCTGCGGCACACAAGGAGCAGTCGGGCCTGCGGGCGCAGGGTGTGCCTCGGGAACGCCATGCGCGTCACTCTAGCCAGCTTGTTGTCGACATGTGGGATCTCTGTCCGGATGCCGGAACGGTCAGCCCTTGAGAAAGTTGCGAACGCGAAGGGAGACCAGTTCGTCCAGCCCGGCGAAGACCTCGTCCAGGTCCTCCACCACGCGCGACCCCGCACCATTCCAGTCACTGGCGATCACTTCTTCACCCACCACACGGTGCCGGTTCGTCAGCTTGCCATCGACGTAGAGGCCCACCTCGTCGGCCTCGTGCACCAATCGCGCCGCCCGCATGGTGCCCGTGGACTCTTCCAGGATGGTGAAGGACACCTCGGACTCGCCGCTGTGCAGCAGGTCCCGGACCAGCAGGAACTCGGCATGGCTCGGCACCGTATCCGCCGGGTCGCCCGGTTCGTGGTCCCGCTCGACGAAGCTCTGCTCGTCGTGGATCACGTAGTGCCGCCAGTGACGAGGGTCCTCGTCGTCGAACTCGATGCGGCACTCCACGTGGTGCAGCCCGTGGGGCTCGCTGAAGCACACCAGGGTGGACAGGCTGGTCGGGTGGATCCGCCGCACCAGCGCCCCCGTCTTGATCCCGCCGGCATTGTGGAAGGTCTCGGTCACGACGTCGTGGCTCATGCGGGGAGACTGCCACAGCCCCCGCGGAAGACGCGAGGGCCGTGCCACAGAATGGTCGCCGGTCAGAAACCCAACCGGTTCAGGAACTTCGGGTCCCGCTGCCAGTCCTTGAGGACCTTCACCTTGAGGTCCAGGTGCACCGGAGTGCCGAGCAGGGCACTGATCTGGTGGCGGGCCCGGGTGCCCACCTCCTTGAGGTGCTCCCCCTTGTGGCCGATCATGATGCCCTTCTGGGAGTCACGCTCGACGATCATCGACGCGAAGATGTCCAGCAGCGGCCGGTCCTCGGGGCGGCCCTCGCGCAGACCCATCTCCTCGATCTCGACGGTGATCGAGTGCGGCAGCTCGTCGCGAACGCCCTCCAGCGCGGCCTCGCGGATCAGCTCCTTGACCAGGCTCTCGGTGGGCTCATCGGTGATCTCCCCGTCGAGGTAGAAGGCCGGGCCGTAGGGCAGCAACTTGACCAGCTCATCGGCGACGACGTCGACCTGCTCACCGGTGTAGGAGGAACACGGGATGATGGTCTCCCACTGGATCCCCAGCTTCTCCTCCAGGCCCTGGATGTCGAGCAGGTGCTTGCGCAGCGCGTCACCGCTTACCAGGTCCGTCTTGGTGGCCAGTGCGACGAGCTTGGGCTTCTTGGGCAGCTTGGCGATCTCCCCCACCAGGAAGGTGTCGCCGGGGCCGATCGGCTGGTTGGCCGGAAGGCAGACACCGACGACGTCCACCTCGGTCCAGGTCTCGCGCACCAGGTCGTTCAGCCGCTGCCCCAGCAAGGTACGTGGCTTGTGCAGCCCGGGAGTGTCGATCAGCACCAGTTGCGCATCCTCCCGGGAGACGATCCCGCGCACCGTGTGGCGGGTGGTCTGCGGCTTGGAGGAGGTGATGGCGATCTTCGAGCCCACCAGGGCATTGGTCAGGGTGGACTTGCCCGCATTGGGACGGCCCACCAAACAGGCGAAACCAGACTTGAAGGTCTTGTCCCCGGTCCAGTCGATGTCCGTCTCCGGATCGAAGTCGTCGCTCATCAGCTCGTCGAGCGTGGGCATCCGGCCCACGTCCGGGGCATCCTTGCTGCGCTCAGCCATGGTCTTCCTCAATCCGTTCGTCACTGCTGGTGATGGTTTCTTCGGGGGTGCGCTGCACGAGGCAGGTGTCGATCTGGTGACGGCGGCCCGCTGCCTTCTCCGCCTCGATCCGCAGGCCCTCCCAGTCCACCACGCTGCCGGGAATCGGCACCACGTTGAGCTGCTTGGCCATCAGGCCGCCGACGGTGTCGACGTCCTCGTCATCCAGCTCCAGGCCGAACAGGTCACCCAACTCGTCGATGGGCAACCGGGCGGAGATCCGGAAGACACCGGGCTCGAGCTCCTCGGTGTGCGTGGGTTCCGCGTCGTACTCGTCGACGATCTCCCCGACGATCTCCTCGAGGATGTCCTCGATGGAGACCAGACCCGCCGTGCCGCCGAACTCGTCGACGACGACCACGACGTGGTTGCGGTCCCGCTGCATCTCGCGCATCAGGTCACTGGCCGGCTTGGAGTCCGGGCAGAAGTGCGCGGTCCGCATCAGCTGGGCCACCGTCTCCGTGCGCTCCGCA